>JABMOS010000146.1 GCA_013203185.1 Fidelibacterota bacterium | reverse complement strand
GAACCTGTGACCTACGGATTCGAAATCCCTGGCCTATTAAGCTATATAAGGGTTTAGAGGGTGTCGGTCACCATAAAGTCTCCATTTTGAAAAAGTTTTGAAATTCGGGAATAAATGGAGCTCTTACAAGGTTTGAAGGGTGTGGGCGAGTCTTTGAGTAGGCAATACTAGACCATATGGGAGATCAATCACGACCATGTCATTACAGGTTTTTTCTTATGCTGTGCACAGTCCATAAGATATGAATTAATCAGGTTTTGGTATGGAACACCAGTCTCTTCTGAGAGGGATTTAAAATAGTCAATCACATCAATCCCAAGTCTAATAGTAACCTGCTTTTTAAGATGTTTTGCGTAAGGATTCTTGCGACTCCTCATTGCGCCAAGATCATATTCGTTTTTCATATTTTCACCTTTTATAAAACGATGTCTCGTTCTTGGTTGCTTTCCTTGCGGAAATGATTCGAATGGTTGATTCATCTTCCTTTAAGCAATGACACACCAATAGTAGTCTGGTCTTTGAACTCAATCCGAGCATCAAGTATCTATCTTCCTACAGTTGTGCATGACTCTCATCATAAAACTCCAAAGCAAAGTCGTCATAGAATACGGTCGTTGCCTCCTCGAATGATACACCATGTTTACTCTGGTTGCTTTTTGCCTTAATCTTGTCCCAGGTAAATTTGATATCATGCATATTGCTAATATAATTATATTATATTGCTTTCCAATAATTCTTGTTACTGGTATAGGATGTCACGTGTGGGCTACTGTATTTAATAATTGCGATGCTCGCTCCAAGAGTATGTGTAGAGGATTATTGCATGGGTGTTCGCTGTAGCCAAAACTAAAAGAGACCTCTCAAACGAGAGGTCTCTTTTAGTACTCCGGACAGGGCTCGAACCTGTGACCTACGGATTAGAAATCCCTGGCCATTTGAGCTATATAGGGGTTTGATGGGTGTCAGTCACCAAAAAGTCACCATTTTGAAAAAGTTTTGAAATTTAGCCGGCAAATGGGGCTATTGCTGGGTTCCCTCACTGTTTATCGCAAATATACCATCTTAACCACGCTTGAATATTCACCTGCTTGCAGTCTTGCGAAGTACATGCCTGCGGCTACCTCCTGTCCGTCTCGACTTGCTCCATCCCAACTAACCTGATAGCTCCCGGGAGACTGAGACATTAAAACCAGAGTCTGAACCTTTCGTCCTACAATATCATAGATGACAAGTGAGACCTCTGATTTTTCTGGGATGTCGTAACTGATGGTTGTTGTAGGGTTAAATGGATTTGGATAGTTCTGTTGAAGTTGAAACCTCAACGGTTTCTGAACAGTGTCATTGATCCATACCAGGTCTGGATTTTGGTGTAACATGACATCATCTATGATCCAATTGACACCACCTTCTGCCCGGTCTGCGAGGAAACGGATGCTAAAATCATCGGCGTCCAGGTACGACTCAAGGCTGTATGAAAAGGTACCTGGCAACTGGCGCCCATGCAGGGAATCCAGCGTATGCCATTCACCACTGTTAAAGAACTGCACGAGACCATAGCCCTCTTCATGGATAAAGTTGTATGCCATGGGTATGTTGATCCAGCCACTTGCGAAGGAGGTCAGATCAAGGTGCCGAGTCATGGTCATTGTATCTTTGACCGCACCAGTATTTGTTAAGACGAGATTAACAACATATGCCCACGGAGCCATTGGTACAAGTGAGCCATGCTGAAAAGTATCCCAATCCCGAATTTCCGTATATATCGATAACCCATCCCAGGCCCCGAGGATCTCATGATCTTCAGCTAAAAAGAACTGCGTAGGAGATTGAGAAACATTGGCATTGCTACTGCCGTCCTGGGCTGTGATCCAGTAACGGATTGTATCCCCCAGCTGCAATGCCTGACCGGACAGAATACCGCTGTAGATCACGTTCTCCTGCCACTCAATTTCAGTGGTGTCAACCGGTACCATTGGTGTAGTCATGATGTCACCACTGCCAACGGTCCAGTTCAGCCAGCTCTCGCTGATTCCGAAACGGTCATCATAGACCGTATCGATCTGTATCGTTTTCTCAAAGCTGAGCAGATAATGGATATTACTTTGTGGTTCTAGTCCGCCAAGCACTGGAGGGGCCACATCAGGACCAAATACGAATGTCTGCATGTTGTAGGGTGCTCCTGCAGGCCAGTAGTCCAGATTACCAAGACCATCATCGGAACTGAGATAGTAATACATCGTTGTAGTAGAATCGATACTGAGAGCTGGAATCTCACATTGCCAGATATTGTTGCCATTTGAAGTCAAGTTAGCCTCATAGGTTGCTCCCTGAGCTGTATAATTGATTTTTACATCATTTGACCATTCGCTGTTTGGGTCATAGATTTCGAATTCCAAGGTGAAAGGCCCAGAAC
This sequence comes from Fidelibacterota bacterium, assembly GCA_013203185.1. Classification (GTDB taxonomy): domain Bacteria; phylum Fidelibacterota; class UBA8477; order UBA8477; family JABMPR01; genus JABMPR01. Next base: position 2,469 of record JABMOS010000146.1, on the reverse strand, counting down.
TTTCAGTGCCACTCGGGATGCTGACTTCACTTATCTGCAGCATCTGGTTCAAGTATTGGAATTGCGTCATAAATACTTCATGAACTGTTTCGACATCATCCCAAAGAGCAGCAACACTAGTGAGATTGTCACTGCCTAGAGAGATTATACATGCAGCGGCAATCTTCTGGTGCTCACCAGGTGATAGACTGAAGGGTCCAGTACTTAATAATCCGCTCCAATCGTGAGGGAAATCCAGCGTTGAGGCTAACCAACCAGTCCCTTCAAAGGGATTCCCATTGAAAAGAAAAGGATCTGCTTCACCAGTAGTAGGATTTATGTATGCTTCTCCAGCGCCATTTAAACCATGCAGGTAATTGAATGCCGTTTCAGCATCTTGAGGATCTTCGTATCCAGGAAATGGAGCGAATGCTACAAACCCAGAGCTTCTGAGATTTCTAAAGTCTGCAACTGAATCTCCATAGAGAAAAGCGGTATCCCCCGGGGAATCTACAATCGGACCTTGTAACAGCGTATACCCTACAGCTGGTGGGTGATAGGCATAAACTTCATCAGGTATATCTGCGTTGTAGTGGTAACTCATATCTAGGGTGGGATTTGATCCAGAATACTGATCATATCCTCCACCAATAGTTATATCCTGCCAGATTCCGAGGAAAACAGAATCTAACTGATTGGAACCCGCATTGAAAATATCCCACTCCATAAAAAGTACATTCCCAAGTGGAGAGGGATCCTCGAAACCATAGATGGCACTGGTCACTTCTATATCCAGCGGGTCGGTACTCCATAGAAGGTCGTGCTGACCCGCCTCCCCGTCATTGTAGCTGCACCAAAAGTAGAGGTCGCCCTTCACATCTGGCATATCTACGGCAGGGTCGTACTCGCCGTTTTCGTCGACATCGATCCAGGGTGCGCCCTGGTCTACTGGCCAGACCTGCCAATCTGGGTTGGCAGGGCCATCAGCCGTACGGATTTGATAAATGCGATTCGCCTCTGATATAGGATCAGAACCCCAGGGTCCTGGTGTAAATTCGGTACTGAATTCAGATGCGGCACAGCGTACATCAACAACACCGTCCACCTTGCCCGTGACTATCCACAACCCGGAAGCAAATACAGGTGACTTCCCACTACCTATGGGCCATTCGAGTCCTCCAGTCAATCCATAGACAGTAATTTGCCCCGCGTTCGACCACCAGTTTCCAATCTGGTTGCCCTCCCAACGTTGATAATCATTGATGGCCAATAATGATGTGATGTCTATTAATAAGAATAAGAGTATTTGTCGTGTGTAACGAAAATAGACATTTGAATACCTATAATGATGAGGTCTTATAATTACCCCCAAAAACGTTCGGAATCGATTTGTCGACATTTGAGAGTTAGTCATCCGCCTATGCCTGTTCATTTGAATCTATTAGGTTTTAGCGCCACAACAGGTTGGTGTGAGGACTCAGGAGATTTACGTATACGGAAATACTCAACTCATTCCGTTATTATGTTGCCATATTGAATATTTCTGACAATATCAGGATATTCACCAGATTCAAGAAATGTTAGGGTGTAGCCCCCTTCATCACTCGTCCCCTCTTTCACTAGAATATCGTAGAACCCCTCTACAATATCAATGGCATACCACCCATTATACCCAGCAGTATATGCCGTAGTAGTTGTTGAATATAAACTTCTTCTGCTATATCCAGGCCCATAGCGTTGGTACACTTTGACAAGCACACCATTCACTGGTGTTCCAGACTGATTTTTAACAATTCCCCACACATCTTGCTGTCTGTCTTGCGAAACAGCTACTTTCCCCAAGATTAAAAATACTACCACCACAGAAGCTACGATTACAAATGAATTGAGCACATGACGTTTCATAGAATCCTCCCTATTTTGGTTGAATTATTATATCTTCCAGTGAGCGACTAGCCAACATAATATGTAAAAGTCGCACAATCGACATAGCCTGCATTAGTAAGTATCCTGCGAATTCCAATTCAATAATGACATTCTGTGCAGTATTTATCTTGACAACTCCTTGTAATTCTAAAATTTATATATTATTTGATTCTTGTCAACTATTTTTATTTAGCAGCTTCTTTTACCCCGTCCGAATAAGTGGGACACATTCAGCTAATAAATAAGATATACTTTTGAATTTTCCGGTAATCGTTAAAAACTACCTGCTTCCGTCTGTACCTAATAGAGAATAAAAAAACCTTTACCACACGCTTTCTTATTGTACTCCGGAACTGTCTTCGCTCTTCGAGCTACGATAAGGCAGGCAGGGCTGATGAAGTGGTTAACTTTTATGCTGTGCTTTATGGGTTAATGAACTGGTTCTCGCCATTGTCAAAATAAAAGAAGCGCCCTCAATTGATGGCGCTTCTTTAGTACTCCGGACAGGGCTCGATCCTGTGACCTACTGATTAGAAATATGTTGCCTTTTAAGCTATATAAGGG
>JABMOS010000145.1 GCA_013203185.1 Fidelibacterota bacterium | reverse complement strand
ATTGTAGCCATTGTGGAAGATGAACCGGGTCTTCTGAACCGGATCGTCTCATTACTCAGACGCAGAAACTTTAAAATCAAAAGCATAGTCGCCGGTGCAACGGAACGGGCTGGCCTAACCCGGATGACCATCGTTACTGATGAATCCAATCAGCACCGTAGAGTTAACATGGCTCGCAATATTCAAAAACTGGTGAATGCCTATACGGTGGAAGACGTCACTGATGTGCCAGCCGTAATCCGTGAATATATGCTGGCCAAGGTTTCAGTACGCAATGGCGATAGAACCGAGCTTGACCTCCTCACCCGTGAATATGGGGCCAAGATCATCGATTCTGAAGAGGGAGCAGTCATCGTGGAAGCCACCGGATATGACATGGAAATCGAATCCTTTTTACAGAAGCTTAAGGAATTCGATATCGTCGAGCTTATGCGTTCAGGCAAGATGGCCATGCGTCGAGGAAGCCACCTTGAATTAAAGGCAAAAATAGAAATGATGTCCACGGATCAACAGTGGACCACCAAACAAATTCAATCAGCGATTAGCTAGGTAAGAGGAATTTAGAATGAATGTAAACGCGTATTATGACAGCGATGCAGATCTGTCACTATTGAATGGAAAAAAGTGTGCTGTTCTGGGCTATGGAAGTCAGGGTCATGCACACTCATTGAATCTCATGGAATCCGGTGTGGATGTCTGCGTGGGACTTCGGAAAGAAAGTGCCTCCTGGCAAAAAGCTGAAGGCGCCGGTCTGAAGGTCATGACCATCGCTGAAGCTACAGCCTCAGCCGATGTGGTCATGATGTTGCTGCCGGATCAAACCATGAAAGCCATCTATGATGCAGAAGTCGCTCCCAATCTGTCTGGTGTAACAACCCTGGCCTTTGGGCATGGATTTAACATTCATTACAAACAAATTGTGCCACCAGCTCATGTGAATGTCATCATGGTTGCGCCCAAGAGTCCTGGTCATCTTGTCCGACGCACCTATGAGGATGGACAGGGGGTACCCTGCCTTATTGCTGTGGAGCAGGATGCCACTGGCAATGCTAAAGATCTAGCTCTGGCCTGGGCCAAGGGGATTGGCTGCACCCGTGCTGGAGCGCTGCAAACCAATTTTAAAGATGAGACGGAAACAGATCTCTTTGGTGAGCAAGCCGTTCTATGCGGCGGTGTTGCTGATCTGGTGAAAACTGGTTTCGAAACCCTCACCGAAGCCGGCTATCCAGCTGACCTGGCTTATTTCGAATGTATGCATGAACTCAAACTCATTGTAGACCTCTTTTATGAAGGTGGTTTGACACGAATGAATTATTCGGTAAGTGAGACTGCAGAATATGGTGGAATGACCCGCGGACCACGCGTTATTGATGCTGGTACAAAAGAGCGCATGAAAGCTATTCTAAAAGAGGTCCAGGATGGATCATTTGCACAGGAATGGCTCCAGGAATCTAATTCAGGGGGCAAGAATTTTGAAAAACTGCGTCAGCAAAACCAGGAACACCCCATTGAAGAGGTGGGAGCCAAATTGCGCGGTATGATGAGCTTTATTGGAAAAAGAGGTTAATGAATTCGATGCGATCCTATAAAATTGCCGTTCTCCCTGGAGATGGTATCGGTCCCGAGGTGATGGAAGCTGCCCTGAAGGTCCTGGATACTGTGGGAGAAATGGAATCAGTCAAGTTTGAATATGAATATGCCCAGGTCGGTGGTTGTGCCATTGACGAGACGGGTAAACCCCTCTCAGAGGAAACATTAAAAATGTGCCAGCAGTCTGACGCCGTCCTCCTCGGCGCAGTTGGTGGTCCCAAATGGGAATCCTTACCTCAAGACCAAAAACCGGAGCAAGCCCTTCTGCAACTCCGGGGCGGCCTGGGACTTTATTCAAACCTGCGACCTGCTGTTGTCTTTCCTGCCCTGGCCGGTGCTTCCTCACTCCGCGAGGAAGTGGTATCAGGTGTAGATGTCATGGTTGTCAGGGAATTGACAGGGGGCATCTATTTCGGAACCCCTAAGGGTGCTGATGCCAATAAAGGATGGAATACCATGGTCTATGAACGTCACGAGGTGGAACGCATCGCCCGTGTTGCCTTTGATCTTGCCCGTAAACGTAGTAGCCGCGTGACTTCAGTGGATAAAGCCAATGTGTTGGATGTATCCCAATTCTGGAGAGATATCGTCATTGAAATTCATCAGGAATATCCCGATGTGGAATTGGACCATATGTATGTGGACAACGCAGCCATGCAACTGGTGCGCACACCCAAGCAGTTTGATGTTATCGTTACTTCAAATATGTTTGGAGATATCCTCAGTGATATAGCAGCCATGGTTACAGGCAGCCTGGGAATGCTCCCCTCGGCCAGTCTTGGTGAAAAACATGCCCTCTATGAACCCGTTCATGGGTCAGCTCCAGATATTGCAGGACAAAATAAAGCCAACCCCTTGGCCATGATCATGTCAGTAGCCATGATGTTGAGTTATACACTTGATATGGGGAATGCCGGAGCAGCAATACAGTCTGCAGTATCTGAAGTTTTAGAAGCTGGATACCGTACAGGTGAGATTTATCAGGATGGAGACAAATTGGTTAGCTCAACAGAAATGAGCGATCTGGTTATTAAACAACTGATACAGATCAGTGCGAGGGTCGCATGAGTGATAAGGTAATTGTATTTGACACCACCCTGAGGGATGGTGAACAATCACCAGGTGCATCTCTGACCTTGCTTGAGAAAGTAGAAATAGCTCGCCAGCTGGATAAACTCGGCGTTGATGTGATTGAGGCAGGATTTCCTATTTCATCACCCACTCAATTTGATGCAGTCCAGCGCATTGGTGGCGAAGTATCAGCTGTGGTTGCGGGATTGGCCAGAGCCCTCGAACCAGATATTGATGCTGTCAGACGTGCCCTGGAACAGACTGAAAAATACCGGATTCATACCTTTATGGGTACCTCAGATATCCATATCACACAAAAGTTCGGTAGCGATCGTTACGGCAAAAATCTGGCTGAAAAACGCCAGAAAGTCATACAGATGGCTTGTGATGCTGTGGCTTACGCCAAAACCTTTACCTCAGATGTGGAGTTCTCGCCTGAAGATGCAGGACGAACCGACATTGAATATCTTGTTGAAATCACAGAAGCTGTGATTGCTGCCGGGGCTACCACTGTCAATATTCCTGATACCACGGGCTATACTTTCCCCGTCGAGTTCGGTCAAAAGATTGCCGCACTGAAGGATAGAGTTCCTAACATAGATGAAGCGGTTATCAGTGTGCACTGTCACAATGATCTCGGGTTGGCTGTTGCCAATTCATTAACAGCGATTTCTAATGGAGCCCGACAGGTAGAATGCACAATCAACGGAATTGGTGAGCGAGCTGGCAACGCGTCTCTTGAAGAGATTGTCATGGCCTTGAAGATCCGATCTGAATTATGGGATTGCCATACTGACATCCATACAGAAGAAATCATGAACACCAGCCGCATGGTCTCCATGTACACAGGCATGTTGGTCCAGCCCAATAAGGCCATTGTTGGTGAAAATGCCTTTGCCCACGAATCGGGAATTCATCAGGATGGCATGCTCAAGAACCGCAATACTTACGAGATCATGAATCCAGATTCTGTTGGAATTAGAGAGAGTAAAATTGTCCTGGGGCGACATTCGGGAAGGGCTGGATTGAAATCTCGTCTTGAAGCGCTTGGATATCATCTGGATAAAGAACGCCTCAAAATCATTTATAAAGAATTTGTGGTACTGGCAGACAAGAAAAAGGAAGTCTTTGATGAGGACCTGCGTGCCATCATGGGAGACGTTCTCGAACAGGAAGATGCTTTCTACAAGCTGGATTATCTCCATGTTAATCTTGGAACCACTACCATTCCTGTGGCCATCGTACGCATCATAACACCTGATGGGGAATATCAAGATTCTGCCACAGGAGACGGTCCTGTTGCGGCATGTTTCAGAGCCATTGCACGAGCTCTCGGTATTCGCCAGCAATTCAAGCTTGAATACTATCAGGTTCGATCCATTACCCGTGGAAAGAGCGCTCTGGGAGAGGTGACCTTGAGGTTGCATCATGATGGAGATATCTATGCTGGTCGCGGAATCTCTACTGATACCATTGAAGCCAGCGCCAAAGCCTATCTGGAGGCGTTGAATCAACATAAAAAGAAACAGGAATTAGATCTAACGACTGAAACGGTGAAAGAACATATCTGATGGCAGCAAAAACATTATACGATAAGCTCTGGGAAAGCCATGAAGTTCGAAAGAACGATAATGGAACCAGTCTGCTATATATCGATCGACAATTGATACACGAGGTCACGTCACCTCAAGCTTTTGAGGGTCTCAGGATGAATAAAAGAGCCCCGTGGAGAAAGGATGCCAATGTAGCTGTTCCTGACCATAACATCCCAACCAAAGATCGGGACAAAGGGATTGAAGACCCCGTCTCAAAACTTCAAATCGACACCCTGGCAAGCAACACCGCTGAATTGGATATCACCAATTTTGATATGTCTGACCCGCGACAGGGAATCGTCCATGTCATCGGTCCAGAACAGGGGATAACCCTACCTGGGATGACCATCGTCTGTGGTGACTCTCATACCTCCACCCACGGTGCCCTAGGAGCGCTGGCTTTTGGGATTGGGACATCGGAAGTGGAACATGTTCTGGCAACCCAATGTCTGGTCCAGGAGAAATCAAAAAACATGCTGGTGCGTGTTGACGGAGCACTGCATGCTGGGGTCACAGCCAAGGACTTGATCCTGGCTATCATTGGTCAAATTGGTACTGCAGGTGGAACTGGCCATGCCATCGAGTTTGGTGGTGAAGCCATCCAGAACATGTCCATGGAAGGTCGTATGACCGTCTGCAATATGACCATCGAGGCCGGCGCCAAGGCTGGTCTTATTGCCGTGGATGATACTACCATAGAGTATGTAAAAGGACGCAACTTTGCTCCTAAGGGATCAGCCTGGGACGTTGCCGAGGCCCATTGGAGAACGCTTCAATCTGATGCTGACGCATCATATGATAAGACCATTGTCATGGATGCCTCTCATATCAAGCCAATGGTCACCTGGGGAACATCACCTGAGATGGTAGCTCCTGTGGATGGATTTGTGCCAGAGATTTCTGACCCAAACAAAGCTGAGCAATTCAGGAGTGCTCTCAAGTATATGGGACTTACTCCAGGGATGCCCATTGAGCAAATCACCTTTGATAAGATATTTATCGGGTCGTGTACAAATTCACGCATTGAAGACCTTAGAGAAGCTGCCCGCATCGTAAAAGGTAAACGTATTGCCTCTGCTATTTCCCTGGCCATGGTGGTTCCTGGATCAGGTCCTGTGAAAGCCCAGGCAGAAGCAGAGGGGCTGGATAAGATTTTTCTGGATGCAGGTTTTGAGTGGCGGGAGCCAGGTTGTTCCATGTGTCTGGCCATGAATGCAGATCGACTGGAACCGGGTGAGCGCTGTGCTTCCACATCAAATCGAAACTTTGAAGGTAGACAGGGTCAGGGGGGACGCACTCATCTATTAAGTCCCGCCATGGCAGCAGCAGCAGCTATTGCAGGGCACGTCACCAACGTCACAAAATATTACGAGAACTAAGATGCAAAAATTCATATCACATATTGGTTTGGTAGCACCTCTGGATAGATCCAATGTGGACACCGATGCCATCATCCCCAAACAATTCCTGAAATCAATCCGCAGGACGGGTTTTGGTCCCTATTTATTTGACGAATGGCGCTATCTGGATCATGGCGAACCAGGTCAGGATTGCACCAACCGGCCTCTGAATCAAGATTTCGTCCTGAATGAGGGGCGCTATCAAGGTGCCACCGTATTGTTAACCAGAGAAAATTTTGGATGTGGATCCAGTCGCGAACATGCGCCCTGGGCACTTCTGGATTACGGGTTTCAAGTCATTCTCGCAGAGAGCTTTGCTGATATCTTTTATTCCAATTGCTTCAAAAATGGGATGCTCCCCATTGTTCTCTCCTCCCACCAAATAGGGGAGTTATTTAAAGCAACATTGAGTATTCCAGGCTTTTCACTTGATGTAGATCTTGAGCAACAAACGGTTACCAGCAGTACTGGTACCCGCTATACTTTTGATCTGGATGCCTATCGAAAACACTGTCTGTTGAATGGATTGGATGAAATCGGTCAAACCCTTTCGTACAAGCAGGAAATTGCTGATTTTGAAAGCGAACATCTCAAAAAAAATAGCTGGCTAACCCAAGAGGTACGTTGACGTGTCTGAGCAGAGAACCATAGAGTTATTTGATTCGACCCTGAGAGATGGTACTCAGGGAGAAGGCGTAAATCTTTCCGTAGACGATAAGCTGCATATTGCACAGCGTTTGGATGAGTTCGGAATTGGTGTTCTTGAAGGGGGCTGGCCTGGCTCCAACCCCAGGGATCAGGAATTTTTTGCCCGGGCCAAGAAGATGACCTGGAAGCAGGCTAAGATTTGTGCCTTCGGCTCTACGGCCAGAACCATTGCAGGCGTCACCTCAGATCCAAACCTGAACGCCTTATTAAAAGCTGAAACCGAGGTGGTCTCCATATTCGGGAAGACCTGGCGACTCCATGCAGAAAAGGGCCTGGGACTGAATGCCAGCCAAAATTCAGAGTTGATTGAAAGGTCTGTAGCCTATCTGGTCCAGGAAGGGCGACGGGTTGTTTTTGATGCAGAGCATTTCTTCGATGGGTACAAAGATTCACCGGAATTTGCCATGGAAATGCTCAGAGCTGCCCAGGCTGGTGGTGCTGATACCCTGGTCTTGTGTGACACCAATGGTGGCACCCTACCTCATGAAGTTGCCCAGGCAACCCAGCATGTATTAGATACTTTTCATGTCCCCGTTGGTATTCACGCCCACAATGACGGTGGTATGGCTGCTGCCAATACTATCACAGCTGTCCAAACAGGGGCCAATCATGTCCAGGGGACCATGAATGGGGTGGGAGAGCGTTGTGGAAATGCAAATCTCAGCACGGTTATTCCAAATCTAATTTTAAAACTTGGTCTTGATCTGAAACATCCTGTTGATCTAACTCAATTGACGAAAATGGCAAACTATGTTTTCGAAATCATGAATCTACATCCCGATGATCGGGCTCCCTTTGTTGGAAAATCAGCCTTCGCCCATAAGGGTGGCATTCATGTCAGTGCTGTGATGAAAGATAGTCGGATGTATGAACATATTGTGCCTACCGATGTGGGGGCAAAACAAAGAGTTCTGGTTTCAGATCTTTCAGGACAGAGTAATATCCGGTACAAGGCTGAAGAACTTGAAATTAACCTTCAAAATGCCCGAGGGGAACTTCCTAAGCAAGTCGTCCAGCACATTAAGGAGATGGAGCATGGGGGTTACCAATACGAAGCTGCAGAAGCTTCATTTGAACTCATTCTCAAGGAGAAAATGGGCAGTTTTTCACCCTTCTTTGAGGTTGAGGATTCCAGGGTGATAGTCAGCTATGCCAGAGATGGTCACAACCTGGCAGATGCCATGCTCAAGGTTCGGGTCAATGGTGAGGTTGAACATACGGCTGCTGATGGTGTAGGTCCTGTGAATGCACTGAATAAGGCACTCCAGAAAGCCTTGACACGTTTTTATCCACAGCTCTCTGTTGTTCACTTGAAAGACTACAAGGTACGTGTCCTGGATGGAACCAATGGAACCAAGGCTGTTGTCCGGGTGCTCATTGAGAGCACAGATGGAGAACAGAGCTGGTCTACTGTTGGGGTTTCAGAAAATATTATCGAGGCAAGTTGGCAGGCGTTGGTTGATAGCCTGAACTATAAGCTGATGAAATCCAATATCAGCAATAAGAATATGAAGAAATAGGATTTGAATCATGCCGAGTCATTGTGAAAAAATATGGTTTAACGGGAAAATTGTAAATTGGAATCAGGCTACCACACATGTTATGTCTCACGGCTTGCATTATGGGAGTGGAATCTTTGAAGGGGTTAAGTGCTATATCACTGAGGACGGTCCTGCCATTTTTAAACTGAACGACCATATTGATCGTTTCTTCACCTCAGCAAAAATCTATCGCATGGAGCTTCCCTTTAGTAACGAAGACATGCTCAAGGGCTGTCTTGATATTATCAAGGAAAATGAACTTGAAAACGGTTACATCAGGCCAGTTGCCTTTTATGGATATGATACACTTGGTGTGCATCCAAAAGATTGTCCTGTGGAAGTATCCATCGGCGCTTTTGACTGGGGCGCTTATCTGGGCCAGGATGCCCTGGTGAATGGGGTTCGAGTCACCGTCTCACCCTGGCGAAAATTTCACTCCAGTTCTTTTCCCACAACTGCCAAAGCCAATGGCCAATATTTGAATTCGCTTCTGGCAGTTCAGGATGCCAAATCCAAGGGTTTCGATGAGGGCTTATTGCTTAATCAAGAGGGTACCATTGCCGAAGGAGCGGGTCAGAATATTTTTCTCATCAAGAATGGAAAACTCTATACCAACGCGGAAGATTCCTCCATCCTTATGGGTATTACCAGGGAAACGCTTATTCATCTTGCCCGGGATCTTGGATTTAGGGTTAAAGTTGGTCGTCTTTCAGTGGGACAGTTATTGTCCGCTGATGAAGCCTTTTTTACAGGTACAGCAAGTGAAGTGACCCCAATTCGGGAGTTGGATCACCGGGTGGTAGGTTCTGGGGGCAGGGGGCCAATCACAGAGAAATTACAGACAGCATATATGGATGTTGTCCATGGGCGCAATCCCCTGTACAAATCCTGGCTCACCTATGTCAATGAATCGTGATTGATAGTGAGATTTGGCATAGCACACTGTGTGAAATCCAGGTAGATTTGTCATTGAAAATCAAGGGGAAATGAAAATCAAGATATGAAAATTATGAAATTCGGTGGCTCCTCAATTGCCACCCCAGAACGACTTGCTGCAGTTCTGGAACTTATCAGGAAAGCTGAAAAAGAAACCCGGATTGCTGTTGTAGTTTCTGCCTTTGGTGGTGTCACCGATCAACTGATAAAGATGGTAGAACTGGCAGATAATAGTGACGAAGCCTACTCTACGGAGTTTGCTTCATTTGTGGTAAAGCATACTAGTATGGTCAAAGCCATGACGACCAACCATCGCCAGGAAATATTACTTGAAGAGGTGAGAAAGTATACGTCTCGACTCGGTGAGATTTTGAGAGGGGTTTATCTGGTGAGACATGTTGCCCCTAAGACCTATAATCAGATATTGAGTTATGGAGAACGTCTTTCCGCGCGAATAATTACTGCAAGTCTTGCAGAGTTTGGTGGTGAGGCAGAATTTATTGATAGCAGGTATTATGTCCGAACGGATGATAACTATAGTTCTGGCATCGTTGACTTTGAATTAACCAATAAGAATATTTCAGCGTATTTCAAGGAACATGATTCAACACAAATTATAACCGGGTTTATTGCCTCAAATAGCCAGGGAGAGACAACCACGTTAGGGCGTAGTGGTTCTGATTATACTGCGGCTATTTTTGGAGCAGCCCTGGGAGCCAGTGAAATAGAAATCTGGACTGATGTTGATGGTATTCTCACAGCCAACCCTCGGGAAGTGCCAGATGCCTATCCCATTCCGGTAATGACTTATGAAGATGCCATGGAGATGTCCCATTTTGGCGCCAAGGTCATCTTTCCTCCAACCATTCAGCCTGCCATGCAGGCAGGGATACCCATTCGCATTAAGAACACATTCAATCCTGATTTTCCTGGGACCTTGATTGACAAGGAGGGACAAGATAAGAATTATCGAATAACTGGGATTTCAAGCACAAGCTCCATTTCGTTGATCCGTATTCAGGGGAGCGGGATGATTGGTAAAACGGGATTGACTGGCAGGATTTTTATGGCCATGGCCAATGCTGATGTTGGTGTCATGCTTATCTCTTTGGCTTCCAGTGAACACTCCATTTGTTTTGCTGTGGAGCCAGAAAGCGCTGAAAGGGCTAAAGCAGCGCTGGAAAGTGAATTTCAGTTAGAAATGCAAGTCCACGGAATAGCTAAAATTCTCATTGAGGATGATCTGTGTATTGTGGCCGTGGTTGGTGAGAATATGCGGCATACACCAGGTATTTCAGGAAAGGTGTTTAGTGCCCTGGGTGAGCTTGGCGTAAATGTTGTAGCCATTGCACAGGGCTCTTCTGAGCGTAATATTTCAATTGTTATTTCCAGAGAGGATGAAGTAAGGGTCAAACGTGAATTACATGATAGATTCTTCAAAGATTGATGAGGGAATAAAGTGAAGCAGTCAGTTCGTGCATATGCCCCAGCCAGTGTCGCCAACGCTGTAAGTGGTTTTGATGTCCTCGGATTTGCCCTTGAAGAACCTGGGGATATCGTTATTTGTAAGCCTTCAGATGTTCCCGGGATTAAAATATTGCCCCTGACAGGTGCTTTCAGTTCCCTGCCCAATGATCCCAAACTCAACACGGCAGGTGTGGCTGTTCAAGCACTTTTAGACTCAAAAGGTCTCTCATGGGGGATGGAGATGGAAATTTTAAAAGGAGTCCCCATTGTGGGCGGTATGGGATCCAGTGCCTCAAGCGCCGTGGCTGCTGTTGTGGCTGTAAATGAGTTATTCGACCTAAGGCTGTCTCCTCGAGAACTCCTACCATTTGTCCTGGAGAGCGAGCGGGCCGCCACTGGGGTTCCCCATGCCGATAATGCTGCGCCATCCCTTCTGGGTGGATTTACTTTGATACATAGTTTGGACCCCCTTGATATTGTTTCTCTGGCAACACCGGCAGCCTTCACATGTGCTTTGGTTCATCCCCACATGCATATCAAAACCAGAGATGCCCGGGAAATTTTGCCAGGATCCATACCCATGGGAACAGCCACCAGACAGATGGGACATATCGCTGGTTTTGTAGCTGGTTTATATCAGATGGATTTTGATTTGATCACCCGTTCCTTGGTTGATGAACTGGCTGAACCCCATCGGGGACAATTAATACCTGGTTATGAGAAGGTCAAAGCGGCGGCCCTGGAGCAAGGTGCCCTGGGGTGCGGGATTTCTGGATCAGGACCCTCCATGTTTGCCTTGTGTCCTGATGAGGATATTGCCCACAAGGCTGGTCATACTATGAGGCAGATTTTTCTCCAGGAAGATCTTGGAAGTGACTTATTTATTTCTGCCATTAGTCAACAAGGCGCTAGAATACTGGATTAAATCTTGAAATATTTTAGCACTAAAAATATCAGCACACCGGCCTCTCTCAAGGAGGCCGTGCTTTCGGGTATGCCAGGAGATGGGGGTTTATTTCTCCCTGAACGAATCCCTGTTCTCACGCCCCAACAAATTGAAGCTTTAAGCACCATGTCCTTTGAGGAAATTGCTCAAACCATGGCCGCAGAATTCTTGGCAGGGGATATTCCGCCTGGGGATATTCGCGAGGTTGTGGCTAGCTCCATGAACCTGGATGTGAAATTGACCCAACTCAGCGAGCAAATGTCAATTTTAGAGACCTTTCATGGCCCCACTATGGCATTCAAGGATTTTGGTGCACGCTTTATGGCACGATTAATGTCATACCTCATCAAAGGAAACAAGCGAGAATTAACAATCCTGGTTGCTACCTCTGGTGACACAGGGAGTGCTGTAGCCAGTGGTTTTCTGGGTATTCCCGGGATTCGAGTGATTATTCTATATCCCAGTGGCAAAGTAAGTCCATCTCAAGAAAAGCAACTCACAACCCAGGGTCAGAATATCCTGGCTCTAGAAGTTGAAGGTCATTTTGATGATTGCCAACGTCTGGTGAAACACGCTTTTGCAGACGCAGAATTACGTCAGAGACATCACCTCTCTTCAGCCAATTCCATCAATATTGCACGTCTCATTCCCCAGTCATTTTACTATGCATTTACAGCGGGACAATTGGGTCAAAAATCAGGTGAATTTGTCATCTCGGTGCCTTCCGGAAATTTCGGGAACCTCACTGCAGGCATTATAGCTAAACGTATGAGGGTCCCAATCAAACATTTTATCGCCTCTACAAATAGCAATGATGTATTCCCTGAATATCTAAAATCAGGGGATTATAAACCCCGGCCTTCTGGTCAAACCATCTCAAATGCCATGGATGTGGGAGATCCCAGTAACCTCTCCAGGATTCGATATTTGTTTGATGATGATATGGATAGGATTCGATCAGAAATCAGCTCTTGGAGTTTCGATGATATGAAAACAAGGGAGATGATTGGACAGATATTTAAGCGGTACGACTATATAATTGATCCCCATACTGCCGTGGGTATTCTGGGACTAGAGAAATATCTGGAAGTACATCAATCCACCCTGCCAGGCGTGGTTATTTCCACGGCACATCCGGCAAAATTTCCTGAAAGTGTTGAGCCCGTTATTGGTGAGAAAATTCCAGTGCCACCCCAACTCGCCCAGTATCTGAAAAGAGAAAAGCTGGCGACACCTATGTCCATTGATTATGAGGACTTCAGGCAGTATTTAATAGATACACTGGATTAATCAGGTGTAGTCATCCCTGGTTGAGTTGAAGGACGACATGTCCAATACTTATGAGAGAGGTAAACTTTGGCTTTCAGTGCACTTCGACAGGCCTGTACTGAGCTTGTCGAAGTGCTTAGTGAGGCACCTGGGAAGTCAGCCTTTTTTGTAAACCCCACTGGCCATATTGGCTGAAGTTACAATCCCCTTGATCATGGCGGAGCTAAAGCCTTCGTGTTCCATTTGATTGAGTCCTGCGATGGTGACCCCCCTTGGAGTGGTTACTTTATCAATCTCAGACTCTGGATGATGTCCTGATTTCAAGATAAGTTCAGCAGCTCCCTTGGCAACTTGTGCTGCGATGAGTAAGGCCTTATCTGAATGGAATCCAATTTCAATTCCTCCCTGGGAGGCGGCACGTATAGCACGGAGAAAGAAAGCAATACCGCAAGCGCCAAGTGCCGTAGCAGCGCCCATAAGATCTTCGTCAATAACCACAGTTTCACCCACCGTATTAAAGATTGATTTACCAATTTCGATGGCAGCACTCTGATCGTTTGAAGTCAAACAAGTAATAGACTCCCTGAGTGAAATCGCTGTGTTGGGCATGGCTCGGACGATAGCAGCCCCGTTCCCTACATGTGCCTGGATTTGGTCAATAGACACGCCTGTGACCACAGAAATGAGTGTATGCTTGTCTGACTCCAGAAGAGGGCCAATCTCAGTCAACACCTCATCGATTTGCCCTGGTTCAACTGCAATTAAAACTATGTCAGCGAACTCAACGGCTGCGACATTATCGGAAGTGGTCAAAACACCACGCTCACTAAAACGAGCCAAACGATTGATTTTACGACGGGTCAGAATCATCTGATCAGGTTGAAATGCACCTGAATCCAAAAGTCCATCAGCGATGGACATCCCTATATTTCCAGTACCGATAATTGCCAGTTTGCTGTTTTGCATTTTATCACCTCTCTTGAGCAATGAATCATTTGCCACACTTTATTAATATGGCCTAAAATGTGGGTTGAAGATAGTCTTTGCTGCGAAAACATTTTAGGAGATTTTAACGCTTGTATTTAGAAAGTTAATTTGTTAGAATTCGTTCAACATGGAAATGACACGCATAAATAATGTCCCGAACCTGATTATGATTCATCGTCATAATCATCATCATCATTTGATGTAGCCGTTCGGAATACATATCCGGGATGGCTAGCACAATGTTGGCTGCCTCGGGATAAAACTTTTTAAAACCCTCGGAGCCAACTCCGGGGGTTTTTTATTTTAGATACCTACCCCTAACATCTCAGAGAACTATGCTGATAATTGAGAAACGAGAAAGAGATATGGAAAGGCTCAAAGAAAGAAAATGACTGAGAAACGATTAAAAATTGCAGTCCAGAAATCAGGTCGTCTCAGTGACGCAACCCTGGATATTCTGAAACGATGCGGTCTCCGGATCAATCAATCCAAAAACAAATTGATTACCCATGTCAAAAATATGCCCATTGATATTCTCTTTGTGCGGGATGATGATATCCCTGGGCTGGTTATGGAAGGTGTGGTGGATTTAGGGTTTGTGGGTGACAATATCATGCAGGAGGTCAGCCTGCAGCGTGCAAAGTTTGGTGAGCAGGCTGAATTTGTCAAGCTCATCGCCCTGGATTATGGCCATTGCCGACTTTCCATCGCAACCACGGAAGAACAAAACTATACCAGCATTCAGGACCTGTCAGGCTGTCGCATAGCCACAAGTTATCCCTATTCACTGGGTCGATACCTGGAGGAGCAGGGAGTTTCTGCAAAGATTGTTCATCTAACAGGCTCTGTAGAGGTCGCGCCCCGTGCAGGTCTGGCTGATGCTATTTGCGATCTGGTTTCAACAGGAGTGACATTGGAGGCCAATGGGTTGAGGGAAGATGAGGTTATTCTTCGCTCTGCTGCGACCCTGGTAAGGCGCCCCACTATTGAAAATGAAGCTTTAAAGCAATTGGTTGATCGTCTCATTGTGCGGATCAATGGTGTCATGCAGGCCAAAGAGAGCAAGTACATCATGCTCCACGCTCCCAAAAATCAGGTTGATGCCATTATAAATCTTCTGCCAGGCGCTGAGAAACCTACCATTCTGCCACTTGCTGGTTCAGATGACCAGGTTGCCATACACGCCGTGAGTACTGAGACCGTATTCTGGGAAACCATGGAATCATTAAAGCAGCTTGGTGGGAGTTCAATTCTAGTGCTTCCCATTGAAAAAATGATGGAGTAGGTATGATCGATTGGCAAACACTTGATACAGCTCAACGAGACAATTTGCTTGAGCGACCCCGTATGGCAGACAATGAGAAGCTTCAGGGTTCTGTGGAAAAAATACTTTGGGTCGTCAAGGTTTCTGGAGATGATGCCCTGCGCGTCTTGACTGCCCGTTTTGATGGTGTTGAACTAGAGAGTTTCAAAGTTTCAGCTGAAGAAATCAAACAAGCAATCGCCAGTCTTGATCCAGCAATGCGCATTTCGATTGATAAAGCCTATGAAATGATAAGGACTTTTCACCAGGCCCAGTTGCAGGATGATATTAAAATTGAAACCGCACCAGGAGTCAATTGCACTTTAAGAGTTAGACCTCTTCAGTCAGTGGGTTTGTATGTGCCTGGCGGGAGCACGCCTTTGATATCTACGGCACTAATGCTTGGCGTGCCAACCCAGTTGGCAGGATGTCCTTTTGCAATAATGGTAAGTCCTCCAGGAAGCGATGGTCAAATGGCGCCGGAAATTATCTATGCTGCATCAAAGTGTGGCTTAGACGACCTATACAAAGTAGGCGGCGCCCAGGCCATTGCAGCCCTGGCATACGGAACAGAATCAATTCCCAGAGTTGACAAAATATTTGGCCCTGGAAACCGCTATGTTACAGAAGCAAAAAGACAGGTAAGTTTGCTTCAGGGACAGGTTGGAATAGATATGCCTGCAGGGCCTTCTGAAGTGCTTGTGATTGCAGATGAAACGGCAGACGCTCGCTTCGTGGCAGCAGATCTTCTCAGTCAGGCTGAGCATGGTCCCGATTCCCAGGTAATTCTAATTTCAGATGATGCCTCACTCATCCAAAATGTAGAAACAGCCATACAAGAACAGTTGAAGAGTCTAAGCCGTTGGAAAATTGCCAGAAAAGCTTTACAGCATAGCAGATACATACTGGCAAGAGATGTTGATCAGGCCCTTGAAATCAGCAATCTGTATGCCCCTGAGCACTTAATAGTGAATGTCAGGGATGCTGAGGGAACTCTGGATCGGATCATTCATGCTGGATCAATATTTCTGGGCCCCTGGACGCCAGAAAGCGCAGGGGATTATGCCTCAGGTACCAACCATGTGCTTCCAACCTATGGTTACGCCAGATTCACAGATGCTCTCTCATTAAAAGATTTTCAGAAACGATCCACGGTCCAAAGGCTAAGCAAAGCAGGACTGGAGTCTCTTAGTGAAACCATTATAACAATTGCTCAGGGAGAAGGATTGGACGCCCATGCAAATTCAGTTTCCATACGATTGGAGGACACACTATGACTGCTTGGCTAGATAGGTTGACACCCAAAAACATAAGAAATCTCATACCGTATTCTTCAGCAAGGAGAGAAGCCACACGCGGTGAAGTGTGGCTCAACGCCAATGAAAATCCTTTCACAAGGAGCTCTGGTGATTTCCCGTCTGCCCTTAATCGCTATCCTGAATTTCAACCTGTAGCTCTACTTGAAGCATATTCCCGATATGCTGGAGTGGCCCAGGATCAGCTTTTGGTAACCCGGGGAATTGATGAAGGCCTGGACCTCCTTATTCGTAGTTTTTGTACAGGTGGAGAGGATCAGGTTGTGTATACACCTCCAACTTATGGGATGTATCGCATCACTGCCGAAACCCATGGCGTTAATTGCATGCCCACACCCCTGTTAGCCGATTGGAAAATTGATTTGCCTCAGGTCATTGTTGAGGCTGAAGATAGTAAATTGGTGTTTCTGTGCTCACCAAACAACCCAACTGGAAATTTGATCAAGAAGTCGAAGGTGATCAAGATCCTTGAAGCCACTCGGAATCAAGCCCTGGTGGTTCTGGATGAAGCCTATATCGAATTTATACCAGAAGCAAGTTATGTGAAATTATTGGCTGATTATCCCAATCTCATTGTGTTGCGCACACTCTCAAAAGCATTTGGGCTCGCAGGATTGCGTTGTGGATTCATTCTGGCTTCACCTGAAATTATAACCATAATAAAAAAAGTGACCCCCCCATACCCAATACCCGTACCCGTTGCAGATCTGGCTGTTGCAGCCCTTGCAGAAGATGGTATCCAGAGAATGAGACAGGAAGTTAATCTGATAAAAGTATCCAGAGACGAACTGGTTGAGAAACTCAAAGCCTTTTCATTTATCCAAAAAATTTATCCCGGGGTTGCAAATTTTGTATTGCTGAGGGTGAATGATGCCACAGATCTTATGAAATCTATGGAAATGAAGGGAGTGGTTATCCGCAACCAAAGCAAGCAAATCCTACTAGATAATTGTGTTCGTATTAGTATTGGAACTCCTGAGGAAACAAAGTCACTTCTTGAGGTTTTTCAGGATTATGAGGCCAGCCTATGAGTGCCAGGCCAACCTTATTAATCGATAGAGATGGAACTTTGATCAAGGAACCAGCTGTAGATTTTCAAGTAGATTCACTTGAGAAACTGGAGCTTGAACCCAATGTGATCCCTGCGCTCCTGAAGCTGCAGCAAGCAGGCTACACCTTGATCATGATATCCAATCAAGATGGCCGTGGCACAGAGTCATTTCCCGAAAAAGACTTCCTTATTCCCCAGGCCAAACTCATGGAGATTTTCACATCACAGGGGATCGAGTTTGAAGACACGCTATTCTGCCCTCATTTTGAAGCAGAGGCTTGCTCCTGTAGAAAGCCAAAATTGGGACTGGTGCAACCCCTGTTGAAGGCAGGCAAAATTGACTTTCAGGATTCATGGGTGATTGGAGACAGGCCAAGTGATGTTGAATTGGCAGAAAATATGGGCATTGAAAGTATTCTTTATGAACCTAATAGCATGGGTTGGGATTCGATTGTATCATTGTTGACCCAATCAGATAGGGTGGCAAGCGTCGAAAGAGCTACCACAGAAACCCAAATCAAAATTGATGTAAATCTGGATAGCGGTACGAAATCAGATATATCCACAGGGATAGGGTTTTTTGACCATATGTTGGATCAAATTGCAGTCCATGCTGGATTCTATCTGAGATGCCAGGTGAGTGGCGATCTTGAAATTGACGATCATCACAGTATTGAAGATACTGCCCTGGCTTTGGGAGAAGCATTATCAAAAGCCCTGGGTCGTAAGCAGGGAATTGGTCGCTTTGGTTTTGCCTTGCCAATGGATGAGTGTCGAGCCGAATGTCTACTGGATATATCAGGTCGTCCCCATCTGGAGTTTCAAGCAGCCTTTAGCACTGAAACCGTTGGCGAGATGAGCACACAAATGGTCCAGCACTTTTTCAGATCCCTGTCAATGAGTATGGGTGTAACCCTCCACCTCTCTACAACAGAAGGCAATGGCCATCACCAGGTTGAATCTCTATTTAAGGTCTTTGGAAGAGCCCTGGGACAAGCAATACGGAAAACGGGAAATAAGATCCCTAGCTCTAAGGGGGCTTTGTGAGTGTCATCATAGATACGGGGTGCGCCAATCTCACGTCATTGAAGTTTGCCGTTGAGCGCTTAACCAATGATGTGGTCATTAGCAGCGATCCTGAGACCATAAGTTCAGCAGACCGGGTTTTTCTCCCAGGTGTGGGAAGTGCCCAATATGCCATGGGTGTTTTAGAGGAAAGAGACCTCATCGATGTGATTCAGAATCTGACCCAGCCAGTACTTGGAATCTGTTTAGGTATGCAGATGCTCACATCACGCTCGTCAGAGGGTGATATCGCCTGTTTAGACCTGGTGCCAGGTGAGGTTAAGGGTTTACAGTCTCAGGGCCTACGATTGCCCCATATGGGCTGGAATACACTTGCTGAGTGTACAGATCATCCACTTCTGCACGGTATAAACGAGGAGATGTATTTCTACTTCGTTCACACCTATGGGGTGGGAGTGTCAGATACTTCAATTGCCCAGTGTGAATATGGCAGTCGTTTTTCTGCAGCCATTGCCTACAAAAATTTTCTGGGCGTTCAATTTCATCCTGAGAGATCAAGTGCAGCTGGTTCACAACTTCTGAAAAATTTTCTGGAGATAAAAATATGATTATTCCAGCTATTGATATTATTGACGGTCAAACCGTTCGACTGTTCAAAGGGGACTACAATCAGGTCACTTATTATGATCAAACCCCGGCCTCATTGGTGGATGACTATTCAAAAAATGGAGCCGAGCTCATTCACATTGTGGACCTCCAGGGTGCCAAAGATATAAAACGGAGACAACTCTCACTCATAGGAAACCTCAGCACCTCAACTGATGCACTCATTCAAACAGGGGGAGGTATCCGATCTGAACAGGATGTCGCCGAATTACTTGAAGCTGGTGCTGGCCGTGTCGTAATTGGTAGCCTGGCTATCAAGGAGCCGGAAGTGGTATCAACCTGGGTTCAAAAGTTTGGTCCTGAAAAGATTGTTCTCGCCCTGGATGTGGCTTTGGGTGAGCAGGGACAGAAATGGCTCCCCACCCAGGCCTGGCAGCAAGGAGGCCAGGTGCTGTTGGAGGATGTCCTCGATCAATATCTTGCAGTCAATATTCAACACATTCTATGTACAGATATTAGCCGTGATGGGACGCTTCAGGGTTCAAACCACCAACTCTATGCGGAACTCCAGCAAAAATATCCACAATTAACCTGGCAGGCTTCGGGTGGAATTGGAAGCCTTCAGGATATTTCAAGGGTTGCCCAGACAGGCGTAGCAGGAATCATAGTGGGCAAGGCACTGTTAGATGGAAAATTCACCCTGAAGGAGGCACAGTCATGCTGGCTCGCCGAATAATACCCTGTCTAGATGTGCGGGCTGGGAAGGTCGTCAAGGGCGTCCGGTTTCGAGATCATGAAATTGTTGGCGATATCGTTCCTCTGGCTGAATTCTACTCACAAATGGGTGCAGACGAGCTGGTGTTTTATGATATCACCGCCAGCAGTGATGGTCGAAGTGTGGATCGTAGTTGGATCGAGCGCGTGGCCCGGGTCATAGATATTCCTTTTTGTGTGGCTGGGGGCATCTCAACCCTGGATCTGGCTGCTGAAGTATTGGAAATGGGTGCAGATAAAATCAGTATTAATTCTCCTGCCTTGAATGACCCCAGTCTCATTGGTGATCTGAACAAACGATTTGGACAACAGTGTGTTGTGGTGGGGATAGATAGTTATCAAGATGAGAGTAGCGGAGAATATCAAGTCTATCAGTTTACAGGAGATGTGGAGCGTACACGACTCACTGCATGGAAGACCTTTGATTGGATTCGTGAAGTTCAACAGTTGGGTGCTGGTGAAATAGTCCTGAATTGCATGAACCAGGACGGGGTGCGTCAGGGGTATGATACCACCCAGTTGACTCAAGCACGATTGAGTTGTGATATTCCCCTCATTGCATCCGGTGGGGCAGGGACAATGGAACATTTCAAAGAAGTCTTTGAAAAAAGTGATGTGGATGGAGCCCTGGCTGCCAGCGTATTTCATAAGCGTGTATTGGATATTCAGGAATTGAAAAAATATTTATCAGAATCAGGTGTGGAGGTACGAAAATGAAAGTTACTCGAGATAATCTCGATCAGTTAGCATGGGATAAGCAGCAGGGTCTTATCCCAGCCATTGTACAGGATGCTATCACTGGCATTTTGTTGATGCAGGCATATATGAATAAAGAGGCCTTGACCCAAACCCTGCAAACGGGAAAGGTCACTTTCTATAGCAGAACCCGTCAAAGTCTCTGGGAAAAGGGAGAAACCTCTGGCAATACCCTGCACTATAAGGAAATAGTAGCCGATTGTGATGGTGACAGTCTCATGGTTCTGGCCACACCCTCAGGTCCGGTTTGCCATACAGGAGCTGCCACTTGTTGGGAAGAGGGTCCCCAACCTGGATTATCATTTCTGTCAGAGCTGGAAGGGGTTATTGCTTATCGTCAAACCACCCCATCAGAAACCTCGTATACGGCAAAACTGCTGAAACGAGGACCGAAATACATCGCGCAAAAAGTAGGTGAGGAAGCAGTTGAAACTGCCCTGGCAGCTGTCGCTGGCGATGATCAGGAGTTCCTGAATGAAAGTGCGGATTTAATCTATCACCTCCTGGTACTCATCAATTCCAAGGGTTTGACCCTGAATGATGTTGTCAGCGTCTTAAAGGCGAGACACGACTAATAATGAGTTTGTCTCCCTGCCTGCCAAACCAAAGCTGGCAAGCATAGGTTGGAGCCTGTTGAAGGGTAAAAAGACAAGCTCACTAGAATTTTGTAAAGAATAGAGAGTACTGAATATGTGTGGAATTGTGTGTGTTTTTGATCTGCAAGTCGATGCCAAAAAGCTGCGTCCCAAAGTTTTGAGGATGTCCAAAAAGGTTCGACATCGTGGCCCTGACTGGTCTGGTATCTATTGTGGTGATCATGCTGTAATGAGTCATGAGCGACTGGCTATTGTGGATCCTATTTCAGGTGGGCAACCTTTGTATAACGAGGAGAAGTCACTTGTTCTGGCTGTCAACGGTGAAATTTATAACCATGAAGCGTTACGGGAGCAATTTCCGGATTATCGTTTCCAAACCCATTCAGATTGTGAAGTCATTCTTGCCCTTTATGAGAAAAAAGGCGTGGGCTTTCTGGATGAGCTAAATGGAATTTTTGCCTTTGCCTTACATGATACAAAAACCAACAGCTATCTCATTGCCCGAGACCATATGGGGATCATCCCTTTGTATATGGGCTGGGATGAATCCGGTAACTTTTATGTCGCTTCAGAATTGAAATCTCTAGAGGGAGTCTGCAACAAAATAGAAGTGTTCCCTCCAGGGCATTATTTTTCAAGTACCTCTGGTCAGTTGACGAAATGGTATCAGCGTGATTGGTCAGATTTCAAGAATGTTGAGAACGAAAAAAGTAGTATCCCCGAACTAAAGGATGCTCTTGAAGCAGCGGTGCACAGACAATTGATGTCTGACGTACCGTATGGTGTGCTGTTATCAGGGGGCCTCGATTCCTCCATTGTGTCTGCCATTGCCCAAAAATATGCTGAATTCAGAGTTGAGGAGCATGATAAGAAAAAGGCCTGGTGGCCACGTCTTCACTCTTTTGCTGTCGGTCTGGAAGGCTCTCCAGATTTGGCCGCTGCACGGAAAGTGGCTGAACATATTGATACGGTTCATCATGAAATTCTATTTACCATACAGGAAGGGATGGATGCCCTTCACGACGTGATATATCATCTCGAAACCTACGACGTTACTACGGTAAGAGCGTCAACACCCATGTACCTGTTAGCCCGGGCTATTAAAGCCATGGGAATCAAAATGGTACTATCTGGCGAAGGGGCTGACGAAATATTTGGTGGATATCTTTATTTCCATAAAGCACCTAGCGCTGAAGCCTTTCATGAAGAAACGGTTCGAAAACTAGGGAAGCTCCATCTCTACGATTGTCTCCGAGCGAATAAATCTCTGGCAGCCTGGGGCATTGAAGGTCGAGTTCCTTTTCTTGACAAGGAATTCATGGATGTTGCTATGCGTTTAAATCCCGAAGATAAAATGATTGGAGGGGGGCGTATGGAAAAGTGGATATTGAGAAAAGCATTCGAAGATTATCTGCCTGAGAGTGTGGCCTGGAGGCAGAAAGAGCAATTCTCTGATGGTGTGGGATACAGCTGGATTGATAGCCTGAAAGCCTTGGCTGAGAAGGAAGTAAGTGATCAAAAAATGGCCAAAGCCAAGTTCAAATTTCCAATCAATACACCCCAGAGTAAGGAAGAATACTACTATAGGAGCATATTTGCCGAACATTTCCCCTCAGATTCGGCGGCAAAATGTGTCCCATCAGTCCCTTCTGTAGCTTGCAGTACGCCAGAAGCCCTGGCCTGGGATGCATCGTTTCAGAATTTAAATGATCCTTCTGGACGAGCTGTTAAGGCTGTTCATGATGATGCCTATGAGTAGAGCAGGTAAACGAGTTAAGGTAACTTAGAAAGTTCCTTTAGGAGGTCTGTCAGTCCATACTGCGGCTGGTAGCCAAGCACCGTTTTAGTTTCCTGGATATTGTTGGAGATAGGCTTTACAGAAGTATCGATCTCAAGCCTGTACGCCATCTGAATGTAGTCTGCATAATGCTTTTGAAAGCTTGTGCCGGGACCGTCAGTATCCCAGTTCGATAGTTCTTCATGCGAATAATCTGGTTCCCGGTCTACATTCAGAATGGGATGGTCTTTAAACTCATCACTGTTCAACAGGTCAATGCTGAGCATGACCGCCTGGGCAACGTCATCAATATGAACGGCGCCAGGCCAGAATCGTTTTGCCCACTCTAGAAAATCACCATATACAGCTCTATTCCAGTAGGGTATGAAGGCGCGAGGTCTCAAGGTAACCGTTTGCAGGTTGTGCTGCTGGTGAAAGTGTTTCACAGCTTCTTCAGCCAGGCGCTTGGTAAACCCATAGTACCCCGACAATTTCGTAATACTGCTGCTGGATATATGAATCAATTTGGTGGTTTTCTGATTCAAGCAGGCCTGCAGCAAGTTATAGGTACCATTCACATTGAGATCCCAGAAGTCTTGAGGTGTTTTTAAACCCCTGGCCTCGTGAATCCCATGCCAGGCAGCAATGTGAATAACCAGGTCGCAGCCAATCAAGGCATCTTCAATTTCTGAAACATCCAGAAGTGATCCTTGACGAAAGTGTTCCGTCCCTGTCTCAGGTCTTCGAATATCGAAAATACGATAGGCGTGACTGCTTGCTGTCAGAAGGGGAATTAGAATTTGCCCGAGATCGCCAGACCCACCTGTGAGTAAAATTTTCATCATCTTTCCAGGTATAAAATGTTCAGTTCACAATTTGTAGCTTATGAAGTGCGGAGGAAAGTAATTCTTCCCTTCCAAATTAGTATGTTTTGCTTTACCTATCAGGATGTGGTGGGACGACGACTTTAGCCTGGATGATGATAACGCCAAAACCTACTCCTTCAAGGAGATGGTCAGGGGTGTTTATCCATTTATAAGGCCCTATAATAAGACCTTCTTTTTTGCATTGCTCTGGGCTTTTGCAGGTGTCATCCTGGTTTTGTTCCAGCCCATTATCCTGAAACATATCATTGATTCAGATATCCCCAGTAAAAATTTCACGGCCTTGCTCTGGTCGGCTGGCTTGTATCTCCTCACCATGATTCTTTCGGCCATTGTCGGTTTTTACAGCAATTGGATGGCCCAAAAAGCAGGTATATTTGCTGTAAATGACTTGAAGGTTTCACTCTTTTCCCACGCCTTGAAATTGGGTTTACCCTTTGCAGAGTCCACTTCAACGGGGCAATTAGTTAGTAGAATCGAGTCTGATCCTCAACGTATCATAGCTGTAACATCCACCATGGCCCAACGCCTGCTCATGTCAATCGGGATGATCATTGGCGCCTTTGTTATTCTGGCCTCTGTAGACATGCGGTTTTTGCTTATCACCCTGGCTATTTTCCCATTGGTCATTTTTATTGCATGGTTTTCGTTCAGGTATTTCAGACCTTACTTTCGCAAAGATAGATCAAATTTTTCAAAGATGTTGGGCGTGCTCAGCGAATTTGTGAGGTCAGCAAGTATTCTTCAAGTATTTGATCGGACAGACTGGGCCATTGGTCGTGTTCGCAAATCCACAGAGGAATTCAACAGCTTTAGCATCAAGATGAATTTTATCAATTATGGTATTTTTCAAGGTCTGGGTTTTATGGAAGTTGGCGCTACAGTGATCGTACTCATGTTGGGAGTCAGATGGGTGAATGAAGGGAGCCTGACTATCGGGGCGCTGGTACTATTTGCCCAATATATTGCCCAAATTTATTGGCCAATATTTATGTTCACAGAACAGATCTCTCAGCTTCAATCTGCTGGTGGAGCCGCCGATAGAATTTTTTCCACTCTAGAAGAGAAACCCTACATAGAAACACAGGTAGAGCCAGTTGATTTACCTTTAGAAATTGAAAGCATTGTCTTCGAGAATGTCAGCTTTGGTTATTCTGAAGACCTCATGATTATCAAGGATATGAGCTTTGAGATCAAGGGTGGTGATCAGGTTGCATTTGTGGGGCCAACAGGCGGTGGGAAATCAACGATTATCAATCTTATTTGCCGCTTTCGAGATCCACAAGCCGGTCGCATTTTACTCAACGGAATAGATATCTGTGAATTTGATGTGACAGATTACCGTCGTCGTTTTGGTCTTGTCCTCCAGGACCTGTTTCTGTTTCCAGCTCCCATTGAGGAGAATTTACGGGCATTCCGTTCTGAAGTAACCCAGGAAGATCTTGAATCAGCAGCCAATCTTACTGACATACACAATAGTATTCTCGCTCGCTCAGACGGATATGAAACAATTCTTAAAGAGAGCGGTGAAGGCTTTTCATACGGCCAGAGGCAGCTGATTGCTTTTGCACGGGCCCTGGCGGTAAAACCTCAAGTGTTGGTGTTAGATGAAGCAACTTCTTCAGTAGATCCAGGCACAGAACTTCGGATTCAGGCTACTATGAAGAAACTAACAGAAGGCCGGACTTCATTTATCGTAGCCCATCGCCTCAGCACGATTCGACGAGCAACCTCCATCATTTTTGTCAGTGATGGAGAGATAATTGAATCGGGAAACCATGATGAATTGATAAGCAAGCGAGGCGCTTATTTCGATTTGTTGTCTCACGTTGATCTTGAGAAGGAAATCCTATAATGGCTCTCCTTGGTGCTACTAAACACGTCCTGGGTTGGTTTGCCCCTTACTGGAGGCATCGCTGGAAAGGGATTAGCTGGGTCATGCTCATCACCGTGGTGAGTATTGCCCTCAGCACAACCTATCCCATCATTTTTAAGTATGTCATCGATGCTTTGTCAGCAGGGCGTGAGACCAGTGATGTCCAGTTCTATGTGTGGATTATTTTGGGGATTGGACTTGCCAGGACCCTGACCCGGTGGATACTGCCCTCGTCCCGATATGTCATGAATTTGATTTTGGGGATGGACATCAAGCTCTTCCATTTCGAGAATCTCCTTCGCAAAGATCCTGCTTTTTTCAATGAATACAGATCAGGTGATATTATTACCAGATTTTCAGATGACATTGATGGAGATGTGAAACTAGCCTGGTTTGGCAACTCAGGGATTATGCGTCCAATAGAGGCTGGATTCACCCTGCTGTTTTCCATTGGGGTTATGATGACGCTTCATTGGAAATTGACACTCCTGGCAGTTTCTCCCCTCCCTCTCATTGTGTGGGCTATGAGCAAGACTGAACATTTACAACACGAGGCCTATAAAAAGCGCCAGCAGACTATCTCACACACCAACAATATCCTGGAAAGCGCTTTTTCTGGAATCAGGATTGTTATTGGGTTTGTCATGGAGCAGGCCCAGGAGCGTCTCTTTCAGACCAATATGGTCGACCGCAAAAACGCGGAGGAACGTGTGGTCTATATACGTTCTTTCCTGGAAAGTCTGGGGAGTCTAATCAATCAGGTCGGCCTGGTTGTCATTTTATTTTTGGGCGGGTATTATGTCATTCATGATGAAATCACCCTGGGGACTTTTTATGCTTTTATTGCCTATATGGCAGGTATCACTGAACCCATATGGACCATTTCGTGGTTTTTTGTCTCCTTAAAAATGGCTGAATCCTCAGTGGATCGTCTGGAAGAGATTGAAAAATTTGAAAACAAGCCAATCCATGATAACGTGGTTCAGCTACCCATCAACCAGCTGAGAATTAACAACCTGCATTTCCGGTTTCCTGGAGAGGATATGGATATCATCAAAGCTCTTGATCTTACTGCCACTCCTGGCGAAAAAATTGGGATAGTGGGAGAAGTTGGTTCTGGAAAAACAGTCCTCTTGAAATTGATCTCTGGATGGTTTGTCCCTACAGGCGGGAGTGTGGAGGTCAACCATCTTCGTATTGATGATCTCAGAGATGCTTCAAGAGCTCAGATTATTGGATATGTACCTCAGGACATTGAGCTGTTTAGTGGCACGGTGACAGATAATATCAGCATGGGGCGTGAATCCTCTAAAAGCATGGAGTCGATTGCTCAAGTGGCTGTAATTGGTGGGGAGTTAGATCTGGACAAAGTACTGGAGCAAGGCGGTGTAGGGTTGAGTGGTGGACAAAGGGCTCGAGTAGCTCTGGCCCGTGCTTTTTATGGTGATACACCGATATATATCTTTGACGATGTAACCTCTGCCCTGGATCTCAATACTGAAAAGATTTTGTGGCAGAACATTAATTCCGATTATTCAGAAGCTCTCTTTCTGGTTGCAACACATCGTGAAGCAACAGCAATAGAAATGGACAGGGTTATCTGGATCAAAGATGGCCAGATTCACCAGGAGGGCCAGCATGCCCAGCTGCTGCGGCTCCACCCGGAGTACCGCTCCCTTTTTGCCCAGGACTAGTACTACTTCTGATTATAGATGGGCGAAAGCCCGAGTTATATCAAGCAGGATTTTTGGCTTATGCTTGGCTGCAGTGGCAAAAACTTTGCGTATGTGTAATTTCTCAGGAGGCAGGTCTTTTAGTTCCCGGGCCATCTTATTAAATTGGTCGTCAGTAACATCCCTGATAGAGTTAGATATGCGATGCGCAATGGCATAGTCACGGCCAACTTCTTTGTGCCAGCGGGCTGGAAATGCCTTTAAGCCCTTTTCGCTGAGGTCACCTGTGCGAATAGCTTCGGCAGCGACTTGACCGGCAATTCTCCCTGCCACCATTCCTGAAATGATTCCGCCACCTGACACTGGGTTCGCCATGCGAGCTGCATCACCGATGAGCATGAGCCCATTGGTGGAAATCTTTTTTAAAGTTTTTGCCAGAGGAATTCCTCCTGCCACTGCCGTGAGTACTGCAGCTTTGGGAAAGCGATCTGCAAGAAATTTATCCAGAAGATCCTTGGCCAAAACATCTTTAACTCCCTTGCCTACGACGCCAAGACCTATATTGGCCATGCCTTCACCCTTTGGAAAGATCCAGAGATAACCACTGGGTGCTAATTTGGACCCGAAGTAGAAGTCAATGACATCCTGCTCCACATCCACATTGGCCACTGAGACCTGGTACCCTGATCCAGTGTCACTGAGTTTGAGTGCTGTCCGCAGACCAGCCATCCTGCCTACACGGGATTCAACGCCATCTGCCCCGATGACAATTTTGGCTGTGAGCGATCGTTTCTCTCCGAAATATTGGTAATTTACACCTTTGACCTGATCATCTGAAATGATGAGCCCATCAACATATGCTTTTGTCTGCACCTCAGATCCTGCCTCTGCAGCCCTTTGGGCCAGAGCAAAGTCAAATAGCCTACGATGCAAAATAAGTCCATTTTCGATAGGTAAATCTAAACGAATGGCTGTGCCCTCAGGCGAGTGGAGCTGAGCATATTTTATAGTTGCAGCAACCCATTGAGGATCAGTTTCCATAAATTTTCTGAGACCATCTTCGCCTATGGCTTCAGCACATCGAACGGGATAACCAATATCACGGTCTTTCTCGAGAATGATTGTCTTAAGACCTGCTTTTGCAGATTCATAAGCAGCTATACAGCCTGCTGGACCACCACCGACTACAATAACATCAAAATCAGTCATTGCTCACCTGGGCATCTTGCGATTCCAGGACATCAATTGGGCAAACCCAGACACAGATATCACAATCTATGCAGGTCTCGTGTATAATACGGATATCTGCCTCCCTGAGCTCGATTGCATCGACAGGGCAGACGGCGACACAGGTGCCGCAAAAATCACATTTATTATCTTTAACATGAATCATTCAGGTTTGGTTCTCCATGTTGGATAGAGGATGCCGAAGCGTCCTCGGTAATACCATCTAGCTAGAAAGAATAAAAGAAAACAAGCTACGAAATAAGCAGGAAAAACTATAAACATGGCAAAGGAGAGAAAACTGATTCCATAGCGAATCACCCTCAATGTACTTTGGACACTACGACTTCTCCACATTAAGGTATATAAGGGGAAAGCCAACAGGCCGGTTACACCGATAACCCAGTCCCAGGTCATAACTGAAAAAATCAATGCCGCCATAAGCAAGATAAATGCGTAGTCCTGGGTCTTATGGTGTCCCAGTGCCACAGCAATGGTTTCCTTGGAGTCCAGGGCATCTCCATAGCTATCTGGGATGGTAGTAAGCATGCTGATACTAACCCAGGCCAAGACATAGGGAAGTGAGTGCCACCAGACTGCTATTCCACCCAGGGGTGCATACAGATACCATCCGAATCCAAAAAGCCCGAATCCTGAGGCAACACTGGTAACCACCCCACCAATAGGTCGATCTTTCAGAGAGAATGGTCTAACACTATAGGTAATACCCATAAAGAAGAACATGGCAAAAAACCACAGGAATAACTTAACGGATACCAATAAAGTCAGGATTGATACCACGATGAGAATTACAGCAAGATAGAGCATTGCCCGCTTGGGCGGGATGTACTCATCTGAAATGAGAAACACCTTATTATTGGTAGCATCATTATGACGATCGATAATATTGTTAATGAGATAGACGGCACCCATGGTCATGGTATACAGTGTGAAGACAACCAATCCGTACCAAAAGCCCAGGGGTTTCCATGTTTCGGAAAATCGCATTGCAGCATAGGCTCCAACCAGAGCAATCGTCCAACCAGGGAAGAATAAAGTTGGTCGCAGAACGAACAAATAGTCAAGTAGAATCAGGATGCGGCTTTTTTTCATAGGTGCCAAGCTAACAACCATCACTGTATATAAAATGCTTAAATATGGAAGCAGGGCTTATGCAACAACGAATTTGGTCTTCACAAGCGCATTGGGGAGTAGGGAAGAAACTCAAATAACAGATAAGTCCGGAACCAAATCAGCTATCGGAAAAAAAGCCACCCCTATTGACAGAGGTGGCTTTGATAATCCTAATGAAGGGGAGAAGTCTTTAGGAGCAGACAGTCTCCAGCAAAATGGCACAAACTTCATACGGATCCATATTGGCTGAAGGACGACGATCCTCCAGGTACCCTTTTCCGTCTTTCACGGTTTGAAGAGGAATTCTAACTGAAGCACCACGGTCACTTACGCCATAGCGGAATTCGTGAATGGAACAAGTCTCATGGAGACCTGTGAGGCGTTCTTCATTATGAGCACCATAAACCGCAATATGCTCTTCATGTTTTTCACCCAATTTTTTACAGGCTGCTTCAATAATATCAAAACCACCTGCTTCACGCATGGATTTGGTACTGAAATTGGTATGAGCTCCTGCTCCGTTCCAGTCGCCTTTGACAGGTTTTGGATGAATGCTTGCATTGACACCATAATCTTCTGCGATACGATAGAGTAACCAGCGAGCAACCCAAAGTTGATCACCACTCTCCAGGGGTCCCAAGGGTCCGACCTGAAATTCCCACTGTCCCGGCATAACTTCAGCATTGACGCCAGAGATACCAATACCAGCACGTAAACAAGCTTCCATATGGTCTTCAACAATATCACGGCCAAAGACCTCATCGGCACCGACGCCGCAATAAAAAGGTCCCTGTGGCGCTGGGTAGCCACCATCAGGCCAGCCCAAAGGAGCGCGACCCTGGAAAAAAGTATATTCCTGTTCTATACCAAACCAGGATTTTTCACTCTCATATTTTTTTGCCAACTCAACAAGACGGGCACGTTTGTTCGTCTCGTGAACCTTTCCGTCGGGATAACGAACCTCAGTCATTACAAGGATATTGTCGCCCCCGCGGATGGGGTCAAGATAAAAGGAAACAGGGTGCAAGGCTCGATCACTATCATGCCCCACGGCCTGGTTAGTGCTGGAGCCATCAAAGCTCCATTCAGGAACTTGATCCAGAGAAGTTACAGGTCCATCAATAATTTTTGTTTTTGAACGAAGCTTGGATGTGGGTTGGTGCCCATCAATCCAGATGTATTCAGCTTTAATCTTTGACATTAGAAAGACTCCTTACTGGAACGATTGATTTATTGGTATATCTACATATCATGACAGACAATTAACTGGTATAATGTCCAATTGTCAATAAATATTTAAGATATTATAAGAAAATATTTAAATATATAAAGTAAATATGGTGAAATAGTCTGAAAAGTTAAAGAGGTTCCAGTCTAAGCAATAAGCGCCTGCAGATCAATTGCAGTGCTTTCTTTATAGGTAGATAGAACCAGGTTGGATTGCGTACGACTCACACCGGGCCAGTTCTGGATTTCATACAGGAGGTCTTCCAGCGCCTGTGAATTTCTCGCCCTGACCTTAAGAATGTGGGAACCGCCTCCGATGATGGAGTGACACTCAAGAACCGATTTAGAGCTGGCGGCTTTTTCAACAAATTTATCATAGTGATCGGAGTGCTCACTGACAATGAAGACGAAGGCCGTGAGATCCAGCCCGGCTTTTTTATGATCCAGTACAGTGGAATAGCCTTTAATGAGGCCCTTTTCTGTGAGCTTTTTCATACGTTCACCAATAGCTGGAATTGAGAGCTGGACAACCTTGGCAATTTCACTGGCTGTGGCGCGTCCATTTTCCTGAAGTAATTCCAATATCTGGATATCGCGATCGTCTATCATTTTAATCTCCTGAAATATTTTAAGTGCGGAGCAATATATCCTAAAATATTATTGAATTAAGGGAATAAGAGAGTCAAATAGCTAAATAATCTAATCTTTTTAGGTTTCTCCCGCATCTAGAACATTCACCAGTATCGGGCGTTTATTCTCAGTGTCGCCTTCTGAACTGTCATTGAGTTGACACTTTCTGTTCAAAGAGGGCTTACATTAAAACGAGAAGATGGAAATCCATTTTATTCCAATTAAATATTTATGTGGAGTTTTTATGCAAAGAGAAAAAAGAACTGGGCACCTCATCATTGCCCTTACCTTAAGTATATATGTACTAACAGCTTCGGCTTTTGCTCAATACAGTGTAGGACAGACCATTAGTCAAACTACCCGGGATAAGGTTGTGAGTTACTGTGCTAATGATGCTGGGAATATATCCCTGGGAGATTTATTGGTACCAGAGTCAGGGGAGGCGACTCGTGTCGTCTGGCTCAACTTTTTTGAGTCCTGGTGAGGGAATTGTCGTGCGGAGGTTCCGCACCTGGAAGATTTTCATCAATCAAGAGCCAATGAGGGACTTTTAATAATTTCTCTGGGAAATGACTTTAACTCACTGACATGCCAGGCCTGGGCAAATCTCGGTGCCAGTTATCCCATAGCAGATGATCGTGGTTCCCATATTTGGAGCGATTTTGGTACTGGGGCAATCCCCAGAAATACTATTATAGATACCGATGGCGTCGTTCGGTATAGCTCAATTGGGTTTAATGAATCTGCGATTACGGCTGTTCTGGATGATTTGCTTTCTGTGACGGGAACAGAGAATGAAACAGAATCTCCTGAAAAACACCAGTTGATATCAGTTTTCCCCAATCCTTTTAACGCTCAGACCCAGATCAAATTTGAACTGCCTCATTCAGGTCAAGTGGTGTTAACAATATTTGATGGAATGGGAAGTCAAGTGAGGCAATTGATTGCATCAAATATGTCAGCCGGTTCACACCAGGTTGTCTGGAATTCTCGAGATGAAGCTGGCGCTGAGCTGACCAGTGGTGTTTACATCGCCACGCTTACGCACGCTAAGGGATTTGATACGAGGAAAATACTTCTACTTAAATAAAGTTTCATTTCTGAAAGAATCGTATATACACCATGAAGCCCCTGATCTCAGGGGCTTCTTTGGAGGTAGGTGTACACAATACCGCTGACTAGACGGCAAATGGTTCCAGATTTTTCTGTTCAATATCTCTAAAGTATCTATACGTCCCGTGTTTCAATTCATAGGTAGCATCCTCGTCACATACAACCATGGATTTCGGATGTAATTGAAGGGCTGAGGACGTCCACATGTGGTTGACACCCTCTTCAATCATTTTGTATAGCGCCCTGGCTTTCGAGTGACCATTGACTATTAAAACAACCTCTTTAGAATCGGTAACGGTGCCCACTCCAACAGTCAAAGCGAGCTTGGGGACCGCTTCAATATCATTCCCGAAGAAACGGGAATTGGCAATTCGCGTATCGTAGGTTAAGGTTTTTACCCGTGTCCTTGAATGAAGAGAGGAGCCGGGCTCATTAAAAGCAATGTGTCCGTCTGGTCCGATTCCCCCCAGGAAAAGGCGAATACCTCCTACGGCTTTAATCTTTGCCTCAAAGGCGTCACATTCAGCGACAAGATCCTTGGCATTTCCATCCAGAATGTTGATGTTCTCTTCAGGAATACCAATGTGATTGAAGAGGTTTTGCCGCATGAATGAATGATAGCTTTCAGGGTGCCCTTCACGGATGTTGACATATTCATCCATATTAAAGGTAATGACATTATCAAAGGAGACATGGCCCTCTTGAACCAATTTGACCACTTCCTTATAGGTGCCCACTGGTGATGACCCTGTTGGAAGTCCCAAAACAAATGGTTTCTCTTTGGTTGGAGCAAAATCGTTGATGCGTTTGGCAATATAATGAGCTGTCCATTTGCTCAATCGATCATAATCAGGTTGAATAATAAGTCTCATGTGTTCTCCCGTTTATAATTTGTTCAGGATGCTGAGACTGCGGTCATAATTGCCTTCCACCGCTTGTCTCATCTCATCTAATTGTTTCTTGAAAGAGTTGGATTCGAATGTCCCTCGAACCTTTTCAAAATCTTCGCTCTGGTGTCCATCAATACCAAAGCCGGTTCTCACAGTCCCTTCAAACTCCTTGGATGCATCCATCTCTACCATGTTGAGTAGTTTGTTGGAGGAGACCTTCCATTTTTCCAGGACAGTCATAAGATTTTCTGATGTGATAGATTCAAAACTGTAGACTTCTGGTATGGCCTGTTGTACCCAGGACCATTCGTCTAACGCATAGCTGTCATGAATCATTTCCAGTTCACTTTGAAGGGCATGCTGTGTGGTCACTTCTCCAGCCTTAATCTGCTCAAGCAGGTTATTAAGTCTGGGCTGTGTACATAACAGTCCGGAGACATCAATCCAGGTGCTGTTACCATCCTCTGCGCCTTCTGGTGGCGTGGTCAAATCCTTTAATACCATGGCCGGATTCCCCTCAAGCCTGGAAACCAGGACATCTCCCAAATATTTCTCCAGTGCCAGCCGGTAGTAGCGACTACAGGTTTTTAGTAGCAGACGTTTAATAAGAATGCCCTGATGGCTGACATACTCTTGCCCCTTTTCTGCACCGGAATACAATTCCAACAGGATGGATTGGCCCCTCATCATTTTTTGACCGGTATAAGGTGATAGAACTTCAAAATTGAGTTGATCCAGCTTGTCGGAGTTTTTGCGTCTATCTCTGGTCGGCCATTTCAAACCATCCCGCATAGTTCCTACCGTAAAGAAATTCATCCCTGGCACTAAGGTGGATTGACCGCCATCCTCATTGACATATGAGAAGGGGAAGTCTGAGCTGTCAAAATTGGCGTAGTGCTTGCCCATGATAGCTGAAAATGCCCCCACTCGTGAAGGCCAGAGGAGGTAAGAAGAGGAACCAGTTTTACTACCACGTTCAAGAATCCCCTGATGCAGCGGTCCCAACTTGTACATATGATTTGATTGATTGGTCCCGCTACCAGCATTAAAGAAGGAAAACATGCCTGCAATCAGGAGTGTTGAACGATGATGGGTTACTGTATAGGGCCCACCGAAGATGGAGCAGACTTCACTATGAAACCCCTCCGAGTTACAAAACATGACAGAGTTTTCTGCAGAGAACTGCTTCCCAATTTTGGAAGCTTCTCCGATTAAGGTGGAGGAAAGCAGCGCTCCATCTGACACGTGAGCACCCTTTTGAATGATGAAATCTTTGGCAATAACACCATCACCAACAAAGGTGGGCGCGTCATGAGATGAGGCAATGGTGCCTTCCTTTAAATTTTGAATACCTCTGAGAATGGCGCCTTGTCCAATATTCACGTTTACAATGTTCTGGCAGTGAAATAATTTTGCCCCCTCACCAATAGTAGCTCTATGGGAGCGAACCCCCCCAGCATAATTATCAGCGATTTGATTTAGAGCTTTGATCAATGCATCATCGTGGCGATACATGGTTGAGAGGTAGGCCGTCTGAGCACTTGTCATTGCTGTAATCTTAAGTTCACGACCCCCGCCCTCATTAAGGACTTCAATAGCGTGACCATTCCCAAAACTGGTTTCGCCCTGGCATACAATGGACCCAACATTTTCCATGAGTACATTGTCTTCAATAATCAGATTGGATAGCCAGCCATTGACGTTTGAAATGTGGCAATTGTCACCAATGACAACATTGTGGAGGTTGGCATCAAATATCCCAGCATAGCGCTTGATACCATCGCTGGGTACAAATTCGCCCTCCAGGTTCCCAATTCGAACCTCACCGCGAAAAATAGTTCCTGCGATTCGTGTGGGGTCAAAGCCTTTGGTTACTTTTACCTTTGACCAGCTTCTTGACCAACAGCCATTCCCTTTCAGGATTTTAATAGCTTCCGGGGTTAAGGCTAAATATGATTCTAGATTCATAAATGGATTCCTCTAGTGACTAGCCTTCAGCCATAACCTTGTCAATAAATCCAACAGCATCGCCTACTGTTTTTACGCCGAGGGCAGCGTCTTCATCCATTTCAATGTCAAACTCTTCTTCAAAAGCGGCAACAAGTTCGATGGATTGCATGGAATCGGCTCCAAGATCTTCCACAAAACGGGAGGATTCCTGGACACGCGAGCTGTCAACTTTTAATAGTTCGGCAGCCACATTTTTTATTCGGTCTAAAGTTGACATTACAGTTCTCCTTGAGTAGGGGTCTCAATTTTTGGTCAGTTTATAAGTGTCTCTCGCAATGGCCAGTTCCTCATTGGTGGGGATGATCATCACTTTTATTCTGGAGGTGACTCCCTGGATTTCACCTGGAACACCCGTGTAAATTTCGTTTCTTGTATCGTCTATGACGATACCCTGTTGATCCATATTTGAGAGGATACGATGGCGCATGGCAGAGCCATTCTCGCCAATTCCCCCAGTAAATACAATGGCATCTACACGGTTCAATACTGCCATGTAGGACCCGATATATTTTTTTATGCGGTAAGCGAAAATATCTAGTGCCAGTGCAGCACTTTCATCACCACCTGCGGCTTTCAGCTCGAGATCACGGACATCATTGGAGCTTCCTGATATCCCCAGGAGACCTGATTGTTTATTTAGAAGCGTATCAAGACTGTCAGTGTCATATCCTTTGCGACTGAGATAGAAAAGAATTCCAGGATCCAAATCTCCACTTCTGGTCCCCATAACAAGCCCCTCAAGGGGAGTAAGTCCCATGCTGGTATCTACAGAATGACCATCTCTAATAGCTGCAATAGAAGATCCATTCCCAAGATGGCAGGTGATCAAGTTTACAGAATATTTATGCATGCCCATCATCCTTGCTGCCTGTCGGGCTACAAATTGATGAGACATACCATGAAATCCATAGCGTCTAATCTGATAGTCAGTGTAGAACTTTTCAGGCAGGGCATAACGAAACGCCACTTCTGGTATGGAATGATGAAAAGCCGTGTCAAAACAGGCGACCTGGGGAATGTCCCCAAAAATAAGACGGGCTTGCTGTATACCTGTCAGGTTAGGTGGGTTGTGGAGAGGGGCCAGGTCAAAAACGGCTTCAATACCCGTCTCCAGCTCATTATCAATGGGCATGGAACCGCCAAACTTTTCACCACCATGGACCACGCGGTGACCACAAGCATTTACCTCAGAGAGCGACTTTATGGCACCTCTTTCCGCGTTGAGTAGCATATCCTTAATAATTGAAAAACCGGTGGGATAGTCGGCGATGGGTTGATTGATCTCGAATTTTCCGTGGGATGTTTTCAAAGAAGCGAAAGCATCTTCAGAACCTACCCTCTCAACCAGACCTTCAGCCAATACATTTTCTTCAGGCATATGAAAGAGTTTGAATTTTATGGAAGAACTACCGCAGTTAAAGACGAGAACCTTCATGAATCGCTATCCCCTGGCCTGGACAGACGTGATGGCAGAAACAGCAATGAGGTCTTCAACGCTGGCGCCGCGGCTCATATCGTTTACAGGTTTTGCAAAGCCTTGAAGTATGGGCCCGATGGCTTTGGCATTGGCCATATATTGGACAAGTTTGTAGCCAATATTACCAGCATCAAGATCTGGAAATACCAATACATTGGCCTGGCCAGCGACCCTGCTTTCCTTGACCTTTTTTGCAGCCACTCCAGGAATAATGGCTGCATCCAGTTGTAGTTCACCATCCAGGTCAAACTCTGGGTTGATCTTTTTAGCTATAGCAAGGGCCTCAAGTACTTTATCTGCATCCTCATGTCCTGCTGAGCCTTTGGTTGAAAAGGAAAGGAAGGCGATTTTTGGATCGATTCCCAGGAGCGCTTTGGCGTTTATTCCAGAAGCGATAGCTATTTCAGCCAATTGTTGGGCATTGGGCTGAATATTTACTGCTGAGTCTGCAAATAAAAAAATCTTATCCTGCTCTCCCTGAAATTCAGGAATAATCATGATAAAGAAACTGCTTGGCGTGGAGAGTCCCTCTTGAAAGCCCACGGTAAGCGTTGCGGTTTGAATGACAATACTGGTGGCTGTGGCCACACCTGCTACCATCCCATCAGCAGCGCCCTGATTCACCATCATCCCTCCGAAGGAGAGGGGTTTCCGAACCAGTTTTTGGGCGATGGCTTCTCGGAGTTCTCGTTTGTCTGCATAAATCTGAGAGTAGGTTTCGAGGCGTGAATCTTTCTTGCTGTCAATGATTTCGATTCCGTCAAGATTACAATTTTCTTCTTTGGCAAGGGTCTGGATTTGTTCTGGATTCCCAATCAAAATGGGGTGTGCAATATTCAGATTCTTTAGCTGTACGACAGCTTTTAAAACCCGAGGATCGGTCGCTTCAGGGTAAACAATGCGAGCAGGATTTTTCTGAGCTTCAGCTGTGAACCGATCAATGATATTCATAGTTCAACCTCAATGTTCAAATGTTGGCAATAGGATAATATTTATGGTCAATTAGATCAAGTATTAGTTAGTAAAGATTACAAACTAATTAAGATCGTCTGCGAGCTCTAAATTCCTTGTATATGAAGGAATATTCTGTTAAAAAGCATCATAAAAATTATCACAGAGAAAATGGGGGTGAATGAGTTTATGAAGCGAAAATATATATGTGTAAAAGAGCTGCTATGAACCAGAACCACCATTCACCGGTTGCTGCCTTTTTCGATTTTGATGAAACCCTTCTGGCTGTGGACAGTGCTACTATAGGATTCAAGGTTCTTAAGGATCAAGGCTATCTCTCAAAGACATTCATCCTGAAATTGCTATTCGGTGTATTCCTCAAAAGGCTGGGGCTCGTTGATGAGCAATATATGGCGCGAACATTTCTGAGCTTTTACAAGGGTCGCGAGTTTCAACTCTTTGTGGACTCAGCCCAACCTTTTTATGACGAGCATCTTGCGCCCAATTTATCCCCAGAAGTATTGCAGAAATTGAGTTGGCACCAGGAGCAGGGACATCAAACGGTGCTGGTGACTGGCTCCATTGATTACTATCTCAAACCGGTGATGGACGCGCTCAAAATAGACCATTTGTTATGTACTTATCTGGAAGTGGATGAGCATGGCATACTTACAGGGAGACCAAAGGGGCAAGTATGTGTTGGAGAAGCGAAAGTGACGTATGCAAATGATCTGGCGAAACATCATGGCATTGATTTTTCCCAATCCTATGCCTATGGTAATTCAGAGAATGATATACCCATATTAAAACATGTGGGTTACCCTGTTATTGTTAACCCCACCAAAGGATTAGCCCAGATCGCGAAACGCCACAATTGGCCAAGTTTATAAAGAGCATAAGTTGATCTATCAACTGAGGATTCTTATCGACCATGTCTAAACTTTCAGATCAAATTCTCAATGAATTATTTGAAGTGGGTGATCCTGAGCGAGCTAGCCATTCCCAACGGTTTTTCAAAACCGGAAAGGGTGAATATGGGGAGGGAGACATCTTCCTTGGTATTAGGGTGCCTCGCTTACGAGCACTGGCAAAAAGATATAAACAAGCCAGTAGACAGGATGCTCTTGAAATACTCCATTCCAAGTATCACGAGGCCAGACTCACAGCACTGTTTCTTCTGGTAAATCTATATAACCATGCTGACGCCTCAGGCAAAAAACAAATCTACGAGGATTACCTCGAAAATATTCCATTCATTAACAACTGGGACCTGGTAGATAGCTCAGCGCTTCAAATTGTTGGCCACTACCTTTTTGATAAAGAGCGGTCTCATCTAGAGACCTTAGCGAAATCTGAAATCCTTTGGGAACGTCGTGTAGCTATTATTGCGAGCTACTATTTTATTCGCCAATACGAGTTTCGGGATACACTCAAGCTTTCAGCATTACTGCTCCATGATCAGGAGGACCTCATCCATAAGGCTGTGGGCTGGATGTTACGGGAAGTAGGAAACAAGAGTAGACCCACTGAAGAAGAATTTTTAAAAAAATACTACCAAGTCATGCCACGAACGATGCTAAGATACGCCATCGAAAAATTTCCTGAGGAAAAACGTCAGGCCTACTTAAAGGGGGAGATTTAAAATGAATCAGAAGCGCTTAAAGAAGATATCAGCCATATTGGGATTGATTGTTTCAATCAGCGGAATGTCATTTATAGACGAAGAAAAGCCCTGCGGATATGCCCATCAAGATCAGTTTCTTAGAGACATGCAACCCACCTCCGAACAGCAGAAAATCGATATCACTTATTATGGATTAAATTTTGATATGGATATCGCAACGACCTCCATGGTCTCTGAATTTCTACTTCACCTTGTTGTGGTTGACACCAGCCTGGAGACAATTGAATTGGATTATTCTACTAACAGTCCGGGTGTCGGTAATACAACGGTTACCGCGGTGTATCTGGACGGAGATTCTTTGGCCTTTTCACACCTCAATGACATATTGTCCATACCACTAAATGAGACACCCGTTATGGGCCAACAGATGTCAGTAGCAATATATTCGGAATCAGGTCCAGCAAGTAATCAGGACGATTCTGGTTTCAATTGGGATTATGAATTTAGCCAGCGGGCAATCTGGACTTACTCTCAACCATATAATGCCAGAGAATGGTGGCCATCAGTGGACTATCCCCGTGATAAGGCAGATTCAGCGGATATTGTGGTGACCATAGATGATTATATGGTAGTGGCGTCTAATGGACGCCTGGTTTCCGATACCGACAATGGAGATGGCACTAAAACCTGGCATTGGCATGTGGGTCATCCCATCGCCAGCTATCTCGTATCACTTTCGATTTACGAGTTTTATGAGTGGGGCAATATCTATGTAGATGCCAATAACGATACCTTGCCCCTTCTTTTTTATACATATAGTCATCCCGACAACCCGAATCCGTCTTACATGACGGAGAATTATAATCTGCTCCCAGAGATGCTTGCCCTGTACGAGGATCAATTCGGACCCTACCCCTTCATGGATGAAAAATATGGTCACGCCGAATGGGGGACGAGTACTGGAATGGAGCATCAAACCCTGACATCTATGGGAGATCCCACGGAACGCAGAGTCTGTCATGAACTGGCACATATGTGGTATGGTGATATGATCACCTGTGATACCTATAACCATATCTGGCTGAATGAAGGCTTCGCCCGCTATGCTGAGGCACTATGGTGGGAAGAAAGGTATGGTCCCACTGGATATATAGAGAAAATGGAAACGTTTAAAAATCTTAGCCGACAATACGGATCTGTTTATGTGGAGGATACAGAAACAGAAAATATATTTGATTGGTGGCATACCTATAATAAGGGAGCATGGGTAGTACATATGCTTAGGCACATAGTCGGCGATGATACCTTTTTTGAAATACTTCAAACCTATTCCAATGATCCACAATTCAAGTACGGAACCGCAACGACGGAAGATTTCCAGATGGTTTGTGAAGAGGTCAGTGGTCTAGATCTAGATCCATTCTTTCAGCAATGGATTTATGGATCTGCATATCCTAATTATCGTGCCTACCGAGCTCAAACTGGGGATGATTTATTGGTTCAGACTATCCAAACGGGAATTACTTTTGATATGCCAGTAGATTTTCAGATCACTACGAATGCTTCAGTAATTGATACTATTCTGCGAATTAACGAGCAATTCATGACTTTTCATCTGCAGATTCCAACGGGTGAGATCGTCACCAATCTGGTCATGGATCCAGACAATTGGATTCTGAAAACCACAGACTATGTGGTGGGGCTGGCCGAGGATCAACTGGCAATTCCCCTGGTCTTTGACTTAGGGGATAATTTCCCCAACCCATTCAATCCATCTACCAGTATACCCTATAGCCTGGATGGGCAAACCTCGGTTAAAATGAGTATTTTTGATCTACAGGGTCGAGAGGTGATTCAATTACTGAACAGCTCTCAAAGCAGTGGTCGTTACGTGGTTACCTGGAACAGCGAGAACCGAGAGGGTCATCCAGTTGAGGCAGGCGTATACCTATGTAGACTCGAAACTGAGTCCCACACAGCATTTACAAAACTACTCCTGGTGAGATAACCCCTAGCCATGGAGAAAATCGAATTCGCTCCCATTGCCTATGTTTCTAACGACCGAGATCATTTGGAAGATGATGACTGGGGGGATGTTGTCTCAAAAATTCGTCTTAGAGATGATCTCTCCCCAGAATTATTGAGAGGACTGGATACGTTCTCGCACGTTGAGGTTATCTTTGTTTTTCACCGTATCCCGGCCAAAAAGGAAGTGCCAGATTCAAGGCATCCTCGTAATAATTCGGCATGGCCGAAACTGGGATTATTAGCCCAGCGGTCCTCTTACCATCCCAATCCGATCGGGTTGGGTACAGCAAAGATTTTAAGGGTAGATGGGAGGGTTCTCACAGTAGAGGGCCTTGATGCAGTGGATGGTTCACCCATCCTTGACATTAAGCCTATTTTTCAGGAGTTCCTACCTGTGGATACCAACCAGCCTCAATGGGTCTCAGAGCTTCTCAAAAATTATTGGAAAAAATCTTAGAAGCCCTGAGACATGAGGGTCTTACCTATAGACCTACTCCAATAATGAAGCGCATCAGGCGATCAGCACTGGCATCTTCAGAGCCAGGAACCAGCAGCCCAATGGCGAACCATAAATCCTCTTTTCCATGGGAAAGGGTAGGACCCCAATAGAATTGATCCGCGTCGCCTTTGGTTTCAAGTCCCAGACTTAGCAATGGGTGAAGCCGATAACTGAGACCTGCAGTGTATTCAAATTCAATCTCGGTTTCCTCCTCGTCAAATTCAAATTCCAGGACTGGGTTGAGTGAAATGTTGAGCTTATCAAAATCTCTAGCTAAGATGAGTTTGGTTTCAAGGGCAGAATGATCAAAGGCAGCATTGTCCTTGTATTCGAGATAAATCAGGGGGTCCAGGGGCCAGCGACCTTTTTCACCCAGTCTAAATCTCATTCTCAGCTTAAACCCATCATAAGCAATGGGTGAATTGTGAGCTTGTTTGAACTTTTGATATATCCCCACATCAAAGCGATCATTCATTCCGATTTCATATTCG
This sequence comes from Fidelibacterota bacterium, assembly GCA_013203185.1. GTDB lineage: Bacteria > Fidelibacterota > UBA8477 > UBA8477 > JABMPR01 > JABMPR01. The sequence goes on along the minus strand of JABMOS010000145.1, from coordinate 42,438 downwards.
TACTGCAATGTGGTGGTGGCCTGTCTTCCGGAATCCGTATCGAGGTGGGAGAACTCCGTGTAGGACTCTAGCTCAGCCTCACCACGATGCAGGGTTTGATATTCATAGGTCCAAACATAGCGTCTTCCATCTGCCTGAAGATTGGCAGCCAGGAAGAGAGAGAGCATGAGTATAAGTGATCTTAATTTCATTTTTATCCTTTTTACGTAATTGTTACTAACACGCACTAGTATATGCGAATAAGTCTCAATTGCAAAGCATAATATGAGAAGCATTCATGAGAATGCCCCGGGAGTATGGCCATACCATTGTCTGGATAGTCTTGTTAAACGATAATTTTGGTTAGTTTGTATTGCATAAAAGCTCAACTTTGACTTGTTCGCCAAAAATGAGCAGCTGATCTGAAGCATGTAGCTTTTCATTCACATCTGGAATGATATCCCGCTCCTTGTTCCCTTCAGCACGCCTAATTAATAAAATATCCACACCGTAGGATTGACGGACATTTAACGAACGTAGGGATTGATTAATAAAGGCTGAGGGGACATTGATCCTGGCCAGAAAAAAGCCGGGAATCACTTCAGATTTTTCATGGTACTGCCTGTGAACATATTTCATTGAATTGGCCATGGCTTTGGCTGATTCTGCATGGATCAACAACTCCTGATATTGATGTACGATGGCGGTTCGCTCCACCTCACCCTGGAGCAATTGGTTCTCATCAACAACGGGTAAGGCTTCCAGATCCATTTCGATCATTTTCCTCAGCACCTCATGAATGGGCGTCTCATCGTGGATGACCTCAAACTTTTGATTCATCATTTCTCTTACTGTTACATGATCCGGAATTTCTTCATGATGATTCAAATACCGGCGCATGGCTGAATGAGTGATGATTCCAATAAGTTGGCCGATGTCATCTTTTACATAAGTATTCAAGGCAGAACTTGTTGAAAGCTTTTCAAGAAGCTCCTGTAGCGTCATGGACTCAGGCACCGTATCAATGATCTTCTTTTTTAAGTCTTTTACGCTGATTTTATCAAGAATATTGATGTCTTTACCACCGTAAATATCAATTCCCCGCCTCTGCAGCTTCATAGTGTAAATATTTGAACCTTTAAGCAGTCTGGACGAAATCACCATGGCAATGATGCTGGTAATCATTAGAGGTAAAATGACCGTATATTCCTTGGTCATCTCGAATATGATTAATACAGCAGTAACTGGAGCATGGGTGGTTGCCGCAACCATGGCAGCCATCCCTACCAGTGCATAGGCACCACTAGTGGCAGTAATTTCAGGGAAAAGCATATGGATTACACCGCCCATTGCACCTCCCAGCATTGATCCTATGAAAAGAGAAGGCGCAAAAACTCCACCAGAAGCACCAAATCCCATGGAAAGGCTGGTTGCGAATATTTTTGCCAGAACCAAACCAGCCGCCAGGGCTAATCCCATGTTGCCACTTAACACTCTATCCATGGTTTCGTAACCTACCCCCAAAATCTCCGGGAGATAAATAGCTACAATGCCCAGAAGAGCGCCACCCAGTAAGCCCTTAAGAGCCACTGGAGCTTTCCAACTATCGAAAACGTCTTCCGTCTTGTAGAGTGAACGCACAAAAATCCAGGCTACCACACCTGTAGCAAGACCTAAGATGATATAAAATATTATTTCTATGGGAGAGTGGAGGGTGTAGGTCGGGGGTACAAAAGCCGGGAAATTCCCATACAGAGCTCGGCTAATAACAGTTCCAAAAACCGATGCTATAATGATGGGACCGATTGCTGCGGCACTAAAATCACCTAGAATGACTTCTGATGCAAAAAGAGCTCCAGCAATGGGAGCGTTAAAGGTTGCTGCAATGCCAGCCGCAGCACCACAACCGATAAATGTTTTCATCCTTCTTACGGATACCTGGAATACTTGACCAATAGTAGAGCCAAAGGCTGAACCAATCTGGACAATGGGACCCTCACGCCCTACGGAAGCACCCGTGGCGATGGACATGGCGGAAGCAAAAGCTTTGATGATAACCACACGCATACGAATAAACCCGTTTTGAGTTGCCACAGCATTCATAACTTCTGGCACCCCGTGGCCCTTCGCTTCAGGTGCAAAACGCATAACAAACCAGGCGACCAATGCGCTACCACCCGCTGGGATTCCAATTTTAAGATACAGAGGAGCCGCCTTGACAACATCAATTAAGGAACCTTCTCCCCAAAGAGTATGACGGAAAAAGTCGATGAGTGTTCTAAATCCAGCCGAAATCACACCAGCAAAAACACCGATGAGCATGGCGATGATGATCACAAAGAGTTGATCAAATGATTTGATTTTGAATAGAGCGTTTTGAAGGAGGACGTATCTACTTCGTCTATGATTCAATCGCCTGCGAAGTTTTCCAATGCGCTGGGTATTCAGGGGAGTAGACAAGAGCTTAAGATTTTCCTTTCATGCGACTCAAAAATTGTGAGTCCTGCTAATTAAACCATGAGATTGCCCATTACAAGGATTGGTCTGTAAATTCTTGGGAATATTCTAAAATATCAACATGATTCTCCAGTGCTATTGGGAGCCAAAATATTCCATTATACAGGGGCATCGTATCATCCTAAATTCAAGGATGCTCAACCCCCAGCCCTATACCAATAAACCTCGTGCAATTGTCCATCTGGATCTGGATGCGTTTTTTTGCTCAGTTGAAGTCTTGAGAGATCCTGCTCTCGCAGGCAAGCCGATTGTCGTTGGAGGACGAAGTGAAAACAGGGGAGTGGTTGCAGCAGCATCTTACCCAGCCAGAAAATATGGTATCCACTCAGCCATGCCAATGATTGAGGCCAGCAGAAGATGCAAAGATCTTGTGGTTATATCATCTCAACATGGTTTATATCGAATGTACTCAAAAGTGATTATGGGAATTCTAAGAGCAGAATCTCCCATCATACAACAGGTCAGTATAGATGAAGCTTATCTCGATCTCAGTGATGAGGTTGATCAATGGGTTGAAGCCTCAGAAATTGCCCGGAAGATTCAATTAAAGATTTCCAGGGATATTGGATTATCTGCTTCAGTGGGTATAGCGACAAATAAAATGATAGCTAAAATTGCATCAGACTTTCAAAAGCCCAATGGGCTCACAGTGGTTCCGCCAGGCACTGAAGTTGACTTTCTGTCTCCCCTGCCTGTGAAGAAAATACCGGGGATAGGTCCCAAAGCCAATGAGCGCCTTGCCAAATATGGAATTTACACAGTTGCAGATATGGCAGTCATTAAAGAAGATGTCCTGAAGCAACGATTCGGTAAAATGGGCGAAGCCATGAGCCGATGGTCGAAGGGAATTGATGACCGACCCGTTCACGAAGATCATGAAACCAAGTCCATTAGCACTGAGAGAACCTTTTCAAAGAATATTGAAGATCAATCTGAGCTATTGGAGATAGTGGAAAAATTGAGTTTTAAAGTAGGGGAGCAGCTTAAAAAGAAGAAATTTATGGCTGCCACGATTACCATAAAAATTCGCTATGCTGATTTTACGACCTTTACCCGACAGCACACCGTTCCAGAACCCCTGGATGATGGTCTTGAGATATTCAGAATTGCCAGGAAGCTATTGGTTAAAAACTGGATGCCAGGAGAGCCAGTACGCCTATTGGGTGTCGGTGGATCACACTTCAGCGAACCACATGGGCAATTATCGTTGGGCTTGGATGTGTAAATTCTCTGGAGGTTGAGCTCGTCGAAACCTCTATCAGTCACTCTTCGACGCGCTCAGGGTGACGATTGTGATCTCTCTTACACCTCAGTATATCTAAAACATTCCTCAAGATGATCATTCACCATGCCCACAGCTTGCATATGTGCATACACCACTGTCGTCCCTAAAAACTTAAATCCACGTGTCTTTAAATCTTTGGCAATGGTATTGGATAGGTCCGTGTTGGTGGGAATTTCACCAAGTACCCTAAATTGATTTACTAGAGGCTTTCCACTTGAGAACCCCCAAAAATACTTGCAGAAGCTCCCAAATTCCTCAATAATTTCCAGATAGCGTTGGGCATTGTTTATTGCAGCCCTGATTTTAAGCTGATTCCTGACAATCCCTTTGTCCTGGAGCAGTGCTTGTACCTTGTCTTCATCAAACAGAGCGACTTTGTTAAAATCGAATTCAGCAAAGGCATTGCGAAATTTTTCACGCTTATTGAGAACGATCTCCCAACTCAACCCTGCCTGGAAAGATTCCAACACGAGAAATTCAAACATTTTTTGGTCATCCCTAACAGGGACGCCCCATTCCTTATCATGATATTCAACATAGGTTGGCTTGTTCAATGGTACCCAACCACAGCGAATTTTATCTTCCATATTTATTCCTTCCTGGGGATATAATAAATGACACCCTTTTTGTTTACCCCTAATAAACCACAGCTTACCCCTGTAAAATTATTGATTAGGCCTCAATATTATTCACGCTAGCTATGCCAATTGCTATTTTTGTATAATGGTCAACAAAAACGAGCAAACTTTCTACACCCATTAATACTCAGAAAACTACCTATGAATCAGAAAATATTGAGTTTGATCCAAATATTGTACCATTAGTCCCATTAAATGGTCTGTTAGGTCCCACATTACACTGAACTAGACCCATAAACCGGCATATTATGCTTAATCAGCCTTGCCGATTCCCGCTAATAATACTTCTGGACGAATAGGTAGGTGTTTAATGCGGACACCTACAGCATTGTACACCGCATTTGCCACAGCTGGAGCAGGGGCGTTTATGGGGATTTCAGCTACTGCCTTAGCACCATAAGGACCTGTTGGTTCATGAGATTCTGCGAATCGTACAACCAGCTCGGGCATGTCCTTAGCCGTGTATATATGGTAACTGTTTAAATCCAGATTGATGGCTCGCCCTTTTTCATCAAAAGGCATGAATTCCGAAAGTGTCATTCCCAGAGCCTGTGGAATACCACCCTCGATTTGACCCTCAGCCATTTTGGGATTTATTATCTGGCCGGCATCGGTCACAGACACGATCTTGATTACCCGTACAGTTCCAGTCAGTGTATCTACTTCCACCTCTGCAAAAGTTGCATTGAAGGGTGGTGGAGAATCGTAACTCATATGCGAGGCTGTTCCCATGATCTGTTTTTGCTCATCTGTGTAAAAACTTTTTGTGCAGATATCTTCGAATGAGATTTTGTCTCCAACCCCTCCTGATACAAAAGTGCCTTCTATTACTGCTTCAGTATCGTCAAGCAGTAACCTTCCCTGTTCCAAAATCATGGTTTTACAGTTTTCAGCGGCTTTTTTTACGGCCGATCCAGATATATACGTGGTACTTGACGCATAAGCGCCTGTATCAAAAGGCGTCATATCAGTATCTGACGAATAGACTATAATTTTATCAACTGGGACGCCCAATACCTCTGCAGCAATTTGAGCAAGAGCTGTATCAGATCCAGTGCCAATATCCGTAGCTCCCACCTGGAGATTAAAACTGGCATCTTCATTCATCTTGATAAAGGCTGAGCCCATGTCAATTCCAGGAATTCCAGAGCCCTGCCCTGCAACAGCAACTCCAATACCTCTTCGATAGCGTCCGTTTTGCTTTTGGCCTCTAAGCTTATCCCAGCCACTTAACTCACGTCCCTGTTTCAGACAGGCTGCCACCTCTGTGCTATAGAGCACCATGGGGAAGCCTTCACGTCCCTCACCCAAAATCTTGGCGATAGGAATATCATCACCTACTTTAAATATGTTTTTCAAGCGAAGTTCAATGGGGTCAATATTCATGGCGCTGGCTGCTTCATCCATGAGGCTTTCCAGAGGGAAGAATGCCTGAGGAGCACCATATCCACGATATGCACCACCAATGGGTAGATTGGTATAAACACCATCTCCATTAACCCGGATACTAGGTGCCTTATACATACTCAAGGCTTTCTGTGCGGTGACTGACATGACTGTGAGGGCATGGGGTCCATAGGCACCACAATTCTCAAGAATATTCAAGTCGATGGCAGTCAAAATTTGATTTTTATCAAATCCTAACCGGAAAGTCACCAGTTCGGGATGTCGCAGTCGAGCAGCAAAGAGCTCCTCTGCTCGGGTGTATTCAATGCGGGCTGGTTTACCTGTTTTCAGAGTAACAGCAGCTACCAATTCCTCATTGAGGATTTCCTGTTTCCCACCGAATCCACCGCCGATACGAGGCTTTATCACCCGAATCCTCCCTACAGGAATGCCCATGACTTCAGCCACAATTCGACGTACATGAAATGGGACCTGGGTGGAAGTTCGGATAACCAGACGGTTATTTTCATCCATCCAGGTCAATGAAATATGGGGTTCTATGGAGGCCATCTGAACAAAAGGTGTGCTATATGTGCCTTCGAAAACGTACTTGGAAGATTCAAGGGCTTTATCCACATGCCCCAATTCTGCCTCGAGATGGGCTCCCACATTATGGGCCGCATCGTGAATACCGGTTTTACCAGATTCTGAATGGAGAACAATATCGGCTGTCATGGCCTCTTCCATATCAAATATGGTTGGCAGCTCCTCATATTCCACTTCAATCAGACTGAGAGCTTGTTCAGCAATTTCAAGGGTTTTTGCAGCAACAAAAGCAACACGATCGCCTACAAAACGCACCGTTGAATCTAGAATCCGCATATCTCGTGGACCAGGTTCAGGGTAACCCTGGCCTGCAGTGGTGTAGTAATGTGTGGTAAAGTCTTTATGGGTGAAGACTGCCTCTACTCCCTCCAGAGCTTGTGCCTTGGAAACATCAATATTAAGAATATTAGCGTGGGCAACAGGGCTATGGAGAATTTTTACATGAAGGACATTATTTAATTTAATGTCATCAGCGAAAACTGAATTTCCCCTGACCAGAGCCTCTCCATCGACCCGTGGAGTGTCTTGTCCAATCACTTTCATGCATCGCCTCCAGTCCTACTGGATTGTTGGAGGGTTGCAAGTGCTGCCTTCACCGGCTTTACGTAGCCAGTACAGCGACATAGATTTCCATTCAGGGCATCACGGATAGTGGCTTCATCAGTAGCACCATCTTCACGATCCAGGGCCTCCAGAGAGAGAATCATTCCAGGGGTACAAAAGCCACATTGGGCAGCACCCTCATGCAGAAAATCCTTCTGGAGTGGGTGTAACTCCTTGTGGGTGGAAAAACTCTCGAGAGTTTCTATTTTTCTCCCATTCACTGTGTACATAAGGATGAGACATGCATTTACACTTTTGTTGTCCATGAGTACCGTACAGGCACCGCACTCTCCATGGTCACAACCATGTTTTACACTGTGAACTTCTTCATCTCTCAGATATTCCAGGAGTGTGGTTCCAGGTGCGGCGTTTGCTTCAACGAGACGGCCATTTAACTCGAACTGGATGGTCATATCACCACCGCCATTTCTTGGAGTAATGAAGAAACCAACTGACGTTTGTAAGCTCGTGTCCCAAGATGGTCGTCATTGAAACTAGCTTCAACCTCATCCATAAATTTTCTAACATCTACCTCAACTGGTTCAGATTTGGTATGAAAGAACAAAATTTTTGATGTTTTGCCACCTACACAGACAGCGCTTGAATCGTGAAGCTCGTTAAAACCAACGATGACATAGGCCGGGGCTGAATCCAGCAAGGCTACTCGTTCTAACTTTACATCATGTGGGGGGATGATCAGCTTCACAATAATACCTTCGCCATTCCAGTCAGATAATTCAACCAGTGAGTCTGATCCGCTTAGGATTAATTTTGTTCTGGAAGCGAATAAGAATACCAGGATATCGGAGTCCGTTCTTGATCTGGCAACTTCGCCGCCAATGGTCCGTTGATTACGAATATTTTTAGAAGGACAGGCCGAAAGAATGGTGCTATTTAGCTGCTGATCATTAAAGTTGACGATTTCTTGCAATGTGCATCCTGCATCAATGTGGAGTTCGTCTCCGTCCAAATTGATCTGATTATTTAACAAATGATTGATATCAAGAAGGGTGTGTATCTCCGCATCTTTTTGTGAAACAAGATAAGTTCCCCCAGAAAAAATTACTGATCCCGATTCTTTGAGCAACACAGAAGCTTCGCTCAGAGTACCAGGTTTAATGATTTGTTCAATAGAGGACCACATGCTTAACCTCTTCCTTGATGGGTTGAGAATTCGATTTTCGTGCGCTGAGTTGCCATTTCTAGCATCTCCGCCGCAATCCGATTGTGCCGAGATACCAGATCGGTTTCATCCACCTTTGAATCACCACTCTCCATGATAATCTTACCTTGTACAATTAGGCAATCCACGGAACGCTGACGGGTGGTAAAGACCAGTGAGGAAATGGGATCAGATAGACTGCCAGCTTGAGCTAAACCATTCATCTCGAACAGAGCCAAATCAGCTTGCTTGCCCACACTGAGCTCACCGACATCATCTCGACCCAGAACAGCAGCTCCACCCCTCGTTGCCATTCTTAGAACATCCCGAGCGGTAAGCCAGTAATTTTGCTCTCTTAAACGAGAGATGAGCATGGCATTGCGCATTTCCAGAAGCATATCCCCCGAATCATTTGAGGCACTGCCGTCAACGCCAAGACTCACATTGACTTTTGCATCGAGTAGTTCACGAATCCTGGCAATCCCCGAGCCCAGTCTCATATTTGATGATGGACAATGTGAAATCCCAACCTGGTTTTCACCCATAACCTTAATTTCATCTTGGTTCAAATGCACAGAATGGGCATACCAGGCATTTGGAGTGAGCCAATTCAATTCCTGCATAAGACCGACTGGTCGTAACCCAAAACTCTCCAGACAGAAAGCCTCCTCGTCAAGTGTTTCAGCTAGGTGAGTGTGGATTTGAAGACCGTTTGACCTGGCAAATGCCGCTGTTTGCTTCATCAATTCTGTTGTCACAGAAAAAGGAGAGCAAGGGGCCAGAGAAATCCGAGTCATAGCTCCGTCTGATTCCTCATGGTATTTTGCCAACAATCTTTCTGTATCTTTCTGAATGACATCTTCAGTCTGAACCACATCATCAGGAGGTAAGCCACCTCTAGACCTACCAAGTGACATTGACCCGCGAGTGGGTTGAAAGCGAACACCTAGCTCTTTGGCAGCTTCGATTTCAGTGTCAATTAGCTCTGGACTGGCCTTAGATGGGAAGAGATAGAGATGATCAGAACTAGTTGTTACACCTGTTTTCATCAGCTCCAATAGCCCAGTCTGGGTGCTAACTGCAACAGCCTCAGTGGTGAGTTCTCGCCAAACTTCATAGTGATTGGTTAACCATGAGAAAAGAGGTTGATCTTGCATTAATGGAATGTTGCGAGTCAGGGTTTGATAGAGATGGTGGTGGGTGTTTATGAAGCCTGGCGTTACAACCATTCCTGATGCATCAAATATTTTATCAGCTTGAATATCTAGGGGGTTGGGTCCAATAGATTTTATCACCCCATTATCAATAAGGATATGTCCACCAGAGAATTCTTCCTGAGAATCATTCATGGTGGCAACAGCAAGAGGGTTTTTGATGAGAAGTGAAGACATTTTATATGACACCAATTGCACGAAGAACACACGAATTAACACGAGTGTTTCTTGAGTTTTTAACCAGGAAAAAATCAGTTGACCACATGGTGACTCTCCAGTTTCTTTGGACCAAAGTTAAGTATTATTGCCAGTTTTAGACCAGTTCCTTTCAGGTAATTTAGCGCTTGAGCTTTATGAGCAGAACTAATTCTTTCAGCCACTTTGAGTTCTAAAATAATTTTTTCTTCAACCAGCATATCAGCATAATACTGTCCAACAATTTCACCTTTAAATCGCACAGTGATAGGATGCGAAGCGCGTTTTCGTTCACCTTTTCTAGAAAGCCATATCCCAATTGTTTATGCACTTCCATTGCTAAGCCCACAATTTGATATGATAGATCCTTGTATATTATCTCAGCCATTCGCCCATCGGATTCTTTTATACAATAAACATTTTCGTGACTATTAGTGTGCTTTGTGGGATTCGTGTCTAATCAGCCTTCAGATATAGTCTGATATTTTCTCTGACGACACATATACTCTAATCGAAGATAGCTTTTTCATACTTATTTCCAGGAAATTGAGTTATGATGATTTTAAACCGTAGTGATAGTATCAAAATATTTCACTCTCTTTCCAAGTCTTATTCAATAGGCCTAATTTCAAATTCCAACTTTCATGGTTTCAGGTGTTCATTCTTTAGTTTTGTGTCCAATTAGCATTGGATGATCTTTCAGGTTTTCATAAAGTAGGATCATTTCAAGAGGTTCGCGTGTACTAAATGTTCCTGATTCCGAACCTAATTCAACAGCCCTAAACTTTTTTGATTTGCCATCAAAACTGACCTGAGTATTGGGTGAAGTATATTTATAGTCGCCATCTTGATGAATAATGGAGGCCTCATAGTCATCGTTTTTAATTCGGATAGAATTGCTTGAAATCAGGTAACCTACCTTTGATTCAAGGTAGCTTTGCTCAGACAGGTGTAATCGTGGTTTATCGAGATAGGGATCCCCTGCGGTGGGGCAAAAGGTGGTGCAATTACCGCATTCGTTGCAGAAATCACCTATATTCAATACTTGTGGCTCTTGATTGATATCAAGTTGTCCGGTGGCTGTATTGACTTGCTCGCCATTCACGAGTTCTATTTCGTGGATATCATATTTCACAGGCTTCACCATATAAGTGAGATTGGCGAGATTTGGACAAACCCCCACACAGACACTGCAATAATCATCACATAACAAACATCTCGAGGCTTCTGCTACAGCCTCTTCTTGAGTCAGGGTTCGATGGACTTCTGGAAACTTCTGGGAGTTGTCTGGCTCAGCCAGAGGAGGATGGATTCCATACTCACGATTAGCGGCCTTAACTTTTAGATCATTTATGGATATGAGTCGTGGCGCGTTTCTATTGGGAATCGTCGGTATTTCTATGTTCTGGAGAATGTGACGGGCTGCGTTTTGTCCATCTCCAATGGCATTGATGACGCTGGAGGCACCCCGCACGGCATCGCCGCCTGCATACACATGGGGAATGGTTGTTTTACAGGTTTCATAGTTCACCTGAAGATCATCCTCGCCAATAAAATCTACGCTAATGGCCTGGCCAATTGATGGAATCACAGTATCCACAGGAAACTTCAGGAACTCACCATCCAGAGGTACTGGACGACGGCGACCGCTGGCATCAGGCTCACCCAGTTCCATTTTTTGACAATGAATCTGCTGCACCTTGTCGTCACCTTCAAATCGTATTGGCGCTATGAGCTCATGGAAGGTGATGCCTTCAGCCAGCGCAGCTTCGATTTCATCAATATCGGCTGGCATTTCTGACATAGTCCGTCGATAGATGACATTGACGGTTGCTGACTCACCTGCCAATCGAAGCGACGTGCGGGCAGCATCCATGGCTGTGTTGCCACCTCCAATGATGGCAATATTATCACCGAGATCTGGACGAGCACCCAGTCTGACTTCAGCAAGAAATTCTAATGGGTTTAACACACCAGAAAGGGTTTCACCTTCAACCCCTAGCTTCAAAGCTCGTTGAGCGCCAACACCAATAAAGATATCATCGCTTGATTCTTGAATCTGTGTATAGAGCTCCGTACCAACGGGGCTATCAAAATGAAAATTGACTCCCATTTTTTTCAGAATATCGATATCAAGATTAATAGTTTCGTCACTTAGCCTGAATTCCGGGATGGCGCCAGAGACCATACCTCCAACAAATGATTTGCTCTCATATACATTTACAGAAATACCCTGTTTAGCCAAAAAATAGGCACAGGATAATCCAGCGGGACCAGCTCCAATCACAGCAACCTTGTATCCTTTCCCTGTGATTTTAGGAGTACCAACCTTTGCAATTTCCTGTTCAGTCACAAAACGCTTGATCTCACGGATTAAAAGGGGCGAGTCATAATTATTCCTGGTGCATTTTAACTGGCATAAATGATCACAGACATGTCCTGTGACGCCAGGCAGGGGATTGGTATCCTGAATGGCTTCAAAAGCTTTGTCGAAATTACCCTGAGACGTGTGATAAAGATATTCAGGGATATTTTGATCAGCTGCACAGGCATCAACACAAGGGGCTGATATGCAATCAAATGCTCCCAGACGACGTTTGGTTTTAATGGAATCAAAATGGTGATTTCGCTTATGATAATGGGGATTAGAAATGGTCTTTGCTGCGTATTGGATCAATCTGTCTAACCCAGCATTATCTATATCCTGAGATGTATCCTTTCCCACGATAAACTTTTCAAGACTCGACGATTCAGCTTGTTGCATGGCCTGTTTCAGGTTCTCCAGATACTGTCCCAGTCTCGTGTATCCGCCAGGTTTCAGCACATCTGTACAGGTGGTAACAGGACGAAGATTGCATGCCAGAATGTCAGCCACATTGAAGGCATCTGCCCCTGCTGAAAAAGAGATATCTAATTTTCCATGGAAGTCTTGTTGAAGTTTTGCTGCGAGATTGATGCTGATGGGGTGCAGTGCCCGGCCACTGAGGTACATCATGGTTTCATTTTCAGGAAAAACGGGTCGGTGGTTTTGAACTTCCAACGTATTGGTCAACTTTAAACCGAATTCCACACCAGATTCTTCCGCCTGAGTTTGGAGATTGCCAATGAGGTTTAAGGCATCAGGATATTTTAAATCATGGGCAAATGCCTCATCAGGAACAATGGATGCTTCATAACCCAGGTCGTGATTCAATATTTGACGTAGTTGATGGGGGCCTAGCAACGTGGGATTCAGTTTTACAGCCGTGTGGTACTTGCGCTCTTTTATGAGATAGGTCGCAATGCGTTCAATTTCATCTGGAGGACATCCGTGCATGGTGGATAGGGTAATATTATCCGTCATCCGGGAAGGAATATTCAGGTTCTTAATGTTGGGATATATGGATTCGATGAGATTCAACTTCTCATCCAATAATTCCTGGCTGTCTTCCATACGGTCCATAAAATGTTGGACATTGGGTTTCATTATCCCATCAAGATCATAACCCACACTCATGTTAAAAATCACACCAGCACCTTGATCAGATTGCCAGCCAAAATGGTCCTTCAAAATGTGAATGGCTATCCAGGCATTAAGATATTCATCCAGGGATTGCTTTAGCTTGAGCTCCTGGGACCACTCACAATTGTAGCCCTCATCCTGCATATCAATACATGGTTTGCTTACCTCAAGCTCGTCCAGTGTCTGGACGGTTTTTAGCTCCATGTAACGAGCCCCACATAACCAGGCCGCGATGATATTCTGGGAAAGCTGAGTATGTGGACCAGCGGCTACCCCTATGGGGGTTTCTAACAGTTGGCCATAGCGTTGCATACGAAAAGGGTCTGTTTTGTCAGGCGTGAAGAATAAGTCCTTCTGGATCCCAAATAGCTGATCGCTTTTAAGCTCAGATAGCATCCAGGTAATAAGATGCTGGAGGGGGAGGGGATAGAGTCTATCGTTCATCTTAGACAGTCAACTCTCTTCTCAAGAATGCTTGTACCAAATTATTCACAACCTGTTTTCGATATTTTGCCGTCGCTCGAATATCATCTATGGGCGAAATGTCTGCCTCTATGAGTAGGGGCCAATCTTCTGGCGTACTGGTATTGTCAAGAATTGTACTGGTCAATTTATCCAGTGTCACTATGGTAGGAGCCACAGCTCCAGCCGCGATTTTGAGATAATCAAAAACACCATTTTTTTCAGAATAAACGAATGCAAGGTTCGCCACTGAAATAGCCATGGATTGACGCAGACCCACTTTATGGAAGGTAGATTTATACGGGGTTCGTTCTAAGTTTATGGTCACAAGAATTTCATTCTGCTTAAGGGCCGTTTTGCCAGGACCGAGAACAAAATCTTGAATGGGTAACTGTCTCTCACCATCTGGTCCGATTAACGTGAGTACGGCACCAAAAGCATAGAGCGCTGGCAATAAATCCCCTGCAGGCGACGCATTGACGATATTTCCACCTATGGTCCCACGATGACGGATCTGAGCGCCTGCAAAATCGTGTGCGGCCATGTGCAGGGCCATAAATTCAGACTGGAATAGTGGTTTCTCTTGAATTACCTGGATACTGGTTAAGGCTCCGATCTGAATGACGTCATCTTTAATATTGATGTGGTAAAGATCAGAAAGTTTCTTGAGATCAATGAGATGATCAGGCATGGCTTGTCCACGTTCATAACGGGGCAATAAATCAGTTCCACCAGCAAGGAAGGTCGCGAACTCATCTGACAGGCTTGAGCTCAATTCAATAAACTCACGCATAGAAGTAGGTTGATAAAATTGCATAATTAATTCACCGCCGATTTACGCGGGTCTAAGCGGATATTTTTTCTAGAATTTTCGAACACAAATCGCTTAAAGTTTGGCTTTTGATCAAAATTAATTAATAACCCAACCTCAATATCTGTAGCTTTTAAATAGTTTAGTAACGGGGCTTCATGTTCTGGAACCATCGCTTTCACGGCTTTGAGAATTTTATCTGTTATTTCGCTATGCTTTAATTCCATTTATCCGTGCCTATCCGCGATCATCTGCGGCCCTTTGTATAGCATCTATAATTTTATGATAGCCTGTGCAGCGACAGATATTTCCTGATAATTCGTACTTGATTTCATCTCTGGTGGGATGGGGGTGTCGGTCCAGAAGTTTTTCTCCAGTGAGAACCATACCAGGGATACAATAACCACACTGAACTGCATGATGATCTTCAAAGGACTTTTGCATCTCTGTGAGCTCTTGCGTATCAGCCAGGCCCTCAATAGTCACGATGAAAGCTCCGTGGACCTCCACAGCCAGAATGAGGCATGAATTTACAGTTTGTCCGTTTAAGATAATTGTACACGCACCGCACTCACCCTCACCACAAACTTCTTTGCTCCCTGTGAGACCTAGATCCTCTCTGAGAAAATCCAATAGCCGTAAGTGGGTTGGAATCTCTCGTTGAACGAGCTCACCATTGATGGTGACTTCCAGCTGAAAGGTATGGGGTTGGGGATGATGTAACATGCTTAGCCCTGAAGCTTTTCCAGATATTTTTCTACATCAACAAGCGTCGCTTTAACGGCTTCAACGGGCTTGAGCAATTTCTGAGCGTTTGCTGTGTCTTTTAGTCCTGATCCAGTGATGAGCACAACTACATGATCTTCGTCTTCAAAAATGCCAGATTGAGATGCTTGCAGAAAACCTGCATAAGCTGCCGCTGCAGCAGGTTCCGCAAAGATTCCAGTCGTTTCGGAGAGCAATTTCTGGGCTTCCAAAATATCATCATCACTCACTTTAAAGCCTTTGCCACCGCTTTTAATAATTGCCCTTCTTGCTTTGTCCCCATCGCGAGGTTGATCCACACTAATGCTATCAGCTATGGTATTGGCCGAAACAGACAAAATGTCACCCTCTCGCACAAGGCTGTCCACAATCGCTGCTGAACCTTCTGCCTGCACAGCATGGATGGCTGGCATGGAATCAATCCATTTGAGGGAGAGCAGATCAAAGAAACCTTTATATACACCTGATATGATGCAGCCATCGCCTACAGGAACAAATACGTGATCTGGAGCTTTCCAGTCATTTTTTTCAGCAATCTCCAGGGCTACAGTCTTCTTGCCTTCAGCCAATATGGGATTTACACCAGTATTGCGACAATAACTCTCGTTCTTTTGAGCCCACTCAAATGCCAGATCGAATGCGCCATCGTAATTTGCATCTACTGGAACCAATTGAGCGCCATGCTGCAGGATTTGAGTCAATTTGGCAATAGGAGCAGTGGCTGGAGCCAGAATAATGCTATCCATGCCATGGTATGCAGAAAGTGCAGCCAGGGAGGAACCTGCATTGCCTGTAGAGGCGGCGACAATCGTTTTTTTGCCTTGTTCTTTGGCGTGTTGAATTGCCAGCTCACTGGCCCGATCCTTGAGGGATCCAGAAGGGTTGCGTGTATCATCTTTAATTTGTAGACGACCAATTTGGAGATCCTTGGCAATGTGTGGAAAATCCACCAAAGGCGTTCCTCCGACACGGAGAGATTTGTTTTCTGGAGCTGCTTTTACTGGGAGTAAGGGGAGATATCGCCACATGGAATCATCATGATCCTTATTCAATGATAAGGGTCCACAAGATGCAGCAATGCAATCATAATCATAGATGAAGTCTAAATTTTTACCACATGTAGGGCAAATATATGAAAATGGCTCAGCGGGTCCATCCCAACCACATTGATGGCATTTCAAACCAATAATCGCTTCAGAAATCAATAGAATCTCCTACCATTAATATCTACCAGGTACTCTGGTATGTCCCCCCTAGTTGTCACACTGAGCCCGCCTGCCAAGCCGAAGGCTTATAGGCCTAGGCTGGTCGAAGTGTCCACGAGGGGTAAATAGATTGCCCTGTGTCCTTTGCTACGAGAGCCTCAGCAAGACACTATCAACCCCCGTTATTATGCGTACTTCTTTAATAACCCTGTCTCTGCATTAAACGCTTCAATTTTTTGATCCCATTCATCTGCCAGGGCGAATTTTGAGGACCAATAATCATCATCATACCATTGAGCGTCCAGCTCGTCCACTGTTTTGCCCTGCTGTTCCACCCAGGTAAAATATTTCAGATTGTGCATGCGCTTTTTATCACGATAACTCAGTTCCATCACCCCTTCATCATCCAAGCCCAGCAGGTAACGTTCGAAATCAACATGGGCGCGAATTTCAGTATAATCGCCAAGCTCTTGTTGTAGCTCTATGAGGCGGGACTGATACATTTCCATTGAATCAGTGGCCACAGTGAAGACCACATCATTTTCATTGTACTCGTAATATTTAGCCATTTTGATGGCACCGGCAATATTGGCAATACTTGAAATGCCCAGATAATCCAGTCTCCCTATCAGGTCAGGATTGATTCCCTGGGCTTTTAGTAATGCGTGCCCCTCAGTCTCGTTGAAGAGACGAACCAGGTTCATAGGAATATTGTCATCCACACCGATAACCATATCCATGTTTTTCATGTTGTGTATCCAGGGGACATGTTTGTCGCCAATACCTTCAATACGATGAGCTCCATAGCCATTTTGAAGCAATGTAGGCACTTGAAGCGCTTCTCCAGCACCCACTTTTATTTTTGGAAATTTAGTTCGTAGGTAATCTGCTGATCCCAGAGTTCCAGCAGATCCCTGGGTAAGAAACATCCCGCTAAAGCGATGGTCACCAGAACTGATATTGTTAAAAACCTTTTCCATGGCTCTTCCAGTAACAGCGTAGTGCCATAAAGGGTTTCCAATTTCGCCGAACTGATTTAGGGTAACAATCTCATCTCCGCGCTCTGATTCAAGCTGTTTCACCTTATCATAGATTTCTTTTACATTGGCTTCTCCACCCTCTGTACGGATGATTTCGGCGCCAACTTTTTCAAGCCACTCATAACGCTCTCTGGACATTTCTTCAGGCAGGACAGCAATTGAGGGACATCCCAGTAAATACCCATCATAAGCACCTCCCCGACAATAGTTTCCTGTAGAAGGCCACAATGCTTTTTGACGCGTTGGGTCAAATTGACCTGATATCAATTTTTCAACGAGAGGACCAAAGGTGGCACCAACTTTATGGGCTCCAGTGGGGAAGAATTTTCCAATGAGCACAATGATCCTGGCCCTTACCCCCGTCAATTCTGGTGGTAGCTCCAGATAATTGACATCCCCAAATCCACCACCTTTGGAGACAGGCTCATTTTGCCAGCTGATTCGGAACAAGTTACGGGGATTGAGATCCCAAAGACCAATATCAGCCAGCTCTGCCTTAATCCCTTCAGGGATCAAATCTGGATCAGCCATCTGTTTGTAGGTGGGTAGAATAATATTCTTTTCTTTGCAGCGTTGAATCGTGTTCTTCAGAATTTGTTCAGTGTTCACTCTAGGTATCCTTTTTTTACAACGAAGTTGACGAAATTGACGAAATCAAGTTTGAGATTTATCAACGCCCGCGACTAAATCTATTTAATCCCCGGTATGAGTTTAAAAAGCATTCGTTGTTTCCGTTTCTTTCGTTGTGGAATTTAAAAGCCATTAATCTTTTAGCTTGTCCAGGGCTGCCATTGGATCTTTTAGTCCTGTCAAAAACATCATGGCTGCTATGATAAAGGGTTTATAGCTGGCTTCCATGTAGGTGTCTTTGCGGCAACGATCAAAAACAGAGGCACTCACTTCTCCCTGCTTGCAGCTTACCCCGGTGATGTCAGCTGGTAGACAGTGCATATATAATGCCTTACTATCTCTGGTGAGTTTCATTTTCTCTTCAGTGCACTCCCAGTCTGTGAATTTTGCATTGGTGGCCAGGCAGCTTTTTTCTAAATCTTTTAGCCCCGTTTGGTCGGCCTGTTTTAAAAGTGCTGTTCTCTCTTCCATGACGTGAAATGGCGCCCAGGATTTTGGGTACACAATATCAGCATCGGTGAAAGCCTGATCCATACTATTGGTCGTGTTGAATGACCCTCCAGACAACTCTGCCTGTTTATCTGCTAATTTTACCACTTCTGGGATGAGGTTATAACCTTCTGGATGAGCTAAAGTAACATCCATTCCATAGCGGGTGAGCAATCCAATTATACCCTGGGGAACAGAAAGCGGCTTGCCATAGCTGGGCGAATAGGCCCAGGACATGGCGATCTTTTTTCCCTTAAGATTTTCCAGAGATCCAAAATGGTTTTTCAACATGGCCAGGTCAGACATACTTTGAGTAGGATGGTCAATATCACACTGGAGATTTATTAAACCTGGTCTGTTGTGTAAAACACCCTCTTCAAACCCAGACTGAACAGCTGAGGAGACTTCCTTCATGTAGGAGTGCCCTTCACCGAGATACATATCATGCCGGATACCAATCACCCGGGTCATAAATGAGATCATATTGGCGGTTTCTCGGACCGTTTCTCCATGGGATACCTGGGATTTTTCCTCATCCATATCTGAGACTGCCAGTCCCAGAGCATTGGCGGCAGAGGCAAAGCTGAAACGTGTTCTGGTTGAATTGTCCCTGAAGATTGAAACAGCAAGTCCTGAATCAAATACCAGGTTTGGCTTTCCAAGTCGGTGTCTCTCTCTCAGAATTTCTGCAATGAGCAGGGTTGCTTCCAATTCATCTGAGGTTTTGTTCCAGGTTAACAGAAAATCATTGCCGTAGTTGCTTAGATCCAGCGTTTTAAGTTTAGCTATTAGCTTTTTCATTTTTCAATCGTTTCCAGGTAGGTGAGAGGTATGGCAGCATACATTGCCGCAGCTTTTACCAGATGATCTTTCCAGGTTTTTTCATTGGGGGCGTGTGCCTCCTCTTCTGCTCCAGGACCAAATCCAATACAAGGCACCCCATATTTACCCATAATTGCAACACCGTTGGTGGAAAAGGTCCACTTATCAACTATGGGCTCTTCCTTGAATAGTCCTTTGTAGGCATGAACCAACGATGTGGTTGCTACATGATCTTCTTCTATCAACCAGGTTGGGAAATAGGCCTCAGTGCGATAGCTAAAACCTGTATAACTTGGTCGCTCGTAGTCGTACATCTCCACAGTGGCCTTTCCAGCTATTACTGAGGGGAGGTTTTTAATTTCATCCATGGCTGATTCTGCAGTTTCACCAACAGTGAGGCGTCGATCAACCGAAATAGAGCAGCCATCAGCCACTGCACACCGAGAGGGAGAGGTGAAGAATACTTCAGATACGGTGAGTGTGCCTTTCCCCAGGAAATCATGGTCTGCCAATCTCGTGTTCAGTTCCTGCAGCTCCTGGAGGATTGGAGCCATTTTGTAGATGGCATTGTCTCCTCGCTCTGGTGCTGACCCATGGGCGCTGATCCCCGAAGTGGTAACCTTGATTTCCATCCGCCCGCGTTGACCACGATAAATTCTGCACGAGGTTGGCTCAGTACTCACAACAAATTCTGGTTGCAGCTTCTTATTGTCCATGATGTACTGCCAACACAGGCCATCACAATCTTCTTCCTGAACCGTTCCGGTTATTACCAATGTATAATCGCCTTCCAGGCCAAGATCTTTGATGATTTTCCCTGCATAGACCATGCTGGCCATCCCACCTTCCTGGTCTGAAGCCCCACGTCCCATGATGATTTGATCATCTTCAAACCCTTCGTACGGATCCACATTCCAGTTCTCAATATTGCCAACACCGACGGTGTCTATATGGGCATCCATGGCGATGACATGTGACCCATGACCAATGGTGCCATAAATATTGCCCATTTCATCAATCTCAATTTTATCGAAACCAACCTTTTCCATCTCCTCCTTGATGCGCAAAATTGCAAGCTCTTCCTGTGTGCTTTCACTGGGGATGGCAATCATGTCTCGCAAAAACCGGGAAATCTCAGGACGGTATTTTTCGGCCTGGTTGAGGATCTGTTGGAAATCTATATTCATATGGATTCTTTCTTGTTAATACCTTCTCTAGGTGCTTTTATAATGCCTTCATTGCTGACCACAGACGCTTGCTCTGTTTGCGGGCATTCTCTCGAATCCGAGATTCATCAATTCCGACGAGGTGTTTATTTCGCATGCGGAACTCACCTCGGGTCATAACATCACTGGGCTGTCCAAATCCAAAGAGCAGATGACTCCCGAAATTGTCAGCATTTAAATCTGTCCGGGGTTCATAATCATAAAAGACCAGGTCAGCCTGTGCTTCTTCTTCAATATGACCCACAAGTTTCCCGAATATTTTTACAGCGATATCGGGATTATTTTGAAAAAGAAGTTCTAGATAATCTACTGCTGGACTCTCAGTGGCTGAGCGGATGAGTGTCCCCTCCTTAGCCTCTTTCAGTAGATTGTTTTGCATGCCGTCAGTACCCAATCCGGGATTCATAGACTCAATGATTTCCGTCTCCAACACACCAACTTGGTTATTGGCGTTTGACGATGGATTATGAACCAGTTTGCACCCATGTTTCAATAAGATATGACGATCTTCACGAGTCATAAATATACCGTGAATAATCAGGGATTGATTGGATAGAAGATCAAAATCATCCAGACGCTGAATTACTGAACGATATCCCCGGGCCTGGGCGTCCTTTTCATCAGCCAGATCTTCGGCGACATGTATGTGAATGCCACAGTCAGGGAAATTATGCAATTGCTTGCTAACCTGTGCCAAAGACTCATCTGACAGTGTGAATGAAGCATGTAGCCCGAGACGGGGCGAGACATAGGGGTTTGTAGCATATTTCGCCATGATGCGAACATTTTCCATCAACTCATCTTTGAAACTAGACTCGCCATTTCTGTCCGAGCTTTCAAAACAAAGACTGATGTTTAGCCCGAAGGACTCAGCCAAATCTGCTAACAGATCCAATGATCCTTCAATCAGATTAGGGCTCGCGTGATGATCAATAATGGTGGTTGTACCATTCTGGATACAGTCCATCAGTCCTGCCTCAAAGGAGGCCTTTGTTGACTCTTTGTCCAGTCCTCGGTCAAGTTTCCACCAAACTTCCTCGAGGTGTTCAACAAAGTTTTTAGGTGCCTTCTGAGGCGGTGGCATTCCCATAGCCAGGGTTGAGTATAGATGGGTATGGGCGTTTATAATTCCCGGTAGTACTGTTTTGCCCTCCATATCCAAAAGTTGTCCCTCAAAGCCGACATGAGAGAAACCGCGCCCCACAAATTTGATGACCTCGTCTTCAATGAGAATGGAAGCATGCTCCAAGAACTCTCGTTCGCCAAATGGATCGATTATGCGCAAATTATGCAATAAAAGTTTCCCCATCTCAATCACCTGCCATTTCTAAAATGTACTCCGGTTTTATTGGAATATGAGTAATTGATGTTCCCAGGGCGTTACTCACTGCGTTGGCAATGGCTGCTGCGGTTGGTATAATGGCGGGCTCACCAATACCTTTAGCGCCCCAGGGGCCCTCAGATTCAGGGTCTTCCACCAGAATTGATTCGATTTCACCAACATCCATAGCTGTTGGTAGGAGATAGGTCGTAAGGTTGTCGGTGAGAACTTTGCCATCCTCAACCCTGAAATCTTCTGTGAGTGCCCATCCAATTCCCTGGACAGTTCCACCTTCGATTTGAGCCTCCAGGCCAGCTGGATTGATGGCTCTTCCCACATCATGGGAAGCCCATATCTTATCTACTTTCACCACTCCTGTCAGGGTATCAACCTTTACTCGAGCAATATGGGTTGCATAGGAATATGTGAAATAGGCTTCACCTATTCCCAATGCAGGATCGTAGTTCAGTTCAGGTACATGCCACCAGCCCAACACATCCATTGGCCTGTTGGACAAATAGAGATAATTCGTAAGCTCTGAAAAACCAAGTGTCTCATTGTTCCTCACATTGCTTACCACGCCATTCTCAATCACAATTTCTTTCAAATCACATTGCATGAGCTCTGCTGCCGCTTCTCTAAGGATGGGGAGTAATTTGTTAGCGGCATCACGAATTGCGTTTCCGGTCATCACAACATTTCGACTGGCAACTGCAGGGCCACTATCTGGTACCTGCTCTGTATCTGTGGGTAAAACGGTAATCCGTGAAGGTTCAACACCCAGGGCTTCAGCTGTCATTTGCTGGACGATGGTGAGGGCTCCTTGTCCCATTTCGATGAGACCAAATGCCACAGAAATGGACCCATCCCGATGTAATTTTATTTTTGCACCACTCCCATCCATAAACCAGCCGGCTGCCCCGAGGCAATTGCCATAATGAATCAACGAAACGCCCCAGCCTGTCTTCCAACGCCCATCTCGGTTTGATTCACGGTGCTCCCAGTCACAAGCACTGGCCGCTGTCAGAAGGGTTTCTTCAGCCCCAACGCTGCTTTTGAGATGATGGCCTGTCAGGGTTGATGAATCAACTTTCAAGATATTTTGTAAACGTAACTCAAGGGGATCCATCTCCAGTTTTGCAGCAATGACATCCATCATACGCTCATGTCCAAAGGCTGCCTGTGGAGAGCCGAAACCACGGAATGCGCCTGTAGGAGGCAGATTGGTGTAATAGGATTTAGACTCGACAGAAATGTTATCAATGACATAAGGACCCATGGCTTGCATGGCTGAACGATAAGAAACCACAGATGATAGGGTGGCGTAAGCTCCAGCATTTTCTTCGAGGAGTATTTCAGCAGCCAGAAGTTTCCCTGAATTAGAGACGCCAACTTTGTAGTGCATTTGAAATGGGTGGCGCTTGCTGGTAAGCTGAACATCAGTAGTTCGTTCATAGACCATTTTTATGGGTCGCTTGAGAATCAGAGCTGCCAGAGCTGCTCGAGTGCAGGTTTCTGAGGGAATATCCTCCTTGCCTCCGAATGCGCCTCCAGTGGGAGCTTGTTCCACGCGTATCTTGGAAAAGGGGATGGCCAGAGCCTTGGAGACTGCTTTTTGAACATAGAACGGGCACTGGATGGAACCCAGGATGTCAATGCCACCTTCAGATGTGACCTGGGCGATGCAAGCTTGTGGCTCAAGATAATAATGCTCCTGAAGGGGCGTTTCAAAACGTGCTTCGATAATATGATCCGCCCCTTTAAAAGCGTTATCAAGGTCTCCCCGTTTTACCTGGTGCTCACAGGCAAGATTGGTTTCATGTATAAAATTATCAACACAGTCTCGGCTATCGTTGATTGTGAAAATGGGAGGGGAGGGTTCAATATTTACCATAACCAACTTGGATAGTCGCTGGGCAGATTCTGCTGTCTTGGCAACGAGTATACCCACACTGTCGCCAACATATCTAACGACATCATGGACTATTAAGGGTTGGTCTTCGAAAATAACGCCGACCTGATTTTCACCTGGAATGTCCTTGGCTGAGAAAAAGGCAACAAAGTTAGGGTCATTCTCAACCACACTAGTATCAATTCCCAGTAAATGTCCAGAAGCAACATGAGAGAAAACCGGTGCTGCATGGAGCATGTTATCTACTTTGATATCAGTCAAAAATTTGGTTTCACCAGTGGTTTTACCACGAGCATCAATGCGTTTAAGTCTGGTACCAATTACTTGAGTAGATTTCGACATATAATCGTTTAATCATAATCCAATGTTGCGTTTAGCGAAACAATACACTTTTTTACAACGAATCTGACGAAATTAACGAAAGGCATTGATGTTTAATCCTTAATTGACTGATTTTTGGCTGCAAGACGTTTGAATTGGAGTGGAAGACGTCCAAAATTAATGACATATCCAACTTCTTTGCCAGATGCTTTAAGGTAATTAATTAATTGAGCATAGTGTTGTTTGGCAATATTATCAACTGCCTTAATTTCAAGAATGATTTTATCTTCAACTATTAAATCTGCTATATAAACACCAACGTTTTGACCTCGAAAATAAACATCAAGCTGTTTCTGTTGATCGACCATGAGACCCTCTTCTTGAAGGGCAATAATCAGAGCATTTTCATAAACACGTTCCAAAAATCCAAGCCCCAGTTCCTTTTGAACGTCGATGGACAATTTGATGATATTGTCTGATAACGTTTTGTGTAAAATGGATATCATGTCAGTCAGGTTAGCTTCATGTATTTCTAGTTCGTATCATTCGTAAATTTCGTTGTATAAAATAAATCCATCATCCCACATTTGATTCAAAGACATCCATGAATTCAAAGGCCTCACCATCAAAAAGACCTTTATCACTAAGCTTGATATCAGGGATTACCAGGAGGGCCATAAATGAAAGGGTCATATATGGTGCGCTTAGCTGTGAGCCCATTTCTTTAGCAAGATCATCCATCTCGCCATAACGTTTACCTACCTTGAAGGCATCGTCATCACTCATGATCCCAGCTATGGGCAGAGGCAGCACATGTTCACTCATTTGGGTGACAGCTGAAATGCCCCCTTTGTTTTCAATGATCAAGTTGATGGCCCTCGCCAGGCTCTCATCTGAGGTGCCAACGGCCACAATATTGTGTGAATCGTGGGCAACAGAGGACGCGATGGCACCTTCTTTCAGCCCAAAATTCCGAATTAAGGCAACTGCAGGTTTTGAAAGCGAATAGCGATTCAATACAGCGATTTTCAAGATGTCCTCATCCGTATTTGTCTTGATAAAGTCATCTGAGTCAAGCTCTGGATGCCACATGTATTTCTTTGTGACCAGTTGGCCATTGATAACCTCAATCACAGGAACTTCAACAAGACTGGTTTTGATTCTAAAATCTGAAGCATTTTGAACTTCGGCTTCAAAGCGATTCACATTTAAAACGGATTGAGAGACAAGCTTTGTAGCACCCTCTTCTGCAACCATGACCCCATCAATAAAAGTGCTCAGGACATTAAAATCAGTAAGGTTGTCAACGACAATCAGATCAGCAGGATCATTTGTCTGTAGAAGCCCCACATCAAGACCATAAGTTTTGATTGGTGTAACCATTGCGCTCCAAAACACTTTTAGGGGGTCTATTCCCGCTGCAATGGCTCGTCTGACCATCTCATTGATATGCCCTTCAGCCAAATCATCAGGGTGCTTGTCATCGCTACATAGCATACATTCTTTATAATGCTCATTAAGAAGGGACATGAGATCATCAAGATTGCGGGCAGCTGAACCTTCTCGTATTTGCACCTTCATTCCGTGGGATAGCTTTTCCAATGCCTCCTCTAAACTAAAACACTCGTGATCAGTTGTAATACCAGCCTCGATGTATTTTTTTACAGCACCACCCCGCAATCCTGGGGCATGACCGTCAACTACCTTTCCGGCAACTCTGGCCAATCTCAATTTTTCTGTCACATCAGCGGCATCATTCAGAACCCCGGGTACATTCATCATTTCCGAAAGACTGACAATGTCCTGTCGTCCCAGCAGAATTTCGATCTCCCATGCTGACAATTCAGCCCCTGCAGTTTCAAAAGGAGTCGCTGGCACACATGATGGCGCACTAAAATGGAATTTGAAGGGGGTTTGGCCTGCGTTGTCCAGCATAAATTCCACGCCTCTCATCCCCAGAACGTTGGCAATTTCGTGGGGGTCTGAAACGGTTGCCACGGTACCGTGGATGACAGCTGCCCGGGCAAATTCAGTTGGAACTAGCATAGAGCTTTCAATATGGATATGGGCATCAATAAGGCCAGGTAGGATATATTGTGTTTCAGTTACAGCTTCTTCAATGACAGAATTGATTCTGCCATCTTTGACATGGATAGTTCCGAAAAAAATGCGCTGATTTAAAACATCAACAATATTTCCGGATAAGGAAAAGGAGTTGTATGTCATGGTCTTAATCTCAAGTACATGTATATGATCAATTCTAGTCAGTTTCTTTTTGAGCCGGTCTGTAATCTAGTATTATTCGGGGAGAATTAGAAAGAATTCTTGGCAAATATAGCAAAGGGTCAATTTTGGAGTTTTGCATGAACCGTCAAAAAAATAAAACGTTCTATCTGATTTATTAGGATAAATACTAATATACGACGCTCCATTCAAGAATCGATATTGTCATAGATTAGGAATTCAGTATATGTTAAGTCGTCTTCCCATTGGAATGTTCGCAAAAGCCCTGGCACCAAGATTAAAATACCTACCTGTTGTTACCAGAGCCGCCTGGCGGAAGCACCTACATGTTCAGGGGGACTTGAAAGCCGGGACCGGTTTTGCTCGAAGACCGCCCTATCAAATCAGTTTACGTATCACCAACCGCTGCAATCAGAGATGTGCCATTTGCGGTCAGTTTGGGGACACCGGGTACATGAATGAAGGTGAGGGTGACTACCTGCTTTCAGAGTTAAAATTTGAACACTACAAAAAAGTAGTAGATGACACAGCTCATTATAAGCCAATTTTCTACATCACTGGAGGGGAAGCCCTTTTATACAAAGACCTTTTCAAACTTACATCATACATCAAAGAGAAGGGCTGCTATGTCTATGTGATCACCAATGGTGCCTCTCTTGAACGCAATGCCAAACAAATTGTTGAACAAAAATGGGATATGCTGACCTGCTCTTTCGACGGACCAGAGGCGGTTCATGATAAAGCCAGAGGGGTTCCAGGAACCTTTAAAAAAACGGCGAGTGGGATTAAATTGCTTCTTGAAGAAAGGGGTAGAAAACCTGACCCTTACTTTTTGCTCTCCTCTACAGTATCTACCACCAATCAAGATCACCTATCAGAAATGTTTGATACGGCAGCCCAACTCGGTCCTGATGGCCTTATTCTGTATCTCTCGTGGTTCACCACCCAGGAAATTGGCGAAAAACACGCCAGTATTCTTAAAACGGAAATGGATGTGGATGCCACGACCTGGAAATCTTATATCGGGCAAAACACTTTGATTAATACGGCGAAGGTAAAAGAATCCCTGGAACAAATTGCTAAAAAGAAATATCCCTTTGGTTGGTTCCCCGTGCCATTTATCAAACCAGAACAGCTCATTCCATATTATGAGGAACCTGAAAACTTCCTGGGTTTCGGCCCTTGTGTTGCTCCCTATTTGATGATCGATATCATGCCTAATGGCGATGTTGTGACCTGCCGCGACTATATTGACGTAAAAGTTGGAAATATTCAGGAAACGCCCATACTTGAGTTATGGAATAATGACCGCTTTCGTGAATTCCGAATTCTTCTGAATAAACAGGGAGGCACCCTGCCTCAATGCAGTCGCTGTTGTGGATTAATGGGATTCTAAAATATCTATTTTACCAGACTTTGTGTAAGCTTGAAGACACAAGAATTTCTAGAATGTATTATTTTCTTCGTGTCGATCGTAAACAGATAAACATCCAGAGTCATTGAGTATTCTCCTGGTGTGAAAGGGCTGAAACCTTATGAATTCAAAAGATGCAGGGCTTCATCATATCGAGATTTATGTTTCAAATCTTGAGCAGACCAGGCAGTTTTATGAATGGTTTTTAGGTCTTTTAGGTTATCAGGAATTTCAAAGCTGGGAGCAGGGTTTCAGCTTTCTTCAGGGAAGTACCTATATCGTATTTGTACAGACTGCTGATAAATATCTGGATCAAAGCTACCATAGATGTGGAACAGGCTTAAACCATATTGCCTTCTGGGCCAATTCCACTGATCAAGTAGATCAAGTTCGAAAGTTATTGGGGGCTAGGGGAGTAAATATTTTATACAATGACCGATACCCACACGCAGGTGGATCGGATCATTATGCAATATTCTTTGAAGACCCGGATCGCATCAAGTTAGAACTTGTTGCTCCAGATTAAGCCCAAGATTAAAACCGACAGGACAATATTATGAATAAAATTTCAATTACTAAATTTTCTGAGTTAAAAATTCTTGAACCCAGCTATGCCCTGGTGGCCAAAGTCGACCTGGTCATTACTCGATTTAAAGATAAAGACGAGGTCTCTGTGCTCTATGGGAGATGTCATCACAGGGGCGCTTTGCTGGCAGATGGACACATTCAGGGGGATGATCTTATTTGTGGTCTCCACAATTGGGATTACAACTACAAGTCAGGCGTGAGTGCCTACAATAATGATGAAAAGCTCCATAAATTTTCATCATGGATTGAAAATGATCAAGTCTGGGTAGATGAAGATGAGATAAAAGAGTGGGAAGATCAAAATCCTCAGCCCTATAATCGAGAAGCTTATCAAGGGCTATATCAAGACATTCATGGAGCTCCAGAGGAACCACACACGCAATATATTCAGCATCTGGCAGAGAAGGGGCTCAGAGAAACAGGTCATCATGGACCTGTGGACGCCATGGGTGTTCCAAGACAGGAATTGCCCAGTTGGAATGATATTCAATTGCTCACTGCCCAGCTATATAAGCTACCTCTTTTGGATGATGCCGACGTTGGAACCCAGGTAATTATTGGTCCCAACGCAAAGAAACCTCTGGTTCTGGATCGACCTCTCTTTGTTTCAGATATGAGTTTTGGAGCTCTCTCAGAGGAAGCCAAAGTTTCCCTGGCAAAAGGGGCAGAGTTGGCAGGAACTGGTATTTGCTCAGGTGAGGGAGGCATGCTCCCCGATGAACAAGCAGCCAATAGCCGTTATCTCTACGAATTAGCTTCTGCTCGATTTGGCTACTCCATGGATAAGGTCCAAAAATGTCAGGCTTTTCACTTTAAGTGTGGGCAGGGTGCTAAAACAGGGACAGGTGGTCACCTCCCTGGGAATAAGGTCCAAGGAAAAATTGCTAAAGTGCGTGGACTGGCTGAAGGAGAACCAGCAATTTCACCCCCACGTTTTCCAGATTGGGAGGACATAGGAGGCTATAAGCGATTTGCTGAGGAGGTCAGAGAAGCGACGGGTGGTATACCCATCGGTGTAAAACTTTCAGCCCAGCACATTGAGAAGGATATTCAGGCAGCATTGGACATCGGTGTGGATTACATCATACTGGATGGTAGAGGCGGAGGAACTGGTGCAGCTCCACTCATATTCAGAGATAATATCTCCGTACCAACCATACCTGCCTTGGCTCGCGCACGTCGCTATCTGGATCAGAAGGGTCGTCAGGACATATCTCTGGTTATCACAGGTGGACTCCGCCTACCAGCAGACTTTATCAAAGCCATGGCTTTGGGTGCAGATGCAATAGCTGTTTCCAACAGTGCCATACAGGCCATTGGTTGTCTTGGGATGCGTGCCTGCCATACCAATAACTGCCCCGTGGGAATTGCCACCCAGAAACCTGAGTTGAGAGCGCGTATTAAAATTGAAAAAGGTGCCCAGCAGCTTAACAACTTCTTCAGAGCTTCTACTGAACTCATGCAAGTCATGGCTAGAGCCTGTGGACACAGCCATTTGAATCAGTTTAATCATAATGACCTCACCACCTGGAAACGGGAGATGGCCGATCTGAGTGGTGTTGCCTATGGAGGCGTATCACATGAGTAATCATGAAAAAATCAATTATCTGGAATTCCCAGCAAAAAATATGGCGCAAACCAAAGCCTTCTTCAGAGAGGCCTTTGACTGGTCATTTGTCGATTATGGTCCTGATTATGTGGCCTGCGCCAATGCCGGTATTGATGTAGGCTTTTTTAAATCAGACCTGACAGCTGAGACCAGTTCAGGCAGTGTTCTAATCGTCTTTTTTAGCGATGCACTTGAGGATACACTAGTGAAGGTAGAACGGGCCAACGGTAATATTCTAAAGCCAATATATGCGTTTCCAGGAGGAAGGCGTTTTCACTTTTCCGATCCCAATGGAAATGAATTCGCCGTTTGGGCTAAGCCGGAGACGAAAGAATAAGGTTCGGTTCCAAATCCAGCTTGTATCTCACGGCCTTAAGAATAGTTTTCTGAACAATATTCAACGCGTATAGTTGAATGTCGTTGTGATTGTAAGTCGGGGGATAAAAAGGAATGAATAATGATTAAAAATATAAAACCACTGGGGTTCATGTGGGAAACTAGAGACCCCTTTCTTTTCTGTGTTCATCACAACGATGATTACCCAGTCGGTGATGGAAAAATGGGTCCAGCTGCTTCGTTATCTGGACGCAATATTGGTCAGGATTTCGACCAAAAAGATGGTTGGAATATGTACCACGGAAGTCAGGTACCAGGTTTCCCAGCACACCCCCATCGCGGGTTTGAGACAGTGACTGTTGTCCTGGATGGCCTGGTGGATCACCATGACTCAGCCGGAGCAGCAGGTCGCTATGGCAATGGAGATGTGCAATGGATGACGGCAGGAAGAGGCCTCCAACATTCTGAGATGTTCCCTCTCGTCCATAATAATAAACCAAATCCCATGGAACTCTTTCAAATTTGGATAAATCTTCCAGCACGTTCAAAAGCGGCAGAACCGGCATTTAAAATGCTCTGGTCAGAATCTATTCCTGTCATCCAAACTCATGACAAGGAAGGTAGAAAAACGGAAACGCGGGTGATTGCCGGTAAATTTGAAAATACATCTGCTCCAGCTCCCGCACCAGACTCCTGGGCAGCCCCTTCA
This sequence comes from Fidelibacterota bacterium, assembly GCA_013203185.1. Lineage (GTDB taxonomy): Bacteria > Fidelibacterota > UBA8477 > UBA8477 > JABMPR01 > JABMPR01. Next base: position 11,447 of record JABMOS010000145.1, on the reverse strand, counting down.
AAAAACCAGGTAGCGATTTGGGTAATAACACTGGAGGCGAATGCCGAGTTTATTCTTCCGTCGAGCGAGGCAGGTGTGAACCGGGACCTTTACTTCTACGAGGGCAACTCCATAAATATCGCAGGTCAAAAAGTGCCAGGATATCATGCTATGGAACTTACATCTCCTGAGGAAATCAAGATCAAAAATGGAGGCGAGCAATCACGGATGCTGCTCCTGCAGGGCAGGCCTATTGCCGAGCCAGTTGTTCGCTATGGGCCTTTTGTCATGAACACCCAGGCTGAGATCCAGAAAGCCTTTGATGATTTTCGGTCGACACAATTTGGAGGGTGGCCCTGGGACAGACATGACCCAGTTAATCCTGTGGAGCAGGGCAGATTTGCCAGGTATTCTGATGGCAGAGAAGAAATCAAAGATGCCTGAGGCTGGCTTTTGACAAGAACACATGCAATAATCCTAATGATACCAGCAATTCTGCTTATAACATGCTCCCAAATGGATGATGATTCCATCCCACGGGATCAGTTTAACCAGGTAGCGATCAGTGACTTTGAAGTCAACATGGATAGGGATTATATCAGGGGTAAAATCCAGAATAATGGTGAACATAATATTACTTCATCTGTCTTTAAATTTGAAATATACGCTGGTAATGATTCTCTGGATTCCTCGAAACTGCTTCTTTCTCAGAATTTTGTGGTTCGTGAACCCTTAAAACCTGGCTATTCTACTGAATTCTACTTTGAATTAAAAATGGATTATGAGTTCTCAAACTTTCTCTATACCTACAATATTGTTCAAATAAAAGGTCGCTGAGAAGGAATTATAATTGCCACTTGGTGATAAGCTTCATTGAGGAAAATGGAGAAATAATATTATACTCTTACCAAACAAGAGGTGTGATGCATGAAATGTCCGTACTGTGCTGAAGAAATCCAGGATAATGCAATAATTTGTCGCTATTGCTCAGCCATGAAAGAGAATGATTTGTGGATACCCCCTACCCCCCAAAAAGACACTGGAGATGGGGGTATCTTTGGGCCACGTTTTACCTTGAGGACCGCAGGTTTCTTTTTCTTCATATCAGCTCTAATTGAAGTCGTCACCCTTGGATCTCCTGTATCCTTATTTGGTGCCGATCGCAGCGGGTTTGTTGCCTTGATTTACCACCTCTTGTACTTGGGTGTATTTGGAGGCATGGGGTGGGGTTTGTGGTCTGCAAAACACTGGGGTTTTCAAATGATGTTCACGGGAACCTTGATCTACACCGTTGATAGGCTTCTTTTCATCATGTATGGTCAAGTTACATCCAGCTCAAGCCTGCTAAGTGACTATGGTGATATGATGGGAGCAGGAGGACAAGATTTAATAGCTCAGGCCTCTGCACTGACTGTTGTCGCCACACTGCTCGCATGGTGGGGTTTTGTGGCTTATGTGTATTTCAAGCGGGATTATTTTCAAGATCATTCTGTTTCTTAAAGTAAAATTAAGGTAATTTTTAAACCCATGGATCCCTTCGAAACCAAGAAAACCAAGAAACCTTCCAAGCGTCATCAACCGCGTGGGCTCACTATATTATTTGAAGACGACGATATTCTGGTTGTTGATAAGATGAGTGGGCTCTTGTCCATGAGTAACGCTAAAACTAGTGATAGAACAGCCTATTTTGTCTTGAATAATTATGTCCGCAAGGGGAACCCAAAATCTCGAAAACGGATTTATATCGTCCACCGCTTAGATAGAGATACTTCAGGCGTCCTGGTCTTTGCAAAAAGTGAAAAGAATAAGCGTTATTTGCAGGAAGAGTGGAAAAACTTCAGCAAAAAATACTATGCAGTGATTCACGGGAATCTTGATGAGAAGGAAGGCGTCCTTTCTTCCTATCTAGCTGAAAATGTGGTCCATAAAATGTATTCCACTGAGGATCAAAAAGTGGGCAAACTCGCCAAGACAGGTTATAAGGTTCTCCAGGAGTCTAAAAGATATAGCCTGGTTGAAATTGATCTGATCACAGGCCGCAAAAATCAAATACGCGTTCAATTCGCCGATATTGACTGTCCTGTAGCGGGAGATAAAGTGTATGGTGATAGTGCTAAGGGGATCAAAAGATTGACTTTACATGCAGGCTCCATCAATATCAAACACCCTGGTACAAAACAAAGAATGACCTTTGAAGCTAAGATTCCCAGTTACTTCCAGTATCTTCTAAACAAATAGCCGTAAAGGATATTGACGTGAATGTTGCCATCATTGGGGGAGGAGCAGCAGGTTATTTTTCAGCCATATCCGTCAAAGATAATTATCCAGACGCTGACGTGATTATTTTTGAGAAAACACATTTCTCCCTCGCCAAAGTCAAGATATCTGGCGGCGGGAGATGTAATGTCACCAATGGCAATACATCTATCGGCGTGCTGGCCAGCGGGTATCCCCGAGGCAAAGCCCTCATGAAAAAAGCGTTAAAAATTTTTAACACCAAGCACACCATGGAGTGGTTTGAATCAAGGGGTGTACCCCTCTTTGTCCAGGATGATATGCGAGTATTTCCAGTCTCCCAGGATTCCACCAGCATCATTCATTGTCTTATGGACCAGACTGAAGCAAAGGGTATTGCCTGTGAGTATTGGTCTGGAATTCAGACCCTCACTCAAAAAGGCCAACAAATTGAGTTGAGTTTTACCAGACAGGATTTACCTCCCCGGAGTTTTGATAAGGTCATCGTGGCAAGTGGAGGATCACCTAAATCTGAGGGTTTAGAGTGGTTGGTAAAGCTTGGGCATAACATTGTTGAACCGGTACCATCATTGTTCACATTTAATATGCCTGATGAATCCATTGTTGAGCTGACAGGTGTTGCCGTAGACCCCGTTCTGGTAAGTATCCCTGGTACCAGTTTAAAAACAAGAGGTCCCCTACTCATTACACACTGGGGATTCAGTGGTCCCGCTATTCTGAAGCTTTCCGCTTTTGGAGCCAGATTCTTCAATGAAAATGACTATACTTTTGATGTGAGAGTGAATTGGCTGGATCAGCCCAATCATGAACTCGTTTTGACTCAACTAGAGGAAGTAGTAGTAGAACACTCTCGCAAGCTCTTACCCAATATTAGACCCTTCGGATTGCCTGATAGGTTGTGGCGTTATCTGCTTCAAAAAAGTGGATTATCTCAAACAAAAAAGTGGAGTGAGCTTGGGAATAAGGGATTGAATAAGTTGGTTACGGTGCTTACCAATGACTCATATGCAGTTTCTGGAAAAACGGGCTTTAAGGAAGAGTTTGTGACCTGTGGGGGTGTAAGCTTGGACAGCATAGATGGGAAAACCATGGCGAGCAAAGTGTGCGACAATTTGTATTTTGCAGGAGAAATCCTGGATATTGATGGCATTACTGGTGGCTATAATTTTCAGGCAGCGTGGACCACAGCTTTTATTGCAGCGAAGCTAAATTGATTCATCTCAGGATATAAAAGGAATAGTAGGTTCGTGTAGACTGTCAGCTAAAACTGTATAGAAAAGGGGCGACAATGAAAACAACACGCAGAGCATTTCTCAAATCCGTAAGCATGGGTACTACTGCTTTGATGGCTCCAAACTTGTTCTTGAATTCATGTATGAAGAAGGGCCGCCCCAACATCATTTTTATTATGAGTGATGATCATGCCGAGCGGGCTATCAGCTGCTATGATGATTCATTGATACAGACGCCCAATATTGATAGAATTGCCTCGGAGGGAATACGATTCCAGAACAGCTTTGTTACCAATTCCATCTGCGGGCCTAGTCGGGCTACGCTACTCACCGGGAAGTATTCACACTTGAATGGAATGTTGGATCATAGTTGTACTTTTGACGGCAGTCAAATGACCTTTCCCAAATTGCTTCAAAAAGCAGGCTACCACACATCAATCGTTGGAAAGTGGCACCTAAAGACAGAGCCAACAGGATTTGACTATTGGAATATCCTTAAAGGTCAGGGACAATACTATAACCCTGAATTTAATGAAAATGGCGAAAAGAAAACCCACATCGGATATGCCACCGATATTATCACTGACCAGGCACTTGAGACCCTGGAAAAGTTAGACAAGTCAAACCCATTTTGTATGCTGATCCATCATAAGGCGCCGCATCGCAACTGGATGCCGAACTTGAAACATCTCGACGCCTACACCGACCAGGAAATCCCTCTCCCTGCAAATTTTCATGATGAATATCTAGGACGTTTAGCCGCTGGCGAAGCTGATATGCGTATAGATGATATGTATCTTACTTTTGATTTGAAGCTCCACTCGGAGTCAATTGAAGAAGAAACAGGATCGGGTGGTAAGCGATCATTTGCAGAAAAGGTCACAGAGACCTGGAAAAGCACCTACAACCGGATGACGGATGAGCAGAAGGCTGGTTGGGATGCGCATTATGATAAAGTGAACGAGGAATTTAAGCGCCTCAAACTTACTGGCGATGAATTACTAAACTGGAAATATCAGCACTATCTCAAAGATTACCTGCGTTGCATATTGTCAGTTGATGAAAATGTTGGCCGTGTTCTTGACTATCTTGATGAAAATGGCTTGGCTGAGAACACCCTTGTTGTGTACACCTCAGATCAAGGTTTTTACCTTGGTGAACATGGCTGGTATGATAAACGATTTATGTATGAAGAATCATTAAGCATGCCTCTGGTAATGCGGTTTCCTCAGGAGATTCAACCAGGCCAGGTATCTGAAAATATGGTCATGAATCTGGATTTTTCATCCACCTTCCTTGATTTTGCAGGGATTCCTATTCCAACTGATATGCAGGGCCATTCATTGCGAGGTATAGTGAGGGGAAATGCACCAGAGGACTGGCGAGACTCCATATATTACCACTACTATGAGCATCCCCATGGTTGGCACAATGTGAGACGACACTATGGGGTTCGAACCGAACGCTACAAATTGATTCACTACTATGAGGATGAGGGTTTTTGGGAACTGTTTGATCTAGAAAAAGACCCCTCTGAGATGAACAATGTTTATTCAGATCCTGCTTATGCAAAGATTGTTCAGGAGACCAAACAAGAATTAGTCAGGCTGCAAAAACTCTACGGTGATGTTGAAATAGATAGATCGTAGTTTTGAGATTAGCCAATTAAAATCTCTTTGTATAGGCATGGCAATAGGGTGTACCACCAGATTTAATATAGTAGTCCTGATGATAATCTTCGCCTGGATAAAACTCAACTGCAGGCGTCAGTGCCGTAGCAACATCCAGCCCTTTGCCTTCAAGCACTTTAATTAGCTTTTCAGCGGTGGCTTTCTGATCTTCGGAGAGATAGAAAATTTCTGATCGATACTGGGTGCCAATATCCGGTCCCTGCCCATCAACCTGAGTAGGATCATGGGTCTCAAAAAATAGTCTGGCTAAAGTTTCATAACTCACCTTTTTGGGGTCAAAAACCACCTCTACAGCTTCAGCATGTCCCGTCGTTCCAGTACAAACTTGTTTATACGTAGGATTGGGCAGAAAACCACCGGTGTAGCCAACGCTGGTTGAGATGACGCCATCGAGTTTTTGAAGTTGATATTCCACTCCCCAAAAACAACCCGATGCAAAAATTGCTTTTTCCATGCTTATCTCCACTGGTTCAAAATTTAAAGAAATCGAGTTGACGCAATGCCGTGTATTCTTGGACGTAAAACCCTCCCCTAAAAAGACATGACCGAGATGGCCATCACAATTGGTACAAAGAATTTCAGTTCTGCGACCATCTGCATCAGTCACACGCTTTACAGCGCCTGGAATTTCATCATCAAAGCTAGGCCAGCCGCACTGTGCGTCGAATTTATCGCCGGATCGATAGAGGGGAGCATCGCACTGCTTACAAGTATAAGTTCCTGTTTCCTCATGTCGTTCATATTTTCCACTGAAGGGTCTCTCAGTACCCTTATTGAGAATCACGCGTTGTTCTTCAGGTGTAAGGTTATTGTATTTCATGGGCTCCTGCGCTTGGTTGCAGTTAAAAAATAATAGGCTGAAAAGCAGGACGGCCAGTGATTTTGGGTAGTGTTGTGATTTTGGTCGTTGATGCATGGCTTCCTCCTTCTGATTAATCCAACAACAATATATATGCGCTTGTAACGATATATGATAAAAATAGTTCCACTTTGCCAGAAGCATCAGGTCCAGAAATAGTCGTCTGCCTCGGCTTTTGTTAGAAGACCAATTCAAATATTTTAAGAAGCAAATTTCAGAACTCTCTCAGAACCACCCGGTTTTCAGTATATATTCCTCAGATCACTCCACGGACTCGTGAGGAAAAAACTGAACAGGGCATGCGTCATACTAGTTTAATTGTGCGATGCAATGCTGAAGCTCATAAGTTTGTGGGATATCCAGGAAAGGTAAACTATGGTTACCGGTGCACAAAAAATACGCTTAGGAATATTCTTATTTGTTACCACGGTATTATTACTGGTGACACTGGTTATAGTCGCCGGTAAAGGCCTTTTGGAGAAACGGGATCACTACTTTATTCAGTACAGTAACATTTCCGTTATTGGACTTCAGTCAGGAAGTTCAGTTAAATATTACGGTATAAATGTGGGTCAGGTGGATGAGATAAGTATTGATAACAACGATATCAATAATGTTACGGTTAAGCTCAGTCTGAAAAAGGGCACACCCATCAAGGAAGATGTTCTGGCAACTCTGGTGAGCGTTGGAATCACCGGAATAAAACAAGTGGAATTAACGGGCGGTACCAATGAGGCCAAGCTTTTAACTCCAGGTTCCAACATCCAACCAGGAACCTCGTATATGGAGGATATTACTGGAAAGGCAGAATTAATTGCCGAAAAATTTGAATTGCTACTGAACAATTTTATTGCTTTAAGTTCAGAAGACAATCGCATTAAAGTGGGCAATATCCTCACCAGCACTCAGGACCTGGTTGCAGAAAACAGAAAAGTACTCAACGCCAGTCTGGGCAATATGAATGCCCTCCTTGAAGAAAATCGCAAAGGCTTGAAGCAAACCATCAATTCGTTTAATAAACTTATTGAAGAAAATCGAATCACGCTCAGCCTGGTGCTCAAAAACACCAACTCCCTCATTGAGGAAAGCCGCGCTCCGCTGCACAAAACTTTTAGTCAAATGGACTCTGCAAGCCTGGCCATGGCGAGCTTCATGATGGCCACTCGCCAGAGTTTAAGCAAACTGGATACCGTGCTGAATAATGCAGCAATTTTCAGCGACAAGCTGGCTGATGCGAACATCGCAGCCATTACCGCAGACATCAACAAGACACTAAATACAGTCAATGAAACTTTTACGCATGTCGATCTGACTATTCTAAAAACGCGTCAGGATCTGATTAAGTCTATTGAATCCTTGAAATTATCTGCAGAATATTTGAGTGAGTTTTCACGAAAAGTGAATGATGACCCTTCACTCCTCCTGCGCTCGAAACGTTGAAAGAAGGTGGTATAATGAAACGCTACCATGTAGCCCTGCTGATACTTCTTTTTATATCCTGTGCCAGTCAGGCACCTATATCAAGAAATTACTATGTCTTGGAATATTTTCAGCATACAGAGAAAGCGGAGTTATTTCAGAGAACACCCCTTGACTTTGCTGTACAGGTAAGCGATGTAACCATACCCAACACCTATAACCGCCGAGAAATTGTCATTCGCCACTTTGGACCCCGGATCACTTACTCCGAAAACGATATATGGGCTGTCGATCTTACTGAAATCATACCAAGTCTTATGGTTAAACGCATCAGTCGCTATGGCATTTTCAGACAGGTTGCCCGTGAGTTTCTAAGTTCACGTCCCGATTATGAAGTCAAGGCAAAGATCAATAATATCGAAGTTTATGAATCAGAAAACTTAACAGCCTCGAGATTGAATATGGATTTCACTTTCCAGCGTCTAGGAACCAAAGAATATACAGTTGAGCATTCAGTCAACCGTGAAGTGGTGCTCCCTGATGATCAAATGGAAACTTTTGTGCAGGTTATCAATGAAACCATTCTGGAAGAGACCGACAACTTTCTAATAGAGGTCATGCAACATTTCAGTGGAGCAGAAAAGAAGCCCCAGGATAGGATGATAACCAAGATGGATTCTGTCTCAACTGATTCTCTTGATGGTGGGTCTCAGGGTATGGGAATTCTTTTGTTACCGGCTATTTCAGAAACGGACAATGAACTTCCGTATAAAATCATTAACGAAAAAGGCGAGGAAACCATTGGTATTCCCGATAAGGGCATGCCTCTACCAGCGGGAAAATATAAAATTGAATATGGGTCTGGAAGTACCAGCCAAATCATGAAGCAAGAAGATATCGAGATCATTCCCCGCTACAAAACCATTCTTAAACCTGATTGGAGTACTTTGATTGTGGACATCATTGATGAACGCAGGGAAGTAGCCAAGGTTAGATATGAGGTGTTTTCCTCAGAAACGGGGGAAAGTTATGGTACCCATATTCCCGTTGATCGTGAATATGGTGAGGCTCAAAAAGTATGGATTTTGCAGCCAGGCTTATATAAAATCACTCTTAACAGTGAACCGTTTAATACCTACCTGGATTTTTCTACAGTCTATCTGAAAGAGGGACAGCACCAGAAATTGACAATTGTGGTGGGAACCAACGAAGATGGCACCCCCAACAATCTCGTTGGCGCAGGCCTGCTTGAAGAAAATGAGCTGGCAGGCCGAACAGGGAATTGGCGTTTTTTAAATGCCGTCTTTGGCAACGCAACCTATGTTGGTGATAATGAAAAGGGGCGGAACCAGGATGAATCATCAATCACCCTCAATACCCAGTTTGAAAATAAAATCACCTATGACGACTTCCCCTGGAGTTTCACCTTACGAAGTCTTGTAGAACTCGGGACCACTCAAGATTCTGAGACAGGTTCAGGGTTTCGTATTTCCAATGACAAGTTTTATTTCAGGAATACGTTGGTGGTCTATTTTATGAAGAATCTTGGTCTTTACGGGCGGGGTGATGTTGAATCCCATCTCTTGAATGAGTTTCAGTATTTTACAGATGCGATCAATTATCGCAAGAAGGATTTTGAGGATAACATTGTGGCTGATGCACATAATGTTAAAATCGTTCAAATTAGCCCCAGTTTTATGCCACTTACTCTCAAAGAAGGGATGGGCCTAAATTTGAGAGCCTTGAACAATGGTCGATCTAACCTCAACATCCGTGTCGGACTGGGACTGCGCCAGGACTACTACAATTCCGTTTATCTACCTTCTGATGTCACTGAGACAGACACCAATGGGGTGACCTACAAAATCTGGAATTCACGGGAATCACTTAACAAGAGAGGGACTGAAATATCCATTGTAGGTAATTTTCAGTTGCCCTTTAATTTGACTTATTATACCAGTGCAGATTTTCTGATTCCATTCGATAAAGGCGAATCAACCACCATCGACTGGGAAAATGTGTTCAACATCAAGGTCTTTAAACATATCTCCATCGATGATCGTATACGTTTGCGCAACAAGGAAGATGTAAATGGGAAGGACTATGTGGAGTATCGTCACGCCTTATTTTTAAGGTTAACCTATTTTCTGCGCTAATGCATTATCTCCGAAACAACGAATAAGTGCATCAAGACAAATCAAATATTAAACTCGATGACCAATCCCTGTATCTAAATGGGGTTCTGACTCACAATACCATCCCGGATATTCAAACTCAACTCAAGCGGCTGAAAATCAGCAGAATTGAGACCCTTGATCTTTCAGGGGTCACTCAGTTGGATAGTGCCGGGGTGGGATTTCTGGATCAGGTCATTGAACAGCAATTTCCAGAAGCAAAACTTACGAATATGTCAGATAAACATCGGCAAGCCCTGGAAACATTTACCTCGAGAAATCACACCTTACCCAACATTCCCCACGCAGCTGGTTTGTTCGAAAAGCTTGGGGCAGGGACCTACGACCTGCGCCACACCATCAGTGAATTAATCCTGCTGATATCCGAGGTTACCTATTGGTCAGCTGTGGGATTGTTTAGCGGCAAGGGTCGACGAAAAGGTGCAGTCTTACACCAGATCCTTCTCGTGGGCAGCGACGCCGTAGGTATTATCGCCCTGCTTTCTTTGGTCCTGGGGCTGATACTGGCCTTGCAATCTGCAGCTCAACTCAGGCAATTTGGTGCCAGCATTTACGTCGCGGATCTGATTGCAGTCTCCATGGTTCGGGAAATGGGTCCCATGATGACTGCCATTATTATTGCAGGTCGTAGCGGGTCATCCTTTGCGGCAGAAATTTCCTCCATGAAGGTTAGTGAGGAAATCGATGCGTTGCGTATGATGGCCGTAAATCCCATACGATATGTTGTGGTTCCTAAATTTATTGCGCTTTCTATTAGTATGCCGCTACTGGTAACCCTTTCCATGATCCTTGGAATTTTTGGTGGTTTTATTATCGGGGTTACCTATCTGGATTTAACGCCTCTCTCTTATTTCACAGAAACACTGAGTGTTCTCACCCTGGAGGATCTGTTTGTTGGTTTAAGTAAGAGCTTATTCTTTGCTGGGGTTATTGTTATCATAGGCAGCTATTTTGGCTTTCGAGTCCAAGGCGGGGCTGAAGGAGTGGGGCGTGTGACCACTTCTGCCGTAGTGAGTTCTATTTTTGCCGTCATTATTCTGGATGCACTTTTCAGCTTGATCTATATGCTCTGATATGAATACTGAAGCCATCATTCAAATAAAAAACATGGTCACTCGTTTTGGTGATCGAACCATTCTTGACCACATCGATCTTGACTTCTATCGCGGTGATGTCACGGTCATACTTGGTGGAAGTGGGAGCGGTAAAACAACACTTCTAAAAAGTATCCTGGGTTTGGTAACACCTGATGAAGGAGAGATCAAGCTCTTTGGAGAGGATTTTAATGCATTTGATGAGGAGGGTGTACAGACAGCCCTCCAACGAATCGGAGTCCTTTTCCAGAACGGGGCTCTGTTGAATTCTTTGAGCGTCCTGGACAATATGTCTATTCCATTGGAGCAGCACACAAATCTCGACATGGCACTAATTCGTCGAATGGCTACAGTAAAACTAGGAATGGTGGGCCTGGCTCATGCTGCTTTTCAGCTCCCATCAGAGCTGTCAGGGGGTATGCGTAAACGTGCCGCTCTTGCCCGAGCTATATCTCTGGATCCGGATTTGTTGTTTTGCGACGAACCCTCTGCCGGGCTAGATCCTATCACCAGCGCCGCACTTGATGATCTTATTTTAACATTGCGCGATCAGTTGCAGATGAGTATTGTTGTTGTGACCCATGAATTAGCCAGTATTCATAGGATTGCTGATCGAATTGTCTTTCTGGATAAGGGCAAGATTCTGTTTCATGGAAGTGTAACAGAAGCAAAAAGCTGTGGGATTGAAGTGGTGGAGAATTTCTTTCAGGCAGGAACTTTTT
>JABMOS010000144.1 GCA_013203185.1 Fidelibacterota bacterium | reverse complement strand
TTTTTTCATTTCCTCTTCGATCGATGTGTTCAGTATGTTCTGTCTCTGAATCTCCAACTCAATACCTCTTTATTTCTGTTCTTTCAAATTCTTTTCTCTAAGGACTTCACCCCTCGACGGGGCTCAGGGTGACAGAAGACGCGTCATGCTGAGCCCCGTCGAAGTATAGCGTCATTATTTAAACATCAATATTGGTCACATATTTGGCATGGGACTGAATAAACTCACGACGCGGTTCAACCACATCACCCATAAGGGTTGAGAAAATTCTATCTGCCGCAGCTGCATCATCCAGGTTCACACGCATCATGGTCCGTACTTCTGGATCCATGGTGGTATTCCATAACTGATCCGGATTCATCTCTCCCAAACCTTTATAGCGCTGAATCTTAGCTCGCGATGGATCGCCGCCTTCAGTCATCTTTTTGATGGCGATATCTCGTTCATCATCGTCATAGCAGTATTTTTCTTTTTTACCAACACTCACCCGATAAAGAGGAGGCATAGCAATATAAACGTATCCACCGATGATCAATTCAGGGAGATATCTAAACAAGAAGGTCAGCAGCAGAGTACGAATGTGTGCCCCATCAACATCAGCATCAGTCATGATAACGATCTTATGGTATCGCAACTTTTCAATATCGAATTCTTCCTTGAATCCTGCACCAAAGGCCGTGATCATCATCCTGATTTCGTTGTTGCCTAAGATCTTGTCAATTCGAGCTTTTTCAGAATTTATGATTTTTCCACGCAAAGGCAGAATTGCCTGGAACCGTCGATCCCGTCCCTGCTTGGCAGAGCCACCGGCAGAATCTCCCTCAACCAGGTAAATTTCACACATGGCAGGATCTTTATTTGAGCAATCAGCAAGCTTGCCCGGTAAATCGCCACTTTCCAGGGCCGATTTACGACGGGTTAATTCGCGCGCCTTACGAGCAGCGTCCCTGGCTTGAGCCGCCAGCAGACTTTTCTCAATAACCCTTTTGGCAATGGCCGGATTGCGCTCCATAAATTCATTGAGTTGATCGCTTACGAATGAATCAACAATGCCCTTCACATCTCCATTACCCAGCTTGGTTTTGGTTTGACCTTCAAACTGTGGTTCAGCCACCTTGATGGAAATAACGCAGGTTAGACCTTCACGAACATCATCACCACTTAATGTGGTGTTGGTTTTCTTGAACATATTATTGCGGGTGGCATAATTGTTTAAGGTTCTGGTCAAGGCAGTTCTCAAACCGGAGAGATGAGTACCTCCCTCAATGGTATTAATGTTATTTACATAGCTGAGGATATTCTCGTTATAGCTGTCGTTATACTGAAAGGCGACATCGATGGGTACATCATCTTTTTCACCTTCAAATGCGATGACCTGAGGGTGAATGGGGTGTTTGTTTTCATTGAGATAGTCGATAAACTGCTTCAATCCACCACTGTAAAGATAGGTTTCAGCTCGCCCTTCTGCAGCGCGCTCATCCTTTAAATGGATGGTAAGGCCTTTGTTGAGAAAGGCTAGTTCACGAATGCGATCTTCCAGGACATCCCAATCGAAAATGTGATGATTAAAAATGGAATCATCGGCTTTGAAGGAGACACTGGTACCTCGTTTTTTGGTTTTGCCAGTCGTCCGCATACCCTCACTTAGAAGCCCCTTTTTAAAGTCAGCTTCATAGATGGAGCCATTGCGATAGACATCTACATGGAGCCATTCAGCCAGTGCATTTACCACAGACACACCCACACCATGGAGACCACCAGAAACCTTATAGGAGTCCTTGTCAAATTTTCCACCGGCATGCAGTGAGGTCATAACAACCTCCAGTGCCGGACGGCCCTCTTCTTTATGCATATCAACAGGAATACCACGTCCGTTGTCCTCAACCGTAATAGTTTCACCCTCACCGATGACTACGCTGATGGTATCACAATACCCACCCATGGCCTCATCGATGGAGTTGTCAATCACTTCATATACTAAATGATGAAGACCACGCTTGCCCACATCGCCAATGTACATGGCCGGGCGTTTACGAACGGCTTCAAGACCTTTAAGAACGGTAATAGATTCCGCACTATAACTTTTTGCTGCAGGATTTGTTTGATTATCACTCATGTAAACTTGATATCCTTAACTACGGTTTTTGCTAATGCTTCATTAACACTGTTTATCAAACTGCTTTTCATAAATACGAGTTCATTTCGCCAAACTGGAGAGCTAACCTTGACATATAGAACACCGTTTTCTATACGCTCAGCGTCGCTAATTTGGGCGATTCTCTCCCCAACGATCTCAGACCAGCGGGAGACAGCCATATTTTGCTGGATCGCTTTATCAATACCCAGATCGCTAAAGAGTTGGGTAAATACATTTCCAATACTTTCTGCCTTAGCCATTGGCCTGCATCTTTCCTGCATCAATAATTTGCAGGGTATCTCCTTCGAGCTCGAGACCATGATGTCTCAAGTCTGCCAGGTCCGTGGCTGTGATAAATATTTGATGGTCTCCACGGAGACTCTCTACAATCATGACACTACGTTTCACATCGAGTTCTGCAAAGAGATCATCCAGTAAAAACACAGGAGGCTCGCCTAGAAAAGTTTCCAGGAAACGTCCTTCTGCAAATTTGATTGCCACCAATACGAGTTTGTGTTCCCCCTGTGAGCCAAATTTTCGAAGATCTTTGGTATTGAGGTAAAAAGTGAAAATATCTCGATGGGGACCACGGGTGGTGGTACCCTTGCGCATATCTTCAGCCAGGGAGTCCTGATAGGCCGACCGATATAGACCTTCAAGCTCACCAGCAGTTGATCTCACGTTGGAGATGAAAGCCATTTTTACTGATTTCTCATCCTCAAGCTCATCATAGGCCGCATAGAGAAGTTTTTTAAACTCAGCGATATGCTTGCTGCGGGCTTCATGGAGTTGTGCAGAAGTTTTGGCTCGTTGCTCATCCAGAGTAGAAATTTGAATTCGGTCAATTTGAGTGCCGTCGTTGGCATAACTCTGGAGCAAAGCATTGCGCTGCTTGAGAATGCGGGCATAGATCTGCAAGTTTTCAAGATAGCCAGCATCGACCTGAGAAATGAGCTTGTTAAAAAATAGACGCCTGATTTCAGGGGAGCCAAAGGTTAATTCACTATCTTCAGGAGTCAGGGAAACTAAAGGAAAACGACCAATTATTTGTGCACGACTCGTGAGGTTCTTACCATTTACACTAACCAATTTTTTGCGGGCAGATTCCACCTTGAGACGGACTTCATGATCATTTGAATGATGGTCAGAGAAGATGCCCTTCAACTGGTAGCCCACCTTACCATGACGGGATAAGTCAGCATCCAGACGGGTTTTAAAACTACGGGTATAGGCCAGACTGTGGATGGCTTCCAGAATAGTGGTTTTGCCAGCACCATTTTCCCCATGGAGAATATTGGTAAAAGCACCAAATTCCATGGAAGCCTGCTCGTATTTACGAAAGTCAATCATCGTAAGCGACTTAATCAGCATACCTGAGTTTTGATTATGGATGTATCGTTAATCATAACGTATCGATTCAATGCCTTATCTCTGCCAGTAATCAAACCGGTCAATTATTTCCACTTTGTAGAATCAGTTTGACGACTGGCTGTCCTGCAAAGATAGCTGTCTATCCCTGAAGCCGTATTGGCATCAGGAGCATTACTAATTCCTCTTTTTCAGCCTGTACTTCAGGCAATATCAATCCTGGACCAATTTCAGAACCCAGCCTGAAAACCACACGATCCGTTTCAACATTTTTGAGCATATCCTTGAGATAAATTGAATTGTATCCCAGGGTCAACTCCTCACCATCGTAATCGGCCAAAACTTGTTCTTTTGCACTTGTGCTGGCTTCAGGATCTTCAGTAAAAACTTCCAGATAGCCAGGATGAAGTTTCAGGGCGACCTGGTGAGTTGTACGATTCGAAAAGATGGAAACACGACGGACTGTGGTGACCAGGTCCTTGCTGGAGAGGGTAACCGTCTTATCGTTGGTGGAAGGAATAACACTTCCATAATCCGGGTATTGCTCATCAATGAGGCGGCTAAAAATAGTGGCGGTCTCTGTTGCAACGGATATGTACTTTTCCCCAACGGACAAATTGATGGTATCACCATCATCCAGAAAAGACTGGATCAGCGATAAAAATTTAGGTGGAACAATGATATTGGCCTCAAAATCGGCAGAGACAAAGTCCCGGTTGGTGTATTTTACCAGACGATGGCCGTCAGTGGCAACAGCGCGAATTTCATTATTCTTTAACTCAAACAGCACCCCAAGCAAGGCTGGCTTTAGCTCATCCTTGGAGACAGCAAAAACAGTTTTTTCAACGGTGCGCTTTAAAATCTTGGATTTGATTTCTAGACTTTGAGCTGGACCCAATTCTGGAGCTTCCGGGAAATCCATGGCGGGACGTCCAACAATTTTGTAAGTACCTCCAGTTGTGGACAGTGTCACTCGGCTGTCATCAGACCAGGCAAAGGTGAGTTCAGTATCCGGTAACTCGCCGGTGATTTCCTGGAGTAGGCGGACAGGCAGAGCGACTGCACCATCATCATCACCCAGGACATTCAGGTCTAGTGTGTAGGTGATCTCGATATCAGTACTGCGCATGGAGAGAATATTTCCCTTCACGGTGAAGAGAATGTGGTTGAGAATGGGCATGGTTGAGCGGGTGGGGCTTACGCGAGCCACCTTTTGCAAGCCGTGTAAAAGGGTTGACGAGTCAACGGTAAATTGCATGATTTTGATCTCCGAATGTCGGGTTATTCACTGTCCTGTTTCAAGCAAAACAAACTAAACGTCGATCTGGCCAATTCAAAGCTTGAACCTAGACATTTTTGCCAGTAATTGCATTTTTTCGCCCAAAACACCCCTTTAAAGGCCGTGAAATGACCTGAGGCAGGACTGACCCAGGGTAAACCAGGTGGATTTCTTGTGTTTTTTTGTTATTGATGCCAATGGAACACCATGGAATGAAGTACTCCTTGATGAGAGCCAATCATAGCCTAGTTTTGTAGCATCAATTCGTGAATATTTTAAAAGGGGTGAATTTTGACAAATTTTATCACACGATGGTTTATTAATAACCCGATTAGATTTAGACTATTCCTGTTCTTGGTCGGCATCCTGGCTGGCGTGTCGTACCCCTGGTATAAAAGAGACATCACGGCCGAGTTGTCAGACACAAAAATGCTGCTCATGCTGGGATTCTCAACGGTGACCTTCATATTTATGCTCACACTGTACCGTATCTTGCAAATGCTCTTTCGTAGGGGGGTTGAAATTGAGGGTCGCAATGTAGATTTTGATGAGCGCACCATGATTCGGGCTGCCGGTATATTTTGGTTTATCCCCTTCGGTTTTTCCCTGCAGATCGCCACCTTTAGTGCTGAGGCTGTTGACCCGCATTTTGGGAGGGTCATGGTTATTCAGGGACTGGCCATTAGCCTGGGAGCCTGGATATCACAGATGATTAAGAAGTAATCTGGAGATACAAACTTTTACACTGGAAAAATATAAGCAGGTCTTTTTATATCTCCTGCCATAGATTATTTTTAACCCGTTAACCACATTTCCTGAATAAGCGTTTCTTTTAATCCCCCGAAGTCTCATTTTATAAGATGGAAAAAGCTATGTATGTTGAAATTGTTTTTCCCCTGAGTCTTGATCAGGCCTTTACTTATTCAGTTCCTGAAGAATTGAACGATGTCGTTCAAATAGGACAGCGCGTCATTGCCTCCCTGGGGCGACGCAAACAGCAGGGTATGATCATTGGTGTCAAATCAGATCCACCTGCTGATTTTACAGGAAAATTAAAAAGCTTCGAAAATATTGTTGATCCAGTACCCGTCTTCGATGCCCACCTTATCAATCTTTTGAAATGGATGAGTCGCAACTATTTCACACCCCTGGGCAAAGAAATTCAATCTGTCATTCCTTCAGAT
>JABMOS010000143.1 GCA_013203185.1 Fidelibacterota bacterium | reverse complement strand
TCAAAGGTAGCCACAGCCTGGCCAGAGGAGTTGGTAGCGATATTTGATGCAATGTCTCCAGTGAGAGCAGAGATGACGATGGTGGCCCCTTCCTGGGGCTCTTTGACACTATTGGTGAGAATGGCAGTAAGTTTTGCAACTGTCTTACCATTGTCAGCATAGATCACATACCGATCCGATGTCAAATTAAGATTATACTCGATCTTTTCAGGATCAGGATCATCAGGGGTTCTTAAATCACAACTAACCAGGACGACTACAGCCAGGGTAAGTATGGCCATTATTCTGAAAATATTACTTTTCATATTCAAACCTCCTCCAAGAAGTTCTGAGTTATTCCTTTTCAACAGGAACCTCCTCAATGACTTCACTTTCATCTTGTTCATCATCCTCAGTATTGATGTAGGTGTCCTCTAACTCCAGCATCCGATCGGTCTTGTTGATGCCAGTATAGGTATCCTTGATGATATGAGGCGTGATTTCGATGATCAGATCCTTTTTAGTTTCTTGCACAAACTCATGTTGGAAAAAACGACCGATATAGGGTAGCTTCCCAAGAATTGGAACAGAGTTAGTGATTTTCTTTCGATCTACAGCCAACAAACCAGCAATGATAATTGGCTCGCCATCTGGTACGCGTACTGTGGTCGTAGAAATTCTTTTTTGAACCCAGGGGATATTCTTTTCAGGCCCGACAAAATCATAAAAATTTGAAATCTCAGGTGTCACAGTTGCAGTAATGAATCCGTCACTGTTGACATTTGGTTTCACATTCAGTTTAATACCTACGACCTCGCGTTGCACCTGAACCTGACCACCTACGCCACCACTGGAAAGGATGTATGGAATCACATCAACCATCTGAATGAAGGCTTCACGACCGTTCAGGGTCACCACGGAGGAATTGGCCAGAATCTCAGCCTCATTGTTCTTGAGCAACATATCAAGTGTGATATCAAAAGCGGTAAGCTGACGACTAAATCCAATTGAATTATTGGGGTCTATCCTCTGGAAATACGTATTATCTGGTGTCCTCCCAGTTGGCAGGGCACTGTATTGTTCAATAACAGTTCCATCAGTCTGACTCTGTTGGGACATACCTGGAACCAGGGATCCACCAATTTGAGCCAGAGTTGGAGCAGCATTTTCTGCAACGATGGTTGTAATCTGAGCCAGACGTGCCCAATCTATACCTATACTATTTTCCCCGCCAAGCGTCACTTCAATAATTCGAGCTTCCAACTTGATCTGTAAAACAGGTACATCTATGCTGGCAATAATTCCCATGATTTCAGAGATACTTTTGGGGCTGGTATGGACCAGGAGTTTGTTACCCCCCCGATCTACTTCTACTTTTTCAGTAATATCCTGCAGGATCATCTTTACTTCAGTGGCATCGGCATATTGAAGAGGGATGACATAAGCCTTCCCACCAATTTCTTCTGAAAGACGATCTGCTGTGGCCACAAGGAAGGATTTCCCTACCAATTCATAGCTCAAACCAGCAGCACGAACCACAAGGTTCACAGCCTGTTCAATTGGCACATCATCCATGTGTACTGAAATTCTATCCTGGCTATTTACTTCAGGGCTGGTAACGATATTATAACCACTTTCATCGGCAAGAATCGAAAGAACAGTCGGGAGATGGGCATCTTCAGCGTGAATGGTAATCAATTTCTGTTGTTGATTCTGGGCGATACCAAAGGTTGCCACTACCAACATGAGTATGCTGACCAGAATATATCTTCTCGTTTTCATTAATAGGTTTCCTCTTCATCATCAAATTGTGGACCTCGTGTCGAATTCCGAGCTGCATCAGCAGTAACCGTTCGTCCCTGCAACGGATAAAATTTTGATTTACCCTCTTGGTAAGCGACAACGCCATTTTCAGTAATTCGTAAAATTTTATATTTTCCCAGAACATCCCCCACCTTCACCTGACTTTCCTTTTGCTGGAATTCCACAGTAGCTCGAGGTGGATCAAAATTCATATACAAGCCACTCACTCGAATGGTATTGGCCTGCATACTTTGAATCAAACGTCCCATTTCATCTGTCAAGAATACAACCTTGTTCAATTTCATGGGGTTATTCTTAAGGGTGAATTTAAAGGAAGCTCTCTCCTCCAACTCAGCCTCTAATTCAGCAATAACCCTTTCCAACTCCTCGTCGGTACCAATGCTAATATTGGCTGCAGCCGCAAGAATATCTTCACGATCTGAGCGGATTCCACTTAAGGCATAAACTTCCATTCCGAAGATAATGACACCTGCCATGATGGTAAGAGACCAGAAGAAGCGTGTACGTCTATCCATTATTTCTTACCTTTCAATAGAGTTAGTGTCGAGATTTTGAGCTCAATATTCTGTTCCGAAAGGATGCGTTCATCCTTTGTATTCTTGAGACGTTCGATCCCATTTTTCACGTGGAATTCATTTACTTGAATCAATCGCATGGAACTTTCAAGGTTGGCCATTAAAACGCCAAATTGCTTGAAATTGCAGCGAATTTCTAAATCATAAGGCGTTTCCACGCTAATGCGACCTGTGATGCGAGGCTTGGGACGCATAAAAATGGTGGTAATACCCAAACTATCCAGTGTCATGGTCAATGAATTGAGAAACTCCATGGAGGCATCCTCAGTCACTTCATCTGACTTGCTCTCAGCCAGGTTTTCCTCAAAAAGGTTATAAACCCGGTCTAATTCATTTGAGAGTATTTGAGCAGTGATCAAACTCTCATTAAGTTTTTCGATTTCTTTGTCCAGATACCTGATATCTGCAGGCTTGTCGCCATAAACCCAATTCACTGTATAGTAGAAGGAAAGCGCCAGAACAAATACTATCCCGGCCAAAAGCTGCACACGTTTCATCAGCTTCTCCTCCCCATATCTTTTTTGCGATCTTTGGGGTCAGGAAGATCCAGGGTAGCTCGAACTTCAAAATTGACCACATCCTGATTCAGAATGGTCATCCTTGAATAGCTGGCAAATTTGATATCTGTAAAATCTTCAGCGAAAATTTTATCATTCTCTAATCGGGCGATAAACTCTTCAAGAATGTCAAATTCACGTTCATCTGGATAAATTCGAGATACACCGGCTATGGTTAGATAGCGATCCTTGAAGGTGAGATGGGTAATGGCCATATCATGGGGCATTAAGCGTCCCAGGGCATTAAGTTTCTCAGCCCAGATCGTCCGTCGATCTGAAAGCTCTGACATAGCAAGAATGTCATCCTTGGCCAAATTACGACCCTCTTGCTTCAAAGTATCGATTTGTGCCTGAATGGATGCGATTTGTGACTCTTTTTCTTCGATAATTTGTGCATACTGGGAGTTTTCACCTAGCATGAACGCAAATCCTGCAACCAGAATCAAAACAATGAAGGCAAAAGCGCCCCATCGCGTCTGTTCCCGGCGTTTTTCCAAACGAGCCGCTTTACTGGAAGCTTGGTTTAAATTGATTTTAATTACGTTAATCATGATTCCTCGACATGAGCTTCAAAATGCTTTTTTAGTATTTCACAGCAATGGATGTGTATTCGTAATTTCGACTTGAATGATGCCGCTATTCCAGCAGTCCACGCATGGCATAACCGACTGCCACAGCATACGCACCAGGATCGGTGATATCACTATGCATATCGTGATGCAATTGGGCAGTAGGGTTGTAAATTTCCGCAGCTACGTTCAATCGGTTTGCAATAAATGCATCCAAATCCTTAATACTTGTGGATGCGCCTACCAACAAAATTTTGTGAAAATAACTTTCGTTGCTTTCTTTAATATAAAAACGCAGCGATCTGCGGATTTCATCAACAAGATTATCGTAAATGGTATGTTCAGCGACACTGACAGTAAAATCCTTCTGCTCAGCTCCTGAGATCTTTAGGGTCAATTCATTGAAAGCAGGATCACATTTAATCTTTTCAGCTTCCTGGTAACTGACTTCCTTTTTCTCTACCAGCTCCTTGGTAAAGTGATGTCCACCAATCTGAATATCCCTGGTAAAGAAAGGCGCCTGTCTACCCCAGACAACCAGAGTGGAAGAGACAGCTCCAATGTTCAAAAATACATTGGCACCATCTTCAGGCAATCCATGCTCAATAACGTATGAATTTGCCATGGCTACTGCTTCAGTGTCTACAATTCCTGGTCTAAAACCGAAATTCTTGATCATTCGAAGATGACTCTCGAGGTTCTTTTGAGTAGAGGCAACCAGGAGCACGTTGAGCTTGTCCATCTCTTTGGTGTCTTCTCCAAGAATTTGAAAATCCATAAGGGCATCTGTACCATCCATTATGATGTGCTTTCGAGCTTCAAACTGGAGAGCAGATGCCAACTCATCCTCATCATCCGTGTTCATCATTTTCATCTGGCGGATGCTGCATTGTTGGTTGCTGAGTCCCGTCGTCACCAGCTTGGCTCGGCGAGGACTAATTTTCATGCGAGTCAACAAGCGCTCTGCTGCTGCAATGATTGTGTCTTCATCAAGACGCTCCGGATCATAATCACGCTTTGAGTCGAACACTGGCTCTGTTCCAAAATTTTGAAGCGCATACCCCTTTGGCGTTTTTTGAAGCTGTACGATTTTGATCTGATAACGACCAATGTCAATTCCAATACTCATTCGCCTAAATATTCTCCTATACCTG
>JABMOS010000142.1 GCA_013203185.1 Fidelibacterota bacterium | reverse complement strand
TTAGATCAAATGAACCGAATTGGTCTGACGCCGCACAGCCCTGATTACTAGGTGATAACACTTATAATTCAAATTGAAATAATTATTTAGCTCCATCACATATACATGTCTCTCTGGCATATCGAAAATCAATACGGTTTATCTGATCCATACTATGGTATCACCCTGAGTTATGGGATCAACGAATGATGTCTTCCGCAGTTTCATAGTGTGATGTTTCCATAATCATAGCTAGCTTTCCCGGAAAACAGCGTAAGGATATCGTAGGTTGGTTATTATCTTCTCATCTAATAAGTAGGGGTAATGGAAATAGGTTGATAAGTATCAGTTGCTCACGGAATAATGAAAAAATCAAAAAATAAGACACTTGAAGTCATCGGCTGGAGAGAGTGGGTCGGTTTGCCTGATTTTGGAATAAAATCCATCAAAGTGAAAGTCGATACTGGGGCCCGATCATCTTCATTGCACGTATTTGATTTGGAAAGTTTTAAGCGTGATGAGAAAACGTGGGTTCGGTTTAAAATACATCCGGATCAACGTAAATCACAACCAACCGTTGAGGCTGAGACTGAAGTGCTGGAGTACAGAAATGTCCGCAGCTCCAATGGCAAAACCTCTAGCCGACCTGTTATCATCACCCAAGTTGAGTTGCTTGGAAAAAGTTATCCCATGGAATTAACATTGGCGAGCCGGGATAATATGGGTTTTAGGATGCTCCTAGGACGTGAGGCATTTCGGGGTCGTTTCCTCGTTGATGCCGGAAATTCCTACTATGGTGGCAGACCCTTACGTAAAAAGAAAAAAATAAAATCTTCGAATAAGAAGAAGACCAGATAAAGGAACACCTATGAAATTAGGAATACTTTCTGTTAGCCCAGGTTGCTATAGCACCCGACGGCTCAGAGAAGCTGCTGTCCAAAGAGGGCATGAAGTAAAAGTATTAAACACGTTGAAGTTTGCCATCGATCTAGAACAGGGAAACCCAGATCTATACTTTCGTCAGAAACAACTCTCCCATTATGACGCCGTATTACCTCGTATTGGAGCTTCCATAACCTATTTCGGTACCGCAGTGGTACGCCAATTTGAACAAATGGATGTGTTCTGTGCAAATCCATCTGCTGGCATTGTTACATCAAGAGATAAGCTGCGAAGCCTACAAATATTGAGTCGGCATCATATTGGTATTCCCCAGACCACTTTCGTTAAGGACAAGAAAGATGTTATCCCTGCCATTGAAAGAGTTGGTGGCGCTCCTGTGGTAATTAAGCTCTTAGAAGGAACCCAGGGGATTGGGGTTCTCCTGGCTGAAACAATCAATGCGGCTGAGGCCATCATCGAGATGCTTCAAAGTCAGAAACAGAATGTACTGATTCAAAAATTTGTAGCCGAAAGCAGGGGCCGTGATATCCGTGCATTTGTGGTTGGAGATCGTGTGGTTGCCTCCATGCGGAGAGTGGCCCAGGGCCAGGAATTCCGAAGCAACGTGCATAGAGGTGGCCGAACTGAACAAGTAGAATTGAGCAAAGAATATCATGAGACTGCCGTTCGTGCAGCACAAATCATGGGACTCCGAGTCGCTGGTGTTGATCTATTGGAGAGCAATGATGGTCCCCAGATAATGGAAGTGAATTCATCTCCAGGACTAGAGGGGATTGAAGGTTGTACGCAACTGGATATTGCTGGAGCCATCGTCGACTATATTGCAGCTCAAGTGAATTTTCCAGATATTGATCTCAGACAACGATTGACGGTAAGTAGTGGGTATGGTGTCGCAGAGCTTCAAATTCACCAGGGTTCAGGATATGTTGGAAACACTATTACCGAGTCAGGATTGCGTGATAAAGACATAAACGTTCTGACCCTCCATCGTGGGACCACTGTTATTCCCAATCCAAAAGCCAGTCGCGTATTAGAGCCTGAAGATCGACTCCTGTGTTTTGGAAAGTTAGAGCTCATGCGTGACCTTATTCCAGAGAAGACCAAACGCAAACGTCGTCAGAAGGTCAAGAATTTACCTGACCTACCCGCAGCCGAAGAAGTACTAAAAACCTCTGAAGAAATTGCTGAAGAACCAACAGGTCCACTTGAGGTTATTGGAAATGAATAATATGCGTGAACGGAAACCGATTGGTGATTGGTTCGGTGAAAAAATTGCCCCAGGTGAAGAGCGGGACGTCTTTCTCAATGTTGGAGAGAGTTATAGCAGCTCCACGGTTACCATTCCAATCCATATCAGGCGAGCAAAGGTTGATGGACCAGTGGTATTTATCACAGCTGCTTTGCATGGAGATGAAATCAATGGCACTGGAGCGGTTCGCCATATCATCCAGGATCCAGATTTTGAGCTGCTTAAAGGCTCGCTCATTCTTGTTCCTGTTCTAAATATTCTGGCCTTTGATCGCCACTCCAGGTATCTCCCGGATAGAAGGGATCTTAATCGTTGCTTCCCTGGCTCTGCAAGTGGGAGCCAGGCGAGCCGTTTGGCCCATAAGATCTTTAATGAGATTGTTACCAGGAGTGATTATGGAATTGATCTCCATACGGCATCCATTCGGAGAACCAATTATCCCAATGTGAGGGGGGACATGACCAACCCCAAGGTGCGCAAACTGGCCAAAGCTTTTGGCTCAGATCTTATTCTTAATGGCATCGGACCTTCAGGTGGATTTCGACGCGAGGCTTGTAATGCCGGTTGCCCGACAATCATCATGGAGGGTGGAGAGATTTGGAAAGTAGAACCAAGTATCGTTGAGACCGCAGTCAAAGGGATAAAAAATGTCCTTCGCAGTCTGGGTATGATCGACACCCCTGTTGAGCGGCCTAGCTATCAGATTGTGGTGGAGAAATCAAAATGGATACGGGCTGAGCATGGTGGATTCTTACAATTTCACATCAAACCAGGTGATATGGTGGAAAAGGATCAAGCCCTGGTTACAAATACCACTTTACTGGGGGATGATCAGAATATTCTATATGCTCCTTTTGATGGTGTGGTTGTTGGCATGACAAGCTTACCTGCCGTGAGTCCTGGAGAGCCTATTTGCAATTTGGCCAAACTTCCCAAGGGTTACGATCCCACAGATCTTGAGAAAATCAGGTCGGATGATGATGGCCTTGAGCAATGGGTTTCAGAAGAACTTGCCACCAGCGTTCTGGTTGTAGAGGCCCCTGAAGACCAGGTGAATCCAGATTAAATATTAAGCTTAAGAATTGGGTTTATCCAGTATTGGATCATCGTTTCTATGGATGTGAATATCGCGCTGTGGGAAGGGTATCTCAATCCCATTTTCCTTTAAAACATCCCAGATTCTGAATAGGACATCGCTTTGAATATTCGCTGTGCCATTCTTCGGGTCATCGATCCAGAAACTTAACTCCATATCAACAGAGCTATCACCGAAACCTCGGAGGAGACAGATGGGAGGGGGCTCATTCAGTATTCTGGGCAAATTATCTAGAGACGCAAGCACAAGTTTTTGAACTTGGTGTGGATCAGATTTATAGGCAACGCCAAAAGAGACTTTAATTCTTATTCGCGTGTCTGAATAGGACCAATTAATCACCTGTTGGGTGATCAGGTCTTCATTTGGGATTAAATATTCATGTCCATCATGGGTTACCACGCTCACATAACGGCTTTTAAGACTAGAAATCCACCCATAGACATTCCCAATCTGAATGACATCCCCTGGTTTGATAGATTTATCAGAGAGCAGAATGATGCCACTTAATAAATTCGAGGCTACTTTTTGAAGACCAAAACCAATACCAACACCGAGAGCACCACCGAAAACAGCCAGAGCGGTTAAATCAACACCAATACTCTCCAATACGATGAGAGCGATCAAGAAATAAATGGAGAACCGGATGGTTTTGCTGATGAGCACGTGTGAAGACGCGGAGAGTTGGTCAAAGCGGCTGATTTGCTTATCAAAATAGGCACCAAACCATTTGCTGAGACGCAGGGCGATGGCAAGAATTATTCCAGCTTTAAGTGTGGCTAAAACCGTAATATGTACTTCACCTAAATGGAATCCTATCTTATCCAAAAATTCGATCATTGGTGTGAGAATACCAAGGACACTCAGGGTTGCCAGCCCCCAGGCGGTGACTGAAACAAATTTGGCCCAAAATTTATCCAGGATAGATACAGAAATAATCTGGATAACCAACCAAACCACCAGCAGGGTTAACACGAGACTAAGAAAGAGATGGGGGATGGCCAGCTGACTGTAAATGAGAGCTGCGACCCATAAGAATAGAACTTGATGAATGCCTGCAAGCTGATTTAGGATGGTCTCGAGGAATTTTGTGAAAGCAATTTTTGACCCATCGAATCTGTTCAATCGTTGCTGTAAAACTGGTTGAAGGCGTCTGCTGATAAGGAGACTGACTCCCAGGACTCCGAGCATGATCAATAGTTGCACCAGATTGGTCCAGATCAGAATATGATCAAGGAACCAGGCGTTAAATTGATGCATCAGATCAGTAATAGTTTGTGTGTCGAAAGTATTCATCATAGAACAATATATCCTAATTGTGGAACCATCAAATACTCACTTTCTCCTTCTACCTGCTTTTCAAAGACAGGGGAGGTCTTCAAAACAGGTTGTTTGTGGGCTTATCTCCTCTAGAATCACAAAAATTTAAAAGTTTTTCATGTTTAGCTTTGGTGAGGTAAACATTGTTGCTCCTTGAACAGACCGCCTTATCTTCAGGCTAAGCCAACAAAACTTGACGTTAAGGATTACAGTCATCAACACTCTAGATCCAAAGAATACATCCAAGCTCACAGAGGGTGAGGAGAATTATCACCGAGTCATAGATTTGGCCCGTGAGGGTATCGCCATTCATGTAGACGAGAAGATCGTTTTTGTCAATCGTCGCTTAATTGAAATGTTGGGATTCGAGCATGCTGGAGATCTAATTGGAAGAAACATCACAGATCTGGTAGAACCCATACGCCGAGGAATCTCCAAAGAGCTGGAAGCAACCATGATTGCTCAGAGTGATGATCTTTTCTCCATTGAGGACGTCTATGAATGCAAAAATGGTCAATTGCTTCCTGTGGAAGTATCAGCCATACCTATTCGATATCAAGGATCCCCAGCCATTCAAATTACTGCCAGAGATATTTCTGAGCGTAAAAAAGTTGAGGCAGAAATCTGGGAGTATCAGGATATGCTAAAGCGCCTGTCCTCCGACCTCATTCTGGCAGAAGAAGCACAACGTCGCCATCTTGCTATCGTTCTCCATGATCATCTCGGTCAGAGTCTGGCCATGGCCAAGATAAAAATGGCAGGATTACTAAACTCCATCAATGATCCAGAACTTCAGGCGAAGTTGAAGGCCATAAATACAGATATCGCTGATGCTGTCAAACAAACTCGTTCCATAACCTACGAACTGAGCCCACCTGTTCTCCATGAATTGGGTCTCATTGAAGCTCTGGAATGGCGACTGGAAAAAGTAAAACTCGAACACAATATTGTCACTTCATATAAGCATAACCTTAAGAATGTCAGATTGCGCAGCGAACAGGAAGTCATACTATTTCGCTCTGTGGATGAGATATTAAAAAATGTGGTCAAACACTCGGATGCGACCAATGTGTCCATCACAGCAGATGCAACTCGCTATTCATTTTCTTTATGCGTAGCAGACAATGGTAAAGGTTTTGACACATCAATTCTCGCACCAGAACAGCGCCCATCTGATAGTTTTGGTTTATTTAGCATAAAAGAAAGGATTGAATATCTTGGTGGCGTTATTGATATTCAATCTGAACAAGGCGGCGGAACCATGGTAATCTTGAATGTCCCCGTCTCACTGGAGGGAATGTAATGGCTGTAAATATTATTTTAGCAGATGATCATGCAATGTTTAGGGAAGGTTTATTATCAATTCTCAATGATGAGCTTGGTTTCACTGTAGTTGCCCAGGCTGAGAATGGTCGTGAGGTTGTAAAATTAGCCCGTAAAACGGAAGTTGACGTCATTGTCATGGATATTGCCATGCCTGAGCTCAACGGTATTGAAGCGACCAGCCAGGTGCTGCATGAGAACCCCGATTTAAAGGTAATCGCACTTTCCATGCACTCTGATCGACACTTTGTCCAGGGGATGCTCAAAGCCGGTGCTAAAGGCTACTTACTAAAGGATTCTGCAGGAGGCGAACTCATTAAGGCCATCAGGGAGGTCTTACAGGATCGCTATTATATTAGTGAAGAAATATCTACTAGCGTTCTTAATGATTATGTGGGTAAGCTAGTGGAGGAGGGGAGCGAGGTTTCCGAGCTTACCAGTCGTGAAAAGGAAGTCCTACAGCTTATAGCAGAGGGGAAATCAACCCAGGATATAGCTGACACTCTGTTTATAAGCGTGAAAACGGTTGAAGCCCATCGAGTAAAAATAAAAACAAAACTGAAATTAAACTCCATCCCCGAGCTCACAAAATATGCAATTCGAGAAGGACTAACTTCCCTTGAGTAGATCCTTGAGATCTATGGATTGTGTCACAATAATTGATTAGGCTGTGACCTGCCATCCACTCAAATCTTATTCAATTTCTGTCTCTTTTGAGTTTCTCCCCACATTTCAAGAGCTTATTTGCATGCTCTGATGAAAGCCATTTGTAATTTTACGTAAGCTAAGTAGATTTCCGTGCTATGGGAATTCTAACCATCAAAAACCTTGTTTTTTACGGCTATCACGGAGTCCAGGATTTCGAAAAGGAACTCGGCGGTCGCTTTGAAGTGGATATAAAAATTCGCTACCCTTTCAGTCGTTGTTCTACAGAAGACACCCTTCACAAAGCAGTTGATTACCAGCAGGTGTATGCCGTGGTTAAGGAAATGGTAACAGCAAGGAAGTATCATCTCATCGAAACCCTGGCAAATCACCTTGCAGAAGCTCTAGTGGAACAATTCGACGTAGAGGAAATGACAGTGAATGTCCGGAAAATGAAAGTTCCTATCGATGCGGTATTAGATTACGTCGAAGTGGAAGTAACACGCATGGGTAAGCAGACATGACGCAAGTTCTCGTAGGCATCGGCTCTAATAAAAACAATCCCCAGCATCAAATCGAACTCGCATTCACCCGGATAAGTGAGCGTTTCAAAGATGCCAAGATGAGCCCCCTTTATCTGACACAACCAGTTGGGGGTATTCCCCAGGCTTCGTTTATCAATGCCGCCATCATGTTGGATACACAACTCAGTGCCCGTGAAGTGCTTGATATTCTTATGGACTTAGAGGCTCAAGCCCATCGAAAGCGAGCCAATGAGATTCCCAATGGTCCCAGAAATCTGGATCTTGATATTATACTGTTCGGAAATGTAATATTAACTGATCCTGACTTGACTATACCACATCCCCGCTTTAGGCAAAGACGTTTCGTCCTACAACCCATGTGTGATTTGACCCCAGAACTCATTGATCCCGTCAGTAAAAACAGTATCTCCCAACTTCTGGATGCCTGTACAGACGAAAACTGGGTTAGACCCCTTGAATCGGAACTATTGGCCCTATGAGAAACCTCTACCATATTGCAATTGAAGGTGTCATCGGTGTCGGCAAGACCAGTCTTGCAAAGCGGCTATCAAAACATTTGGACACCCGGCTGGTCCTGGAAGAGTTTGAGGAAAATCCTTTCCTTTCTAATTTTTACGGCGACCGCAGACGGTATGCATTCCAAACTCAACTCTTTTTTCTGCTAAGTCGATATCGTCAGTTTCAGGATCTGAGGCAGACCGAATTATTCTCAAAATTACTCATTACTGACTATATGTTTCAGAAGGATCGACTCTTTGCCTATCTCAACCTGGATGAGAATGAAATGAGTCTCTATGACAAAATCGCCAGCATGATGGAAGAAACTATCACCCATCCTGACCTGGTCATCTATCTTCAAGCTGATACGGATCGATTGCTATACAATATTCGCAAGCGAGGTAGAGATTTTGAATCTAACATTAATAGTGACTATATCGTTGCCCTAAACCAGGTTTACAATGAGTACTTCTTTAGATACAAGGCTTCACCGCTGCTTATAATCAATGCCACAGATATTGATTTTGTGAATGATGAAGATGACCTCTCAGACCTCCTGGAAACCATCCGCCAACCCATTGAAGGCACCAAATTTTACAACCCCATAAAAAGGTGATACCGTGCGCTATCTAATCTTATTTGCCCTGGCTTATTTTGTATTTAAAACAGCTAAAAACATGTTGAGCAAAATAAAGATTGTGGATCGAGATGGCGTCCAACTAAATGATCAGGAGAGTGAAGCATCCCCTCGATTAAAGGTTGATGAATCTGACATTGAGGATGCTGACTTTAAAGAAGTCGAATAATTCCCCTCTTCTATTCCGAAAACCCTCTGAATACAGGTTTTGTAATTCTTGCTGAACATGCTTGTTGTCAGGCCCAATTTATCTTATAATTCGGCCCGTGAATAGTATGAGCAACAAACAAGTTTTCGATCATTTTCTGGCCATCCCGTCAGACCTTACCCAAATTGAAAGAGTTCAGGATTTTGCAAGCAAGGTCTTGAGCAGAACCGATTACCCCGCTGAAACGCGTCAGGACATAATTTTAGCACTCCAAGAGGGTGTCAATAACGCGATTAAGCACGGAAATGGAAATGATTCGGATCATGATGTAGCCATCAAGATGACCCTCTACGATTCCCATCTGGAATTAAGGATTCGTGACAAAGGGATGGGTTTTGACAGAGAATGCCTGGAAGATCCTACAACACCTGAACAGCGCATGCGCTGCAATGGGCGGGGACTTCTCTTTATGGAAAACTACATGGATGAGATTTGTTTTGTGCGCACTACTGGGTATCACGAACTCAAGATGATTCGCTATCGATGAAACCCACCTGGAAATTTCTATCACTCCTATCACTTAGTTTTGGTCTTCTCTGGGCTCAACCTGGTGAACCCCTACGTTATAAAACCATGGGCTTTGACATGGAGATTCTTAGCTATGGCGGTAGTCTTGGCGCCTTCTACAGCTACCATATTAGTGAAGCCTTGAGTCTGGATCTTGAAATGGATTGGTCTCTGGTTGAAAGCAATGATACGTTCAGTTATGTTGATATTTATGGTCAATACCATTCAATCAGGGACCGCAACCTGAGCTTCGTAAAGCTGATGCCTGGCGTTACCTGGTTGCCATTTATCGATACCATGCATCCTTCATTTCAGGTTGGTAGCTTTATCTCTGCAGGACCGATATGGTCGCTAAACACTGAAGATGATGCAGCCTTTGTTGAGAGATGGAAGCATGTTGAGAATGATTTTGCTCCCCTGCTTCGTGGGGGCGTCCATATCCGTATCTTGACTGGTCAAGGGGGCTCTTACACCTTCAGAGTAGGTTATGACTATGCATCTTTCGACAGGAAGATTGACACACGTCAGACATACAAGGGTCTTTTTCTTCAAGCTGGAATGGAGTTTCTCAACCGGTGATCACCGGTGAACAAGTCTTTCTGCCAGCATTTAAGAGCGGGCAAACACACCTCAAATTAGAAGGGACCGAATTTCACCATCTCGTCAGAGTACGCCGATTTGTGGAAGGCGATGAGATATGGGTGGTCAATGGAGCCGGCACGGCTGCTCGAGCTACTCTGGACACCATTGGAGCATCCTCACTGGACCTTCAAGTTTTGGAAGAGCATCAGAACCGTGGGGAGTTGGGGCTTCATCTGATCCTGGCTGTGGCAAATTTAAAAGGGGATCATATCAACCTTATCGTTGAGAAAGCAACCGAGCTGGGAGTAAATGAAATTATTCCCCTGCTTACTGATCATACCATCAAAAAAGGGGTAAACAAAAATCGCCTGGAGCGTATTGCAGTTGCGGCAATGAAGCAAAGCCGGCGGTCAAGATGTCCCCTTATCCATGATCTGACACCCTTCTCAACGGTAGTAAAGAACCTCCCAGCTGCAGTACATCTTTTTTGTTATGGGGCAGATTTCAGCTCGTCCATTGTACCTTCTATCCAGGGAATGAGCGTTTCAACTCCCATTGTCATCTGGATTGGTCCCGAGGGAGATTGGTCAAAGGATGAAATTGATTTAGCATCCATTTCCGACTATACTTTCACGGGTCTGGGTCCCAGACGCTTACGTGCTGAAACAGCAGCCATCCACGCAGTGGGATTGGTATCAGCACTTCTTCCGGATCCTGTATAACCCCCAAAGGAGGCGATGTGTCACAAGATTGCATTTTTTGTAAAATTATTGCTGGAGATATACCCGCTACATTGCTGTTTGAGGATGATGATATCCTTGCATTCAATGACATCAGCCCTCAAGCACCGACACATATTTTAGTTATACCTCGGAAGCACATCACAGGTCCAGGTGCATTGACAGAAGCTGACCAGACACTCATAGGCAAACTGGTGGTAAAGGGAACACAGCTTGCTGCAAAAGTTGGTTTGGATGATGGCTATCGCCTCGTGATGAACAATGGTGAAAAAGCTGGACAGACTGTTTTCCATCTGCACCTCCACGTTTTAGGTGGTCGAGTAATGACCTGGCCTCCTGGCTAATCAAATTGTATTATGGGTCTCACTTGAGACCGATTCCCCTGTAGCATTTATTGGAGATAGAAACACTACATGTATATATCTGACCTTGAGATAAAGGGATTTAAATCCTTCGCTGAACCTACCAAGCTTAAGTTTGCAGAAGGCTTGACATGTATTGTGGGTCCCAATGGTTGTGGTAAAACCAATGTTGTCGATGCCATCCGTTGGGTTATGGGAGAACAAAAAAGTTCTGTTCTTCGTAGCCAGAATATGCATGATGTTATCTTCAGTGGTACCAATAAGCGCAAACCGGTAAATTATGCTGAGGTGTCTCTTACGATTCACAATGACCGTGGTTTGCTACCTGTTGAATACACTGATGTGGTGCTTACCCGACGTGTGTTCAGGGATGGCGCCAGTGAATTTTTCATCAATAAAAACGCCTGTCGATTGAAGGATATTCACAACCTCTTTGTGGATACTGGCATGGGATCAGATGCCTATTCTGTTATCGAGCTCAAGATGGTGGAATCCATTCTCAGTGAGAGCAAAGAAGAGCGTCGTCGTCTTATCGAGGAAGCCTCGGGGATAAATAAATACAAACAACAACGTCGTTTGTCCATGCGTCGTCTGGATTCTACAGAAATAGATTTAAATCGTGTAAATGATATTATTAATGAAGTTGAAAAAAGTGTGGGCAGCCTGAGAAGACAACTTGCCAAATATAAACGTTTTGACAGGGTTCAAGGGCAGCTGAAGGATGATGAGATTTCTCTGGCGGTGTTTGAAAGTTCCCAGGTCTTAGAAAAGTTGACCCCGATTAAACAGAGAATTGCCCAGCTTAAGGATGGCTATGGTGCCAGTGGTGAAGAAGTCAGTCTGGAAGAGAACCGGGTTGTGGAAGCCAAAGAGCAGCTAACCATCATAGAGACCGAACATGGGGAGCAGCAGGAAAAAGTTAACATCAGCAATTCCAATCGTATCAATATTGAACAAACCCTGTTGATTGCTGAGGAGAAAATTGCCAGTGCCACAACCGCTCTGGATCGTATACGTGTAGAACAGCATACCCTGGCTGAACGTGAAGAATCTTCACACACGCTCCAGTCTGAGCTCAGCAATGAAAAGGCTCATATTCAGCCTCGTATTGATGAAGCCAAGGCCAAAGACGATGTGTTAAAAGCTGCCTTTGAGGCAGCAGTTGATGCATATCGAAAGGCCAAGACCGAGCACGATATTCAAAATCAGAGGCACATGGATCTGTTAAACAGACTTAGTGATCTCAACCACCAGAAGAGTCACCAGGAAGCAGCACTCACACAACATAGAAGCAGTATTGAACATCTCAAGACCAAGAAAGAACGTCTTCATAAATCTCAGACTGAGTATCGACAAGCATTGGATCTGGTTGCTTCGGATTTTAAAGATGCTGAAACCCAATATAAGGCGTTGGAGACCAGGGTTGCTGAATTGGAGACAAGTTTTCAAGAGATGCAATCCCAATTAAACGAAACCCGTGAAACCCTTGCCCAAAAGAGAGGTCGTCGGGTCAGTATTGAGAATCAGCTCAATTTTTATGAAGAATTGATTGAATCAGGTGAGGGCTACTCAGGTGGCGTGAGAAAATTGCTCAGCAAGGATATCCAATCCCTGGGTATACTAGGGACAGTGGCTGATCTCCTCACTGTGGATGAGCGTTACGAAAAGGCCATCCAGACAGCTTTGGGTCCACTGGCTGAAGCGTTGGTTACCCGTGATCGAAATTCTGCCATGCAGGCGATTCAAACTTTAAAAGATCAGAAAGCGGGTTCGGCAACTTTTCTACCCCTGGAACCTATTTTAAAAGCCAAGCCCAAAAGCACTTCTGTTCTAACCGGAAAAAACGTTATTGGTGCTGCCATTGACTTCGTGACTCCAAAAGCAGGGTATGAGGGCCTGGCACAACTTCTCCTGAGAGACGTCACCCTGGTGGCAGACAATTATGAGGCTGACTGGAAAAATATAAGTGGTCGAGCGGTGAGTGTAGACGGAACACTATACGACACTTTTGGACTGGTTAAGGGTGGTTCAGGTGGCGAAGGGGAAGATACTATTATCGGGCGCAAGGATCGAATTCAGCGACTGCGCAAACAATTTTCAAAGCTGGTAGATGATATTCAAATGCACAGCGATGCCATTGAAAAGGTTCATGAACAGATCGGGAGCATGGAACGCGAATTGAGAACCGGCAAGGCGTCCCGCGATGATCAACGCCAAATTCTTCTAGAGGTTGAGCGCAAATCTTCCAGAGCCCAATATGGCATCAATTCAACTGAAGCTGATAGTAAAAGTGTGGATCAGGAGATTGGGGAGTTGGTTCAGGCGATCAAAGATGCTGACGAACGCATTGCATCATTTGCCCCCCAACTGGCTGATGCTGAATCGGAAAGAATTAACACCGAAGCCCAAATTAGCGAGATGGAAACATCACTACAGACGCTGTTGAGTCAACGTGATAAAACCAGCGAAGACGCTCAGGCAGGTCGGCTGGAACATGTCAACCTTAGCAATGAGGAAAGGAACCTGGACACGCGCCTTGCTAGTGTTTCAGAGACCCTGAAGGACATTTCCACTCGGAAATTGGGGTTGGAAGAAGAGAAGCTCAAACACGAGGAAATTCTTAAAACCAATCGTGGAACCAAAGAAGAAGAAAAAGATCATCTGGCCAAGGTGAAGTCAGCATTACAGCAGGAGACGGAAGCATTGCTTGGTCTGGCTGGCAAAGTACAGGTCAAGCGTCAAGCTTTGAACGAGTTGGAATTGCGACTGCGGGATCATCACCATAAACGTGAAGCGGCCGCAGATGAATTAAGAGAATTATCGGTTTCTGGGGCCAATCTCGAGGCTCGACAGCAGCATATTGTTGAGCGGGTTCAAGAGAAGTATCAGAGTGACTTGCCCCACGAGCTTGATCTTTCTGAATTTGATCAGGAGCAAGTTGAAAAACGTATTCGCCGGAGTCAAAAATTTATTGAAGATCTTGGACCCATCAACATGGCAGTGCAAGACGAATTTGATACGGAGCAGGGTCGACTTAATTTCCTGAAAGAGCAACAGGCCGACCTCATGGAAGCCAAAACAAGCCTGCTTGAAACCATTTCCAAGCTGGATAGAATTGCCAGACAACAATTCCGTGAAACTTTCGGTCAAATTCAGGAGCATTTTAAGGGCACTTTCCAAATGTTATTTGATGGCGGTGAAGCCATGCTACTCCTGGAAAATCCTGATGATATCCTAGAAAGTGATATTATCATTAAAGCCACACCTCGCGGCAAGAAAACCCAAAATCTTAAAATGCTATCCGCAGGAGAAAAAGCGCTTACCGCAATTGCCCTGCTTTTTGCAATTTATCAAGTTAAGCCCAGTCCATATTGTGTGCTGGATGAGGTTGATGCACCTCTTGATGATAGAAATATCCGAAAGTATACCAAGATGCTGGAGCATTTTACTACCCATACTCAGTTTATCGTGATTACCCATAATAAGCTCACTATGGAAGCGGCCAAGTTTTTATATGGCGTTACCATGGAAGAGGAAGGAGTGTCCCGACTTGTATCAGTCCAATTTACCTAAAAGGCTTTTTACATTCGTACTGCTATTACTGGGTGTGTTGAGTGCTCAGGATGAACCCAAAATAGATTTTAAGGTCTCACTCGATTATTCCCGCTTTTCTATCGAGGGCGGTGTCTATCTGGATGTATACCTCATGATTCCCCAATCAGTTTTTACCTATATTGAGGTAGAAGGTGGATGGGAGGCCAGTGTTGTTTTCCAAACTGCCTTGATTCAGGATGATATTGTCCCCTACGATCCCGATCGCTGGACGCGCACCTACCGGGCTCCTGATAAACAATCCATACCAAACCTCACCTGGGTACCAGATATTAGCAAATTCTATGTTGAACCAGGAGATTACACTCTTTTAGTGACCATCGTGGATGTCCACTCAAAGAAACAGCAGACCATGAAGAGACCAGTTAGTCTGGAACTCTTTCCCGAGAATGAATTATCCATCTCTGATATTACTATCGCTTCACAAGTAATTGAGGCTAAGAAGGAAAATGAATTTACCCGATATGGATATGACGTAGTTCCCAATGCCCAGAGAACTTTTTCTGCAGCAGCCCCTATGATGTATTATTTCATTGAGGCCTATGGTTTGTCTGGGACTGGTAATTATGATTTTCACACACAAATCCTTTCCCTCAATGGTGATGTTGTCCAGGATTTACCTGTGAGCAATAAGAAGATGCCTGGGACATCTGTGGTGGAATGGGGAGGCCTGAATACAGCTGGCCTAGGCGCCGGAATCTACAAATTGGCAGTGGAAATCTCAGACGGAGTCACAAAGCAGTCAACCAGTCAGAGGCGGACATTTTACATTCTCAGGGAAACAGCCGGCAAACAGAAACAGGCTGAGGAAAAGGACGATTACGCTGGTTTAAGTCGCGGGCAGCTGGATGATATTTACAATGTTGTTAGCATCGTAATGGATAAAAAAGAGAAGCGGCTCTACGAAAATTCTGATGATGTGGGAAAGAGAGCTGTACTGACTACTTTCTGGGATCGGAGGGATCCTAATCCAGAAACCAAGATCAATGAGTTCAAAGTCGAATTTTACCAGAGAGTCCAGATTGCCAATAGGGATTTTGGATCTGAATCAGATACGGGGTGGAAAACGGACAGGGGTCGTATTTTGATAAAATATGGCCGGCCAAGTAATATCGAAAACCAACAATCATCCCTGGATGAAAAACCATGGATCACCTGGCAGTACTATGAACTTGAGGGTGGGGCTTATTTCATTTTTGTAGACCGTAGTGGTTATGGCAGTTTTCAACTGGTTCACTCTGACGCACGGGATGAGGTCCAGGATACTGATTGGCAAAGATATCTTAAATAACAAGGTGGGTTTTTAGAAAATGAAAGTGCGTGCAGGTGTTGATATTGGGGGAACCAAGGTTCGTATTGGACTCGTAGGCGAGAAGGGGGAGTTACTCCTTCTGCTTGATAAAATTGCAATGTCCAAATTTGAAGACGGTGATGAACTTATGCGGGTCATTGCCAAAACCATCAAAGCCAGCATCTCTGACCACTCTGATTATGAATTGATTGGTGTAGGGGTTGGAGCACCTGGACCTCTGAACGATACCCATGATAGTGTCATGGAAACACCAAACACTCCAATTATTCAAAACTATCCATTGGTCGCCCGTCTTCAAGCCCATTTCGATGTACCCGTTAAGATGAATAATGATGCCAATGTCTTTGTTCTTGGTGAAGCCATATCTGGAGCAGGCAAGGGCGAGGCTTTTGTATATGGAATTACTCTGGGAACTGGCTATGGCCATGGATTTGTCTGGGATGGCAGAATCCTTAGTGGAGCCCATGGGACTGCAACTGAATATGGTCTGGCACCTTACAATGATGGGACTTTCGAAGATTATGCCTCTGGACCAGCTCTGGAGCGCAACTATGAGAATATTTCCGGTGAAGCCAGAACAGGTCTTCAAATATTCGAGTTGGCTCAGGAGGGGGATGCAAACGCCCTGGCTGCCTGGAGTCTTTTAGGCAGGTCTGTTGGACATTCTCTGGTATATGTAAATCACTTATTAGATCCAGGAATTATTGTCATCGGGGGCTCACTGGCTGCTGGATTTGATTTCTTTATTGAATCCCTGCGTGAAGTGGTTGATGCACACTTATTCGAAAATCAACGTGGAAGATTAAGAATAGAACCTGCTGAATTGGGAGATGCTGCACCCATAATAGGCGCGGCCCTACTCATCAACTAA
Organism: Fidelibacterota bacterium; assembly: GCA_013203185.1. GTDB lineage: Bacteria > Fidelibacterota > UBA8477 > UBA8477 > JABMPR01 > JABMPR01. The sequence goes on along the minus strand of JABMOS010000142.1, from coordinate 3,389 downwards.
CACACCTCACGGTAATCATATGGAAAGTGCAAAAACCCTACAGCTTTTCCCTCGTATGATTCCCAACATCCTCAAAGACTTATGTACTGGTGTTGTCGATCTGATTTATCCACCTCTTTGCTTGATTTGTGACAATCGTCTGGAAGGTGGATACTCAGAAATATGTCCTAAATGCCTGGCAAACTTCAAACTCATCGGAAAACCACATGAACAATTTTCAATACCAGGGGATGTTCATATCTCAAAGGCTTGGGCTCTTTTTGAATTCGATGAGCCCTTCCAAAATCTTATTCACCATTTAAAGTATTCACGGCGACGTAAACCCATTGGAGTCGTGTTAAATCATTATAAATCTCAGATTCTGGATCAACTACCGGTAGATGAGATAGATTTGGTGATCTCCATACCTCTTCATCCACGTAAACTTCGTGAACGTGGATACAATCAAGTCGATGATATGAGTCGCTGGCTCGCAGAAAGCTTAAATACCACACTAGGCAGTCACCTGGTAAAGCGGACAAAATACACCTCAACTCAGACCAAGCTAAGCGCCGAGGAGCGGGTGGAGAATGTTCGAGCTGCTTTTGGAATAACTGATGGTTTTGCCATAAAAGATAACCATATTTTACTGGTAGATGATGTTTTGACCACCGGGGCCACCTCAAACACATTAGCAGGAGTTTTGAAAGAATATGGAGCAGGGGAAATTGATCTTATTACCCTCTCCACACCCCGATTCGGGAGTGCTTGACTTGGTCTGATTTTTGTAGTAACTGTGCCGTGAGTTACTAGAAATATAGCAAGATGTAATAAGTTAAATAGTAACAATAGTTTTTAACATATATTTGGAGATTCAGGCATGAAACCTTACGACAACCCACCAAAATTAAACACCTCGAGGAGATTCTCAGACAACCTTACCAGTGCCCATGCGTTAGCGCTCAAGGCAAAACTGGGTGAAAAAGGTAATTCTAAGGGTGCATCATACGCACTGCCTGCTTTTAATATTACCACATTCCAGGGTATCAACGCTGCTTTTGATGCTTATGAAACCTTAGGTTCATCAGGTTTGTTGGCTCTCTCAAATAGTGCCCTTAAACACTTTGGTGACGGGGATCCTATCACGGGACTGGAAGTTGCCGCAAATTATATCGAATCCCGGGCTAAAAGGTCCAGTGTACAAATTGCTACCCATCTCGATCATGGTGATTACACCTCTGAAGGTGGACGAAAAGTTGTCCAGGGTGCTGTTCAGCATCTTACAAGTGTCATGGCAGATAACTCAACGGATCATGTCAATAAATGTGCCCGTTCCTTGGAAGAGAATATTGGCTATACTCGCGAAGTTGTAAACATGGCCCACCCCTTAGGCGTTTCAGTCGAAGGTGAACTGGGTGTTTTGGCTGGCGAGGAAGACGAAGATACCAAATCTGAGATTTCGACTTATACCAACCCTGAAGATTTTGAACAGTTCATTACTGAAACTGGTGTGCTCATGATCGCACCCACAATTGGTACCATGCACGGACCAAATAAAGGCAAACCAGGTACAAAAGTTAAACTGAACATAGAGCTTGCCCATGAACTACTTAAAATCGCCGATCGTATACAGCCCGAAACTATATTCGTAGCCCATGGTGCCTCAACTCTCTATCCTGAAGTGGTGGAATATGCCGTTGAACAGCTGGAAGCTCTTGGTTCAACCATGTCTGACAAGTACGGACAGACCTGGAAGAACTTTGTTGGAACGGACTGGGAACAGATTCAGGGACTCATTGGAGCTGGTTTTGCAAAAATCAACACCGACACAGAAAATCGTCAAACCTTTCTCAGTGCTTTACTGGGTGCAGTAAATGAGAATGCCGCCAAGGTTGATATCCGCTGGTATGATAAAAAGACCACGGAAGCCCTCACCCAGAGTTACCTGGTCAAATTGATCATGGCTGGTGACTATGGTGTTTGGCATGAGCCCAAAATCAATGTGGATAAATTCAAGTTTGATTTACACATGGCTCTAGCTGATGTGTTAAATAACGCCAAGTAAGTATAGTCTTTTAGGAAATAGCATGATGCCTAAACATGTCAAAGACCTGGATCTTCAGGGTAAAAAGGTCTTCGTCAGAACTGATTATAATGTTCCCCTGGATGCAGATGGTCAGATCACAGATGATTTTCGAATACGTGCTTCTTTGCCAACCATCGAGTTTCTATTGGAACATGGGGCTGCAGTTATTCTGGCCTCCCATCTTGGAAGACCTAAAGGAACGGTGGTTCCGGAGATGAGTCTTGCTCCTGTCGCCAAGCGACTCCGTGAACTCGTACAGGCAGAGGTAATCTTTGCTTCTGATTGTGTAGGTCCTGATGTTGAAGCATTGGCTGATCGGCTACAGGTTGGCCAGATATTATTGCTTGAGAACCTGCGCTTCCATTCAGCAGAAACAGAAAATGATCCCGATTTTTCAAAACAGCTGGCTTCATTGGCAGATGTCTATGTGAATGATGCTTTTGGAACAGCCCACAGAGCACATGCTTCAAATGTAGGCATGACTCAGCATTTTGTGGAAAAGGCAGCCGGTTTTCTGCTCATGAAAGAGATCGAGTTTTTGGTCAGTGCCATTGAAAATCCCATACGTCCCTTTACTGTAGTTATGGGTGGATCAAAAGTGAGTGGAAAAATTGATCTTCTTAAGCGACTGGCTGAAGTCGCGGATAATATTCTCATTGGTGGTGGAATGGCCTTTACATTTCTAAGTGCTCCCCCTTTAAACCACAATGTGGGTTCTTCTCTTGTAGAAGAGGATAGAATACAATTTGCAGCAGACGTCATTGAACTCTGTTTGGAGAAAAAGGTGAATCTGGTGCTTCCCTCTGATTGTATAGCAGCCAGTGAGTTTTCTGAGAACGCTCAGAGCCAGGAATTGCCAATTCGCGGTCTTGAGGGTGATCTTATGGGACTTGATATTGGTGGAAGAACCATTAAATCTTTCTCCAGTATATTGGATGAATCAAAAACAGTTCTCTGGAATGGCCCCATGGGTGTGTTTGAAATGGCACCTTTTGAGCGGGGGACAAAAGCCATTGCGGAAAAACTTTGTGAAATCACCAGGCTTGGTGCGACCACCATTGTGGGTGGTGGGGATAGCGCAGCTGCCCTGAGTAAATTTGGTTTGGATGGTGGTGTCACACACACATCCACTGGTGGTGGTGCATCACTGGAACTTTTAAGTGGTATCTCTTTACCAGCTTTTGAAGCTTTGAAAGGAGCTAAATAATTGAAAAGAAATAAGATAGTCGCAGGGAACTGGAAGATGCATTTTGGTCCGAAAGAAGCTGCTGAATTCGCTGAATCGCTCCGTATTAATATATTGGACACCCATGGGGTGTCGGTT
>JABMOS010000141.1 GCA_013203185.1 Fidelibacterota bacterium | reverse complement strand
GGGTACTCCAGCGCCCAATAAAATACCAAGAGTTTTGGTCATCTTATTATAAATATTGTAGTTGATAAGCGTGCCAAAAACCGGGAAATTCAGTTTGAAGGTATCCACCAGATACCCTCCTCTCCGTGTGAGCCCAATCATCCAGACAACAATTAATCCTACAAATAAAAAGAATAGAACCTGCCCCCAACTCTCAACGACGGCATCAGAAACCCTAACCAGCATCTGTGTGGCGATTGGCAATTCAGCGCCCAGCGACTGGTACACTTCATTAAATCTCGGCACAATATAGACCAGCATAGCCACCACAACGACCACCAGAAAACCCAATACCATAAAGGGGTAATACAGTGCGGATTTCACTTTCTGAGCCGTGTCGTGCACCGCTTCAATATAGGAGGCGAGTTGATCAAGAATGGTTTGTAGACTACCACTAACTTCTCCGGCTTTGACAAGTGCCACGAATAGATTATCAAAAGTAGCTGGATGTTTTTCCATGGCATCACTCAGACTCAAACCACGACGAATATCATCTGAAACATTTTGGAGGGTCTTTTTAAACCCGGCATGACGTTCTTCTTCAGCCAGGTTTGTCACTGATTTTTCCAACGTCAATCCTGCAGCAAACATGGTGGCAAGCTGACGTGTAAAAAAGACCAGATTCTTTAAGGGGATTCGAGTTCTAATCTTCTGTAAGGATAAATTAAGTTCTTCAATGAACTCATCTCCCCACTGAATATCGGCTTTCTTCTTTTTCTTACCTCCAGCAGCAATTTTTTCAAATGCTTCTTCGGTAGTCGGCTCACCCTTTTTTAGTTGTTCGGCTAATTTTGCATCAATTTCAGCCACTTAAAAGTCCTCAACTGTTGAACGTAACACTTCTTCAAATGTGGTAATACCATCCTTAAGCTTTTGGATACCGGCCTCACGAAGCGATACCATGCCATGTTCAATGGCTTTCTCACGAATGACTTCCTGGTTGGCATTTTCAAAGACTAATTTTCGAATATCTTGACGCATTTCTAGCATTTCAAAAATACCAGACCTGCCACGGTACCCAGTTTGTCGACATTGGACGCAGCCTTTGCCGTGATAGTATTTGTGGCCATCTGCTTTCATACCAAGACGAGATAACTCTTCCTTTGTGGGAGTGTATTCCTCTTTGCAATTCAAACAAATGCTACGAACCAGACGTTGAGCCATCACCAGGTTCAAACTGGATCCTACCAGAAATGGGGGAACCCCAATATCTATAAGACGTGTAATGGTTGATGGTGCATCATTGGCGTGAACTGTACTGAATACAAGGTGACCTGTCAAAGCAAACTTGATGGCGATATCGGCAGTTTCTTCATCACGAATTTCACCGATAAGTAAAATATCAGGATCCTGACGTAAAATTGATCGCAATGTGGAACCAAAGGTTAGTCCAATTTTTTCGCGCATCTGAACCTGACTAATACCATCCATCTGATATTCAACAGGATCTTCAACCGTAGTGATATTTGTGCCTTCGCTTTTAATCTCCTTAAGCGAGGCATACAATGTGGTTGATTTACCTGATCCAGTCGGACCAGAGATGACAACCATACCATATGGCTGTCGGATCCAACGGCCAAACATGTTCAGTTCTCTTGCGTGAAAACCCAGCGTGGTCAAATCAAGATTAAAGCCACCTTTATCCAGCAAACGCATAACAATCTTTTCGCCATGCACGGTAGGTAAAACAGAGACACGAACATCAATCTCTCGCTCCCCCATCTGGATACTCATACGACCATCCTGTGGCAGACGTCGCTCTGCGATATCCAGGTTAGAGAGAATCTTAATGCGCGTGGTAATACCACTCAAAGAAGAAATTGGAGGTGTCATGATCTTCTGCAGGACACCATCAATTCTGATTCTTACATTAACAACATGGGATTGGGGTTCAACGTGGACATCAGTTGAACGCTCCTTGATGGCTTCCATAAGAATGAGATTCACCAGTTTAACAAAAGGTGCATCCTCTTCGTTGATACCCTCTTTACTGAGGTCAACCATGTCCGAGTCATCTTCATCACCAGAGAACACCTGGATATTTGACAAGGCAGCATCAACTTCATCTGTTTGACGAATTCTACCATAGTGATACTCGATGGCATTTTGGAGAGCAGTTTCACCAGCTACGACAACTTCAACTTTCAATGAAGTCAATTTTTCGATTGAATCTACAGTTGCCAGATCCTCAGGATCTTCCATAGCAACAACAACGGTAGTTTCCGATTTGCCCAGTACAATGGACATGTTCTCATAGGCAAAATCTTCAGGGATAGTGTTGATGATATTCCCTTCAACCTTCATCAATTCCTCTTCATAGACAGCAGGATGGCCAAGCTGCAAAGCATAAACTTTAACCAGCTCAGTTTCAGTAATCATGCCCATGCGAATGAGTAGTTTACCTAGTTTTTCCTTGGTAGTTGATTGTCTCTCCAAGGCTTGATCGAGCTGTTCCTGGGAGATTACATTCTCATGAATGAGGATGTCACCGAGTTTTTGAAATTGGGGATTAAACATTGCTATGGAATTCCCTTTTATTAATTCTGAATTGTCCGCACCAGCTGAATACTGGACTGTTCACTACCAATACTCTGTGGATCCAGGAGCGTACCCCAGACCTGTGCTGTAAATGGATTGTATGAATTTACAGATCCATCCGCATTAAAGTTTGGTGTACATAGAGCAGCATCAAAGAAAACTGTTATCTGAGCAATACCCTGATTGTTCGTTCTCACAATGGGAGCTCCAGTTTCTGGATCCAGAGGATCCCAGGCAGCTGCACCAAATGATCCAAACAGGATGCGACCATTCTTGATGGCATTATTATAATAATCAGTCAAAATGGCCGTCAAGAGCACAGGAACTTGCGATGGATTGGGATTGGCTGATGGCTGAAAATCATAGAATTGCAAAGATGGAATCACGAGCAAATCGCCAGGATAGAAAGGCAGTAACAATAAACTATCCTCTGCCGCATTTACATAACCCTGAATGAGAACACCATTGGCACCATATGTCTGGGCTATAACCTGGACATTTTCGAAAGTTCTATCCGAATTCCAATAAATGAGTGACCATGCTAAACCATGATATTGCTCTGTATTGAGATTTTCTGCATAGGTCAGGGAACCACCAATTACTGAGGCGATACTATCTGGCTCAATATGCCAGTATACCTGAGTCGAATCTTCTACTGGATTGGTGTACTGATCCCAGACTCTGGCAGCCATCTCAGCCTGATACTGTCCACCACCGATGGGCTCAATCTGATTAATATCAATATCAACATCCATAAAGGCTGGTGGCCCTGCTGCAATAGTAACTGGAATGGCGGTTGCATTGATTGTGGAGCCAGAAAGCGTAATGCTGGCAGTGACCCTTACTGGACCTGACTGTGTACCACTGTTTAGTGTAACTCTGGCGATACCGTAATTGGATTCAACCCATACGTTTGGACCCGCGCCATCTAAATTAGCTCCTGCGGGAATAGCCGGACCCAGCACAAAATTAACTGCATATCTTTCTGAAACCAGTTCACCTCGAGCGTCACGAATTTCGGCACTGATAGTTGTGGATGCAATTCCAAATCCACCCTCGACTACTATACCGCTTGGGGCAGAGGGAGGAATCACAATATATGCAGGCAAACCTGTACGAACGGAAATCAGGGTCGAGTCCTTTACTGCCCCAGCCCTTGCCGTAATTGTAGCAATACCTGATGAATCTCCAATTGTGAAATAGGATTCGGCAATACCAAGGTCGTTTGTCACAGCAGCTCCAGTAACAAGGCCAATATCTGTTGAGAAACGAACCAGTGTATTGGCTTCCACTGGATATCCAGAAGAATCCATGACCATGGCAGTGAGTCTAGAGGAAGTCTGGCACTCTGTACCTCCATCGGGATTGGGGATAATGGAACATTCAGACGTTAATTCAACTAAGGCAGGTGTCCTGGCAGGGGGATTTGGATTTTCAGACCGGATCATGACGCCTACTGTATCCGTAATGACACCGAAAAGGGGATGATGAATACGGCCGGTGATAATGGCTCTTGTATCTTGGGTTATGGAAGCCCCAAGATCAGAGAACTGAGTTTCCGCGACGCCTGAATCATCTGTCCATCTCGGAGAAAAAATGGTCCCAACATCACAAGAAAATTCAACAGATGTCGTGTCGACACCTGCACCATTTATATCTTTCACAATAGCATAAATTCTCGCCTTGGTCTCACCAGCATCAGCATAGATGACTGGATCATGTGTATTAACACTCAAAGTATAATCAAATGCGGAGATGAAATTTAATGTTACAGTATCAGAAAATGCTACTTCGGATCCTGCAGCGCCTTTTAAGAGAGAGCCAAACTCATACACACCTGGGTTGTCTTCTATCAAGGTTTCCATAACATTGGTGTTTACAGATGTCTCTACCAGGATGGTCCCAACCTGACCTTCGTTAGTTGTAAATGTAACATGGCTGGTACCACTTGCATTTGTAGAATCGGAGGCAGAATTAAGGTATCCAATGGTCCCTCCCTCCAGAACTCTGTAATTCACAATTACGTTTTTAACTGCGACGCCGAGACTATCACGAACATTGGCGTTGATTGTGGCAGTATAATTTGAATCCAATTCTATTACATTTATTTCCCCGCTGATGGGGATAGTCGTGGCAAAAAATGAAGATACCAAATCTTCCATCGGTAAAACTTGCAGAACTACAGTATCTCTCACCGTATTGTTATTACTGTCCGTATATCTCGCAACGATATTGACATCTGACGCAGCCTGACCCTTATCGTCAAAGGTAGCCACAGCCTGGCCAGAGGAGTTGGTAGCGATATTTGATGCAATGGCTCCAGTGAGAGCAGAGAAGACGATGGTGGCCCCTTCCTGGGGCGCATTG
>JABMOS010000140.1 GCA_013203185.1 Fidelibacterota bacterium | reverse complement strand
GTGCCACCTGATGGTCCCCCTGAGAATGTGTACATTTTAGTGGGCTGTGATTTTGCAGTCCCTGAGTCATCAGAGCAGTTCAAAAGGTTTATGGATGATAGGACTACTACTGATATACAAAGTACCTGGCAAAAACTTTTTCTGGTCACGACCGCTCTCCCTGATTTACTACTTAGTTAGGCAAAGCTAGAAGTCATGATCTGTATATCAAGGATTAACTCGTGGAGCTGATGAAGAAAGTAAGGGATGTGGTAAGCCCCCTACCACCCGAATGAATTCGGGTGGTATGAAAAGTTTAGGGGTCGGGTGAGTTTATCTGAAGGTGATCTGGGTTGTTAACTCAATGTTTGACCGTGCGTAATCCAGACTGCCCTCAGTCTTTTGGGTATACAGTCTATAGGTAGGCGCAAGGGTAACAGCACCCTTGTCTGAATTATGGAGGGTATAGGAATAGCATATCCACATAAAGCTGGTATTGGTGGGTTCCAGGCTGTCATCATCTGGGGTGTAGGCAGCCATATCATACCAGGCGGTGAGGGTTCCAGGTCCTAGTTTTCCGACTAGTTTTGCCCGGGTAATCCAACCGGTGTAGGCATCTGTATTCTCAGCGGACTGAGTGGTCATGCCAACATAGGCGGAAACACCAAACCCAGCGACCTTGGGCAATGCCAGACCGGCACCATAGGTCATGGGAGCAGAATCTCCATCATCAGCAAGTGTCATGAGCAACTGGGGTGTCACCTTGAGGCCTCCCAATGCCCTTGAGTAGCTGGCGTCCAGAGTGTATTGATCTGTTGTGGTGAGGCTATCGATGACATCCCCTTCTGAGGAGACTTTGACACCGTCGTTGTTATCCACCAGGAGCTTCACGTCAAATTTGCCACCGGCCAGCATGGTGTTGAAGTCAAAACCAGAGGCAGCAGCATTGTTGTACAGTATCCAGGGAATATTGGCCATCTTGCCGGGGTAAAAATGCATATCCAGGAGTGGATTGTGTGGAACTGGGATGATTCCTGCAGCCCAGCCATAGGTCTTGCTCTGGTGACCAAAATAGACTTCCATAAAGCTCACTTCTGAGCGTCCTGCGCTAGGCAAGCTGATACCTGTAGGCAGGGTTCCTGTACCAAATTTCGCAAAGTTGGCTGCTCCGTTATAGCCCAGTTGGGTTTTGAAGAAGTAGCCATCGCCAATATCTGCAGCGATGTTTAGACGAGCACGGTAAAAATAATAGATATTGTCAGTTCGATTACCATAGCTTCCCAGATCTACGATATCCAGACGGGGACGCACGCGGGCATCTCCTGTCATGATAATATCAGCATAAGCTCCAGTGATAATGATGGTTAAAAGTATTGTGGCGGTAAAGAGATTTCGCATGGCGAGCCTCCGGATCAGACTTTGAGATTCCTTTCCCCCTCACTCAGACTTGCCGACAAGTCTGTCCCCGTGAGCAGAAATCGCCCAATCCAATGCAATTGATATGCCATATCCATTATTTTAAACGGGATAAGTGTTAGGCTACTTCTGAGGAGTGTCCTGGCAGGTGTGACGGGATTGAATATTCCACAATGCAGAATTTATTGAGGCAACAGATACGCTTATCCACATACCCCTCCTGAATTATTTTTGATTTAATAGCTGTTTGATTTGAATCACTATTTGTTCAATAAAGTCAACTTTGAGTTGGATTTACTAGAAATTATTGCTATTGTGCATATATTGGTCGAAATAAATGGGGGGATGGTAAAGAATGTATACTAGACTGAGGAGAAAGTCACAACTCATGCTGTTTCTGATTGGTGATGGAGTTATCATTTTACTTAGTTTGCTGGCCGCGGCTCTCCTAAGATTTGATTTTATGATACCTCCCCATTTTGTAGCTGAATTTTATTATTTAATCCCTATCATTTTATTGACGAAGTACGCTTTTTTTGCAGTTTTTAATCTTTACAAAGGCATGTATCGTTATACAAGCCTTTGGGATATTACCAGTATAGTGAAGGCCAATGCAATAGCTTCTGTTACCATCATCCTTGGATTTGGACTCTTCATTGGTTTTTCAGGATTCCCACGGGCCCTTTTTCTCATAGATTTTATGCTTGCCACCTTGGCCATCGCCTCCAGTAGAATGGCCGTCCGCATGTATTACTCACATTATGTGAAGGACTCGAAGCAGGTCCGCTATCATGGTGAGGAATTGAAGAAAACCCGTCTGCTACTGATTGGAGCTGGACGAACAGGCGAAAAAATTGTTAGAGAAGTTCTAACCACACCACATATTGGATATACAATTGAGGGCTTCCTTGATGATGATGCCAGAAAAAAAGGCGCGACTATCCATGGCCTCAAAGTATTGGGGAAAATCTCTGAATTGCAAAATTTCAACATAGCGTTTGATGAGTTCTTAATAACAGCACCTTCGGCAACAGGCTCTGAAATGCGTAGGATTGTGGAGCAGTGTAAAGCCTATGGAAAACCCTATAAAACAGTACCTGATCTCTCTGAAATCATTGACGATAATGTCTCCCTAAAAATGATTCGTGACGTGTCCTATGTTGATTTATTGGGACGTGATGAGATTCAACTTGATTCCCAATCAATTACAGAATTTATGCATGGGAAAAGAGTATTGGTGACTGGTGCCGGCGGGTCCATTGGTTCCGAATTGGTACGGCAGTGCTTTAAATTTGATCCGGCAATGGTTATTCTTTTCGATAACAGTGAGTACAATTTATTTCAAATTCAGCAAGAGATTGCCGCGCATGATGAAAAAGCTTTTACAACTTGTGTACTGGGGAGTGTTCGCGACAAAAACGTTCTAGATAATTTGCTACGGGATTATAAGCCCCATGTCATCATACATGCTGCCGCCTATAAGCATGTTCCCCTCCAAGAAGACCACCCATGGGAGGCAGTAAGCACCAATGTTCTTGGTACTATGAATTTGATTGATGCTGCCGTTGAACATAAAGTAGAAAAGTTTGTACTGGTTAGTACTGATAAGGCAGTTCACCCTGTGAATGTCATGGGTGCCACCAAAAGGTTAGCCGAAATTATGGTACAGGTAGCCAATAGGATGGGTGAAACATCCTTCATGGCAGTTCGTTTTGGGAATGTCCTGGGTAGTTCAGGTAGCGTAATACCCATTTTTGAGAAACAGATTAAAGCCGGTGGGCCCGTCAAGATCACCCATCCGGACATGATTCGGTATTTCATGTCTATCCCTGAAGCTGCACAGTTGATTTTACAGGCCAGCTCAATGCCTAAGGGAAGAGGGAAAATTTACGTCCTGGACATGGGCACACCAGTAAAAATCAAGGATATGGCGTTTGATCTTATCAGATTGTCAGGTCTTGAGCCTGAAAAAGATATTCCAATCGTTTATACAGGCGTGCGCCCTGGTGAAAAACTTTACGAAGAATTGGCTTTTGATGGGGAGATTTTCTCAAAAACGGATCATGGCAAGATCATGACCTTAAATAACGGTGGTTCAACATATCAGGAGTGGAGTGATCTTCGGGCTGATATTATTAAACTTGGTGAATTGGGAGTGACTTTTGATGCTTCGAGAATTAAGCAGTCCCTCATGAAAATCATTCCTGAATACAAACCGTCAGATAGTGGTTTCCTTAAACAGCCGAAGATTCAAGAGGATCACACTTTCACCGCTTAGGGTTGCTGTTCCGGTTAAATTGCAGATTTAATAAAAATCCTGAGGAAGAATTGGTTCCAGAACCGACCCAACCAGTCGAACCAATTTTTAAGGGATAGTTTTTAAGATCGTACTCGAAACCCACGCTAAGTCTAGAATCAGAATATACCTTCAATAAATCCAATTCAATCCGCTTGTTCATCAATTCAGGTGTGAGTTGGGCAATATTTACCCAACGTTCTGAATAGCCCCCCAAAAATAGATGAAACGACTCTCCGACTGGAGTTTTGGTTTCAACAAACACGAGCTGCTTCATACCTGGGGTATATTCAAATAGTGGATATACAGCGAAGCTTGTAGTGGTAAACGGTCCGGGGTGTTGACCAAAATTTGGATTACTTGCAGAAAACCCCCAATTAATTTCATTGATATGTCCGAATAATTCTAACTCATTGATAGCTGATAAACTCAACAACATAGCATCATTAAAGACTTCTCTATCAGCAGCATCAATTTGGAATTCATCCACATACAAAGATAGAGATACCTGGGATGTATTTTTTCCCCATGATAAAAAAAGTTTAATAAGACTATTGTCTGAATCTCCTTCAAAACCTGGATAAATGTCAGGCTTACTGTCAAATGAATTTACAAAGTAGGGTATAAATGGATTCAATCGTTTAAGATCAAACCCAATCTGATGACCCGTTAAAATGAAATATTCACCCACCCCTAGTGTGAAGTTATTGATTACTCTTGATAAATGATGATAGGATATACTGCGTCTAAAAACCTGTGTATTTTCCTCCTCGGCAGGTAGTATCTGGAATACATGCTTAAAATGCCATTTATTCCAATGATATTTCCAGGAGAAACCATCGCCAGAGGCGGGATACTGAAAGACTCGGGGTCGAAGTGCTTCCTTGAGCATGTCATCCCGTCCAAAGCTGGCCGCAAAAGAATTTGTAGCGTATCTGACCACACTCCTCTGAACTCGTCCAGTAGTTATAGGGTAATCCGGTCTTGAATAATTTGTGCCTATAAGTTGGTGGGGTTGATCTGTGACCTCGACAGCTGCATCAAATGAGATTTTTTCAGAGATTTTGACTGAATACTCTGCCCAAAGATCTGAATACATCTTGGTTCCACTGTATTCAATACCAGAATCGCTTTTCAAGCTGGGAAGTAATTGAATTTGCCCATATTTATATTTAAGATTTAAAGTACTCTCAGAATCAGCAAAAGTAATTTCTGGTAGGAAAATGCAAATAAATAGTGCTAGATGTATTGGGACTTTGACTCGCTTCATATTAGTACTTATCTGTACCTGTCTTCAAAATTAAACATTCTCTTATTTATAGCGTTTAGCTTGTTTTAGGCAAGCTAATTACCAATAGATGCGAGCACAAACAAATACTCACTTCACTTGAGGAGATTCCTTAAGGGATGTCTTTACTGTACTGAGAGGCTATCTGGGCTCCACAAGATGCCGTTGGCGGGGTTTGGACTACCTAAAGCAAGCCAAGGGTCCTACGAACACTCGATGATCAGAGACCAGAGGGATTAAGGACACCGAGTATTCCGCGAATGCGGAATGTATCGAGGTGCCTGGTCCTTCCATCTCGGTACATTCTTCATTTCACTCAGAACACTCGATGTCCAGCAGCAGTGAGCTCAGTTATCAGAAACACGAAATAGCTTCTTGGATAATTGTGGCAAGTCGTCCAACCTCCCTTCAATAAGTGCTTGTTTCTTTTTTCGGCTCCAGGATTGAATCTGTTTTTCTCTATAAAAAGCGGCATCTATGCGGTCGAACTCTTCAGAATAGATAAGCTTTACTGGTAACCGCTTTTTGGTGTACTTAGCCCCCTCCCCTGCCTGATGCTGCTGAATGCGCCTTTCCAGATCCTTGGTGCTGCCTGTGTAATAGGTACCATCAGAACATTCCAGGATATAGACAAATCCTGATTCCATTTTTTCTCCAAGATATTTTGTGGTTAGGCGAAGATAGTAGAATGTATTGAAAATTCAAGATGTGGTTAGGAAATATAGTGAAACTATCCATCTCGGTACGCCCTACGGGCACTCGATGTCCAGGCTGGAGAAGAACGCTGAGTGATCGAGTAGCGATTGTATCGAAGCGCCTAGTCCTTCCATCTCGGTACATTCTTCGTTTCACTCAGAACACTCGATGACCGGATGCACTACTTCCACTGAACTATAGCCTCATAGCCGAATTGCCATTCATCGCGAAACCATCCATCTCCCCGAAAGAAGACCTCTCTGAATTCGTCAAATGGTATCGCTCTTATTATGCGAGCTAAAACAGCCCTTTTCGTCTTTGCGAGGAATGCAATGACGAAGCAATCCCCAAATCAGGGTCATCCCATCCGCTTATCTCGATACATTCTTCGTTTCACTC
>JABMOS010000139.1 GCA_013203185.1 Fidelibacterota bacterium | reverse complement strand
CTACTGAAAATCCCCGTGTCGGCGGTTCAATTGCGTCCCTGGCCACAGAAATTAAAAAGCCCACCCTCGGTGGGTTTTTTGGTTTCTATTGCTATGGGCTAGGATTGGATCAAACCAGCGAAGCGCAGGTCCAAACGTAGCGTAGCGGAGTAAGATGGAGGCGTAGCCGGACATCAATTCCGTCTTCCGCAGTTTTCACCTGCGGTAAAAACATGCTAGAGGCCACCACATAATTGCTTTGTATTTCATAGACTTACGAGGGTTTTTATTTTTTAGGCCACTTTCAAGCTCTCTAGCGAGGAATCAGGATTGAGCTTTCTGGAGAATTAATTGTTCGGGAATTATTACGAGGTGAGCCATGATTTTTAAATAAAGCTTTCTAATGGATGGGTAGAACCTAAATTGGGATAAATTTAGTCACAATATGTTAGTTCTGCCATATCAGCTGGGAAATATGAAAAGTTTTATGGCACTACTAAAGAAATATTCTGTCTAGAGGGATCAAGATTCAATTATGTCAAAACTTGAATCATAACTATCGATATTGATAGATTTTAACCTCTTACTTGCTGGAGCAATATAATGAATCGTTCAATCAACACTGCTGTCCTTCTCTGTCTGTTTTTCTCCCTTACCGTTTGGGCCCAGGAGGTAGAAACCTTTTATCTTAAAAGTGGTGAAAAGGTCATTGGCACTGTCCTCGATAAAAATGACTCCACTGGAGTGTTCACTATTGAAAGTGCCTATGGGACCATCACGTTAAACCAAGCTGATATCAAAGCAACCCTGGTAGAAGTATCTATGAAAACTGGAGAGTTGATCAAAGGAGAGCTACTTAAGGAAGATGATCTTAGCATTGTGATCCAGTCCGCATTGGGTGAGTTAACCCTGGCCCGGGATAAGGTAGACAGGATAATATTCCCTAATTCTAATAATGATGCCACTATGAGGACATTGAAAGAATCATCGAATTCCAGTAGATGGTATTATGGTGACGAACGTCTTATCGATGTTTTCTTTGATCCAACTGGATACACCCTTGAAGCCAATACCTTATATTTCAGTGGCTTCTCATGGGGATATGCTGTAACCGATAAGGTTCATTTCAGTTCAAAATGGACGGGATATTTCGTTGGAGATCTAAATATCCGGCCAAAAATAATGGTGTATCGTTCTGGGGACATTAAAGCTGAGGAGGCCCTTTCAATTGGTGCTCATTTCCATTCTCGCGGTCTACCAAGTAAATATGAATATATAGTTGAAGACGTAGAGGATGATAGGGGATATTGGCAACCTATAGGGGAATATGACGAGATAGCTGATGATAAATTTTGGTTTGAGGTGTTCGGTGCCTTTACAAAATCCTATTTAAAGCCCAGTGGACATGGACGCACTAATGTTACACTGGGAGGATCACTTACAAAACTCCCAAATTACGATATCATGCCTCGGATCTATGGTGCATTCACCAGTGATGTCCGTAAAAACTTGCAGTTGTTGGCAGAAGTATATTTTGATCCATATTACCCATCAACTTATGATTTAATTGAAGAGAAGAATTCTGGAGCGGACCTGGGGATGGATTTTGGATTTAACTATGCCTACAATGAAAACCTACGATTTGGGATCCACTATCAACGACCGTGGTTGGCAATTTATTACAAATTCTAGCGCAAGCTAACGATGGAAAATACCCCAGATAAATGTGAAAACAGGGCTAATCAAGCTTAGCATCAATTTTTGATATTCGTTTGTGGCACCAAAACTAAGCGCCTCTGGCCTAAAATTCAGGGGCTTTTAAAAACAGCAACTTTTTACCAAACAAAACCAGCAAAGCCCTTACTGTATAAGGGCCTGCCAGGCCATAGCTCGTTGAGCGACGGCTGGTCTGCATAGTACTGAAAAACGAAGTAAGGCGAGGGAACCATGTAGTGCTGACGCTCAGTCAATCCCCAGTGCCTGCCAGGTCGTAGCTAAGCCCCGCCAACAGCGGCGGGTGAAGCGTAGACTGGTCGGCGGTTCAAACGTAGCAAAGCGAAGTAAGGCGAGCGTAGCCGAAGCCAATTCCGTCCCTGGCCACCACATAATTCCCTTGTATTTCATAGACTTACGATGGTTTTTTGTTTTTAGGCCATTTTCAAGTTTTCTAGCGAGAAATGGACAATAGTGGACAATTCGGGACAACGATTGCAAATTAATTGCAAACCTTTAGAGGACCGAATGACCAAAATGGACGGAGTCTCCCCCTCTGTTTAGGTCGTGACAGTAATACTTTAGCTACTGACGAGAAAAGATGGACATCTTGGACATTTCTGGCAGCTTTTCATCACTAAGCTTGCCAATTGAAATATATGATCCGTTTCTCATCAGACGGTGTGTTAGTGAGCAGGATGGATACTCGTAGTGTTTTGTTTGGCAGTAGTTATGAATTGAGCAGGGTTTGTGCTGTTTCTTTTAATTTAGGCGTGGTTCCGTTAATAGTTGTCGTATTTAACTAAACCCACTCCATGCCAAACTGAGTGTACAAACCCCTATTAGGGCTCCTATTCCCCTCCGTCAGCGCTCAAGTCACATAAGCTGTAAAGAGCTGCTTTTCTTAGTATAAGGACAATCACTTGACTAGATTGCGCTGAGTGGGGATTCGTTCGTGAATTTACTAAATCTATCAACATTCCCAGTTGGATCGTACTCGCCAATTCACAAGAGTTTAACCCCGCCAGAAGCATGATGCCATCGTAAACGTTAAGGCTATATCATGAAATCAAATCAACCAAAAACCAGTTAATTCAAGAGTGGATAATCTTGAGCATGACGTGATCAAACATGGACAAGAACTTATGATCAGCGAAGAACACTATCAACATGTTTATGAATTAAGTCACTAGGGAATCATTATACTGGATATAAAGTGTGTCGTTTCTTCATGTAATCCTGCTTTGGAAGCACTTTCCATCGCGAGAGATACAAGCATAAAAGGTTATCAAACATGACATACACAAGCCATTTATCTGCGCAGGAGAAACCAGCCTTTTCAGAAATGCGTATCCCCCTATTAGTATACTTGGCACTCATCGCTGGTGCCTACTTCGCTTCGGTTAGACTGGGACTACTTTTTGCGGTTCAGCCTGAAGGGATTGCCTCGATTTGGCCACCCAGCGGCGTAGCACTGTCCGCACTGTTGTTGAGCGATCGTCGTAAATGGATATTAATCCTCCTGGTAATCCTCACAGTAAACGTGGCTGGCAACCTTACGGGTGGCAACAGCCTTGTTGTAAGCCTGGGATTTGGGCTGGTCAACGCACTAGAAGGCGGACT
This sequence comes from Fidelibacterota bacterium, assembly GCA_013203185.1. GTDB lineage: Bacteria > Fidelibacterota > UBA8477 > UBA8477 > JABMPR01 > JABMPR01. Next base: position 5,046 of record JABMOS010000139.1, on the reverse strand, counting down.
TATTGCAGTAGTCATTACACGAGTCCTGGGATATCAAATTACTTTTTCACGGGCATTTGAAGTTGTTGTCTTCTTTGGAATAGTCGCTGTCAGCAATGCCTTCACCGCCCTTTTTGGGGCAGCAGTGCCTGTTCTTGCTTTTGGTGCTCCATTTTTCGATACCTGGGTAGTGTGGTGGATTTCTGATGCACTGGGTATGATTCTGATTACACCGTTTATCCTGACTATGGCAACAAACCCTAGTCTGATTTCTACGATGCGATCCTATAAAGCATATGTTGAAAGAATTGTTTTATTAAGTGCGATAGTATTGGTGACTTGGTTCCTGTCATCGGGAACATCACACTCGCTAATTAATTTCTACTTGATTTTCCCACTTCTCATGTGGTCTGCGTTTCGCTTTGGTCCTCGTGGTACAGCTTCGACGCTCTTACTTTTTACTTTTGTTGCACTCGGGATGATTGTTTATGCGAATAGTTGGTTTGGAATAACTCTCGTTTCAGTGAAGGAGAGTCTTTTATCCATGCAAATCCTGGTCTTCATTGCAGCTCTTTCAAGCATGACCCTGGCTGCAGTTGTCACCAAACGCAAGCAAGCAGAGGCCGCTTTAGCGCAATCAGATAGCCTCCGAGAGCTGCTGCTTGATATTATTACGCACGACCTAAAAAATCCTGCTGGTGTCATTTATGCTTTGTCAGAAACTGCTCGGAAAAAGATGCCTGAGAATGAATTTTTGGAAGCCATCTATACAAGCAGTGGACGCTTAATCGAGGTATTAACCCAAACAACCCTTCTCAGTCAGGCTGCTTTCGGTGAAACGATCCCGAAAGAGTCCTTGTCATTGAATACTTTATTAAAAGAGACTGTGGATGACCTCGCGTCCGCCCTGAGCGCGGCTGAAATGGAATGTGTGGTGGCCATAGCACCAAACTTAATCATCGAAGCAAATCCTCTGATTACTGAGGTTTTTAAAAACTATATCAGTAACGCCATCAAGTATGCCAGCGATGGGGAAAAAATTGTCATTGAATCAATACTTGAGGAACAGACAGTCATAGTATGTGTGAAGGATCTTGGCAAAACGATTGCTGAAGCTGATAGAGATCAAATTTTCCAACGCCGGATTCAGCTTGAAAATGGGAAAGAAAAAGGGCGAGGACTTGGACTTGCTATCGTGAAGAGAATAGCCTTAGCTCACGATGGCGAAGTATGGGTCGAACCCAATACTCCTCAGGGCAACAGCTTCTGTCTTCGTATCCCCCTTTAAATAAGGGCCAGCAATTTTTTAACAATTGAAGTTCGCCAGCGGTGCAGAACCAGCATGCCCTTACTGTATAAGGGCATGCCGGCTCCCTCGACCAACTCGGGGCAGGCTCCGCTCAGTTCATGAAACGGCAGCAGGAGGAGCGTAGGATGGTCGAAGGGGTAGATGTTGGCTAGCTTTGGATCTGATATGCTTGGACTTCCCGCTATTGTCGACTACTCCTGAGCTTCTATGATGATCGCCCCATTTTTTTCCACAGCCTGCACTTTACGCAATGTGGGGTTCGATAACAGGAACCTCGATACTGGGGCAAGGATCTGCTGCTTGATCATACGATTAATCGGTCTAGCCCCGTATTCAGGTTGATAACCAAATTTTATTATATGGGCTCTGGCGGATGGTTCAATATTCAACTCAATGCCTTGCGCAGCCAACATGTGAATGGCCAAGGATATTTGTAAATCCACGATACCAGTTATGACCTCTGATCCTAGATCATTGAATGTCAATATTTCATCAATTCGATTAATAAATTCAGGTCGCAGATAATTTCTGATCTCGGCACTGGGTATATTTGATGTCATGACAATAATTGCATTTTTAAAATTCACAGTGCGACCTTTGGCATCGGTTAGCCTGCCATCGTCAAGAATCTGCAATAGAATGTTGAGTACATTTGGATGGGCTTTCTCAATTTCGTCAAATAAGATCACTGCATAGGGGCGTCTTCTGATCTTTTCTGTGAGCTGTCCTCCTTCATCATAACCAACATAACCAGGAGGACTCCCAATAAGCTTGGAGACTGAATGCTGTTCCATGAATTCACTCATATCAATTCTCACCATAGAATGTTCATCATCAAATAGTACTTCTGCCAGCGCTTTAGCCAACTCAGTTTTTCCGACACCGGTATTGCCCATGAATAGAAACGAGCCCAATGGTCGCTCCTGATCTGTGAGACCGGTTTTCGACATACGAATCACATCGGCAACTTTTGTTATTGCTTCTTCTTGACCAATAACACGATTTCGTAGGTAATTTTCCATGTTCAGCAGTTTCTCCTGCTCACCAGAGAGCATCTTGCTGACGGGAATTCCAGTCCACTTGGCAACAACTTCGGCAATATCTTCGGTAGTAACCTCTAGTTTGAGGAACTGACTGTGAGCTAATTGCTGATTAAGTTTTTCAATTTGCTTCTCTTGCTGGGGAATATCGCTATACTGGATTTTGGCAGAGGTCTGATAATCTCCCTCTCTCAATGCTTGTTCGGTTTTATGGCTTAGAGTCTCCAGGTTTGCCTTAATAGCCTGGATTTGGTTTACCGTATCTTTTTCCTTCGTCCAGATCTTGGTTAACCCCTCTAGTTTAGCCTTCAGCTCCTCAATCTCTTGTTTGGCCGCTACCAATCTTTCTTTTGAGCGCTGGTCTTTTTCTCTTTTTAAGGCTTCACCTTCGATTTCCAACTGCATGAGTTTTCTGCGTGCGTTATCTATATCCTCCGGTGCAGAGTTCATCTCCATTCGTAATTTTGCGGCTGCTTCATCAATAAGATCTACGGCTTTATCTGGTAAAAATCGATCAGAGATATATCGGTTCGATAGGGTAGCAGCTGAAATGAGAGCAGAATCCTGTATCTGGAGTCCATGATGAAGTTCGTATTTGTCTTTGATGCCTCGGAGAATTGTGATGGTATCCTCCACAGACGGTTCTGCAATATATACCTGTTGGAATCTTCGAGCTAAGGCGGCATCCTTTTCAATATATTTTTGGAATTCATTAAGTGTGGTTGCACCTACAACTTTCATGCGACCACGGGCAAGCTCCGGTTTGATGATGTTGGAAACATCCATTTGTCCTTCGACAGCTCCAGCACCTACGATCAGGTGCAATTCATCAATAAATACGATAATCTCTCCATCGCTATCGATGATCTGTTTGATGAAATTTTTTAAGCGTTCCTCAAACTGACCGCGATACATGGCACCGGCAAGCATTGCACTTAGATCCAAAGTGACCAATTGCTTCCCTAACATATTTTCAGGAACATCACCTTCTACTATTCTACGAGCCAGCCCTTCAACCACAGTGGTTTTACCGGTTCCCGGATCTCCAATGAGGACAGGGTTATTTTTGGTTCGCCTGGAGAGAATCTGAATGATTCTGCGGATTTCATCCTCACGTCCAATGACAGGATCGATCTTGCCTTCCTCTGCGAGTTTGGTGAGATTGATTCCATATTTTTCAACGGCGTTTACAGTTTCTTCAGGGTTGGTTTGCATTTGCTGATTCATTATGTGGTTTCCTTCAATTCTTGTCCTAGGTATCGCCAAGTTCATGCCACCGACCTTTATCTGCCATAACGACAGGAGGTCTAGAACATAATCATACTCATGGTTGTGTTTGTCTGCCATTCTCCAGTTTGGAGGCTGTCAAAACCGTGAGTTAATGCCATTATGTCATGAAATGGGGTTTGGCATATGTTTTGAGAAAGATGACCATAAGTATTAAATTTTTTATATCCTTAAGGAGGATTATTTGATGTCAAAATACATTGAATTTGATCAGGAAGCCCGGTCCAAACTAAAGACTGGTGTTGATATTCTGGCAAATGCTGTAAAAGTAACCTTGGGACCTAAGGGTCGTAATGTGGTTATATCAAAGAAATATGGTGCACCCACCATCACCAAGGATGGTGTTACGGTTGCAAAGGAAATCGAACTTGAAGACCCACGCGAGAACATGGGTGCTCAGATGGTTCGTGAAGTTGCCTCAAAAACATCAGATGTTGCTGGAGATGGCACCACCACTGCTACAGTATTGGCCCAGGCCATTGTTACCCAGGGTTTGAAAAATGTAACAGCTGGAGCAAATCCAATGGAGATCAAAAGAGGCATTGATGCCGGGGTTCTCGAAGTAGTTAAATTTCTTAACGATTTGAGTAAAGATGTCAAGAGCAGTAAAGAAATTGCTCAGGTTGGAACGATATCCGCCAACAATGACCAGGCAATCGGAGACTTGATCGCTGAGGCTATGGACAAAGTTGGTAAAGATGGTGTTATCACTGTAGAAGAATCCAAAACCATGGATACTCATCTTGAGACCGTCGAGGGGATGCAGTTTGATCGTGGCTATCTGTCACCTTATTTCGTGACCAACGCAGAGACCATGGAAGCAAATCTTGAGGATGCATATATTCTAATACATGACAAGAAAATCAGCACAATGAAGGACTTACTCCCGATTCTGGAGAAGAGTTCGCAGACCGGCAAACCTCTTCTCATAATTGCTGAAGATATTGACGGTGAGGCACTGGCAACTCTGGTTGTAAATCGTCTCCGCGGTACTTTAAAGGTTGCTGCTGTGAAGGCTCCTGGTTTTGGCGATCGTCGCAAAGCCATGTTGGAGGATATCGCTGTATTGACTGGTGCAACCGTTGTCTCTGAAGATCAGGGCTACAAACTTGAGAACGCTACTCTAGAGTATCTTGGTAATGCTAAGAGCATCATCATTGACAAAGATACTACCACTATTGTTGATGGATCTGGTGAAAAAGAGAAACTAACCGCTCGGATTAACGAGATTAAAGTTCAGGTTGATAACACCACTTCTGACTATGATCGCGAAAAACTCCAGGAAAGACTGGCCAAGCTGATCGGTGGAGTGGCGGTAATCAACGTGGGCGCTGCTACAGAGAACGAGAAGAAGCAGAAAAAGGCCAGGGTAGAGGACGCCCTGAACGCCACAAGGGCAGCCGTGGAAGAGGGGATCGTCCCCGGAGGCGG
>JABMOS010000138.1 GCA_013203185.1 Fidelibacterota bacterium | reverse complement strand
TGATCATCTTTGCAGAGGCTGGTCAATATTTTGGTACCGCTGACTCCATGTATTATGATGACAATGGCGTGATTCGACAGAAAAAAGTGGAGTATGGCATGGGAGCCACTGTTCCGGGTCTTCGAGCCCAGATTTTCAACTTCCTCACAGCCAGCCTGGAATTTAGAATCACTCCATCAGGCAACTTTATCTATGGCTTGTTCGATCGCAATTATGATCTGGAGCGTGTGGGTTTTGTCAACTATGCCGGAATGGGATTAACGCCTCGAACTCGCTATGAAAAACTCTATGATAATCCATCCATGATGGGTGTTTTTGGTAGTCTCGGTGCCGACCTTTTTGGGTTGGTAACTTTGCAGGCTGGCTATCAGCACATGGCTTCGGGAGATGATGTCGTTAAGGGTATTCAGGGTTCCATCGGTCTCGCACCAAACCTAATTCCAAAGATACAAGGAGCTAATGCCTATATCCTGCGTATGAATGTTGATGATCCCTTTGATATTGTCAGCGAAGGAACCTTGCTGGGATACAAAGTAACTGTTGGCCTGGGTGGCGGAGCCACGATTACCTGGGACTTTCGTCAGAGCTACATTGACTTGAATGGTGACGGTACCATTGATACTGATTCCGGTTCTGGAGAGGTGGTTGCTCAAACAAGTATCGTGACCGGTTTCTCCTTCTAAAGCCAAAGCTTCATGAAAACTCAAACGCCCTGCTTTTTGCGGGGCGTTTTTTTATCAAACATCCAGGGGGTAATGCTGCTGAGTGGGGGCTGATTACTTTCTTTTCAATATCTCTTGCCACAAAAACATTCTCCTTGAAAGAGGTCTAACTAAATCGTGGCTGCTTATGACATAACCAGAAAAAAAGAGTTAGCGCTCCCACATAACAAAAGAAGCCGCCTCAGGTTTTGAGTCGGCTTCTTTGATATTTGAAAAAAAAGAACTGTTTAGCTGGGTGTTTGGAACTTTGCTTTTTGCTCCTGATAGTAAGTGTCTTCAGGTTGAAGCGCTATGCATTCATCCATGACGGCGACAGCATCATCAATACGACCAAGTTTCCAGAGCACTTCACCTTTGGTGTCCATTATTTGAGCTTTTTCACGGGCGCCTGCATCTTCGGCGAGCATCTCGATACCCTGAGTCACACGCTCCAAAGCATTATCCAGATTCAAGTCAATTTCCGTCATGCGCCAGGCATAACCATTCAATAGGCCTGCGGTTTCTTTATGGATGCCAGACATGAAGTCAACATAGCGACGATAGGTGTCTGCTTCAGCAACCTTGTCCTGTGACCTGCGATAAAAATTTCGAAGGGCATCATAAGCACGGGGAAGAACCTCTGTGTTGGTTTCATTGCTTATAAATGAAACCAGCGTTTCGGGGTCTTTGTTTTCCTGTGCATGATACAGCGCCATTTTCAAGGCTGCTGTTGAATGTTTTACGGGATCCACGCCTTCAAGTGCAAACAGGATTTCCCAGTAAGTCATGGCATCTTTGAGGCCGCTCATGGCTTCCATTTTGCCAGCCAGGTTAATGAGGAGGTCTGCATTGTCTGGATCTTCCTCAAGTTGTTTGACAAGGTCAGGGACCGTGTTGATACCGTTTCGAATGCGGGTCATTTCAGCCAGGTATTCAGCTGGTGGCATATAGCCTACGATGCGATCAATTTCATCTCCGTCTTCGTCGACAAAGACAAAGGAGGGAATAGAATGAATGTTATAGCGTTCTGTTAGATCGTCGTTTGCAGTTGAATCCACATTAAGCTTATATGAAACAAAGTTCTCAGAAGCATAGGCAATGAGAGTGGGGTCTATAAATGTTTCGGCGTCCAGCCGATTACAGGAACCTCACCACTTTGCTGAGAATTCGTAACCAACTATTTTTCCGCTGGCTTCTACCTGGACACTGGCGTCAGTAATCCATGGATAATTTGGGTCTTTCTCTGCACAGGCCAGGATCATCAATCCTGAAATGGCAGCCAACCACAGGTTTTTTGTTTTCATAATTGTCCTTTCAATATATCAGATCAAATTTTTAGTCATGTGAAACTATTGCCAAGGGAAGGGATATGCAACGGCACATTCATAAGATATATAACTGAACAGGCGTGCTTTTGCTTTTCTGGGTGCCCCTCTTGATACACGGTGGGTCGTTCCTCTCCATGATTCTCTTCTGTGAAAAGAATTCTACTTGACGATATAGCTGTTTTATTTCCTTCAGCAAACTTTAGCTTTAGCAACCGCGGTAAATAATTAAGGAGGTAAGTGTATGAAGCTATTCGTAAGCCGAGCGTTTATGGGGTTGATACTTCTGTCTGGTATTATCTATGGTCAGGGTGTCACAACAGCAGCAATAAACGGCAAGGTTACCAATACCGAAGGTGAGGTGCTGGTCGGGGCAAATGTTATTGCACTACACGTTCCCACGGGCACTGTGTATGGTGCTTCAACAATGACCGATGGTTACTACTATATCCCTAACATGAAGATTGGTGGACCATATATACTTTCGGCAAGCTACATCGGATATTCTGACCAAAGGAAAGAGGACCTTTTCCTGGCTCTTAATGTAGATCAATTCTACGGTTTTAATCTTCAGGCCGAAGCAATGCAGGGCGGCACAGTACTCGTCACTGCAGAGCAAAGTGAAATTAATTCCAATAGGACTGGTGCTGAAACAAACATCAACACTGAGCTACTTGAGAGTCTTCCAACGATCTCCCGAGGGCAAAAAGATTTTACGCGAATGACACCTGAAAGTGATGGAAACTCCTTTGGCGGTCGCAATAATCTTTATAACAACTTTTCGCTGGATGGATCCATATTTAACAACCCCTTTGGTCTTGACTATGCTGTGCCTGGTGGCCAGACGGAAGCGCAACCCGTTTCCCTGGATGCCATTGAACAGGTACAGGTGTCTCTGGCCCCCTTTGATGTTCGCGAAGGTGGCTTTACTGGTGCTGGAATCAATGCCGTAACCAAATCTGGAACCAACACCTTCAAGGCTTCAGTTTATCACTATCTTAGAAATGAAGCCCTGGTTGGAACCAAGGTTGGAGATGTGGAAACAGAGAATCTTGACTTTGCTACCTCCCAGAGTGGAATTTCCCTTGGTGGACCAATTATCAAGGACAAGATTTTCTATTTTGTTAATTTCGAAGCAGAGCGTCGCGATCAGCTCGCTCATAACTTCATCGCAGACGATGGTAGCACAGGTGCAAATGTCACCTCTGTAGACGCCGATTCTATTGCCATGGTTCAAGCTCGGCTTAGAGATTATTGGGGCTATGAACCAGGGGCATACCAGGGCTATAACCACGAGACCTTCAACAATAAGTTTCTGGCAAAAATCGACTGGAATATCAGCAATACACACAACCTGACCTTTCGATATAACTATCTGGATTCATGGAAAGACATTCTTCCTCATCCAGAGGCTATTATTGGACGTGGTCCGACCAGCTTCAGGCTACCTTTTGAGAATTCCTCATATCGGATTTTCAATAAGATCAACTCGTATGTGGCTGAGTTGAACTCTCGTTTTTCAAATAAACTGGCAAATAAGTTAATGGTTGGCTACACCATGTTTCGAGACGAGCGCGAGCCAAAATCTGTTGGCTGGCCTGTCGTAGATATCTTTGACGGTAGCGGCAACCTGGCTATTTCCATGGGATCAGAGATGTTTTCCACACACAATAGGCTTTATCAGGATGTTTTTCAATTCACTGACAACCTCACCTATTACATGGATAACCATACTTTGACTGCAGGCGTCAATCTAGAGGTTCTCAAGTTTGACAACTCTTTCAATCTCTTCTTTTATCCCTGGAATACATTTGGATCCGTTCAAGAGTTCTTGAACAACGACAACACTGAAATTGATTTCAATGCACAAGCTACAGCGTCAGACGCAAACGACTATGCCTGGGCTTATGTGGATGTGGGTCAATTGGGAATATATGCACAGGACCAGTTTCGTGCTACTGACGATATAAAACTAACCCTGGGTCTCCGTGTGGACTATCCCCTGTATTTGAATGAACTCGATGAAGATACAGGCATCACTGGATTTAATGGGTGGGTTGATGAAGAAGGTAACGCCGCTGATGTAGATCCTTCTACATGGCCTGAAGCCAAACCACTTTTTGCCCCCCGTCTTGGTTTTAATTGGGATGTGCATGGCGACAGAAGCATGCAGTTGCGTGGTGGTTCCGGCATATTTACGGGACGCATTCCCTTTGTATGGTTGGGCAATCAGGCATCAAACGCCAAGTTGAGTCCGTTTTATACCTTCCAGATCAATGATACTGCAGATGATTTTAAGTATCCACAGGTTTGGAAAACTGATATTGCTGTTGACAAGACTTTTGGAGGTGACTGGCTGGTTTCATTGGAAGCCATTTTTTCCAAGGATGTAAACGCGGTGGTTCATCGTAATTACAACATGCTGGCTCCATCAGCAAACCTGTCTGGAACGGGTGATACGCGACCCATGTTCGCAGGTTTTAATGAGGTCAACATCTACTCTGCGGCAGGTGTATCTAACACCTTCCTGGATGCCGGTGCCATTGTGCTTGATAATACGGACCAGGGTTACCAGCAATCCTTCACAGGAAAAGTGGCCAAGAAGTTTGATTTTGGGATGACTGCCAATGTTTCATATACCAACATCACCTCAAAGGATCTCACTTCCATTCCTGCTGAAATCGCTGCAGATGCCTTTCAGAGAAATCCCATTGTTGATGGACCTAACAGTGCGATCTATTCTTACTCACGCTATGGCTTGAAGCACCGAGTTATTTCCTCGGCTGTCTACAAGAAGAGCTATGGTAAAATGAATTCTTCGCTGGCCATGTTCTTTGAAACCGGTGTTGGTAATCGCTATTCATTTACCTATGCCGGTGATCTCAATGGCGATGCCATTCCAAACAATGATCTGCTCTATGTTCCTGAAGATGCCAGTGACATCCATTTTGGCACCGTAACGGATGGCGCAGGGACTGTTGCTGCTGATGCTGCTACACAATGGGCTGCACTGGATGCCTTCATCGAGCAAGATGATTACCTAAGCACCCGCCGTGGTGATTATGCTGAGCGTAATGGTGCCATGTTGCCATGGTTCAGTCAATTAGATCTCAAGGCCGTTCAGGAAATCTCACTGGGAGTGGGTGGTATGGATCATACCCTTCACTTCTCACTGGACATCCTGAATATTGGAAATATGATCAGCTCTGCCTGGGGTGTTCGCCAGCTTTCTACAACCTGGAATCCGATCACGGTGACTGGTGTAGACGCAAACGGAGTACCGTATTTCAGTTTTAATACCTCGCTGGAAGACTCTTATGTGGATGACACTTCCATTGCTTCAAAATGGCAGATGCAGTTTGGTGTGCATTATCTGTTCTAGGAGCTGATGATGCAATAAGCACCCGACTTAAGTCGGGTGCTTAAGATATTTAGAGGGTACAAAAACGCCCTGGTCCTTGAGTTTTTCGAAGGGACCAGGGCGTTTTTTGATGGGTGTTGTTATCTAGTGAACGGTGTGATCAATAGACTTCTGCAGCTTGGGATCACCCATGGCGATAATTGGGTCTTTCCCAGATTTCAGAGCCAGCCACCACACAAAGATCCCACCCAAACCGAGGAAGGTGGTGACATGCATCCAGGAGAAATGCAAGTGATGGTCGTTAAATACAGGGTTTATCATCCAGAAATGATCCGTATAGTGCATAAACAGCGTCAATCCTGAAATTGCCAAAATCAATACTGGAACTCTCTTTACCGCCCTGAATGCCAACACCATAAAGGGAATGATAAAATGGAATAGGATCAGAAAGAGACTCACGTATTTCCAGCCATGTTCCCAACGATGGAGAAACCAGATGGTTTCCTCTGGAATATTGCCATACCAGATCAGAAAATACTGGGCACCACCGATATAGGCCCACCAGGCTGTAAAAGCGAAAAGGAATTTTCCCAGATCGTGGGTGTGTTCAGCCGTTACAATATCGCCTGCTCCGTTATTTCTAAGCTTAATAGCTAAAATTGACAATAAGGCGATGGCGCCTAGAAACCCCCCTGAAAACACATAGACCCCAAAGATGGTTGAGTACCAGTGTGGATCCAGGCTCATCAACCAATCAAAGGCGAAAAGGGTCACAGTCAGTGCGTATAAAACCACACCGCCAGCAGCCTTGCGACGCATTTTCCCAAGACTGGCAGCATCGCCAGCATCTTGAGCCAGAGACAATTTTCTTAAGCCATGAACCAGCCAGCTCCAGATGACAAAAAAGAGGATATTACGAATAATAAAGAAAGTCGTGTTGAGCCAGGGTGCCTTCCATTGCAAGATGGCGTCATGGGCAACGGCCTCTTCGTGAGACCAATGGAACAGATCATGCATCCCAAAAAAGAGGGGAATCATGGCCAGGCCCATAATTGGTAACGTGTAAGCAAGATTTTCAGCAACACGCCGCATAACCACACCCCAGTAAGCTCCTGTGACATGATGGATGAGAACAAAGAACAGGCCACCCAGACCAAGGGTGGTAAAAAATGTGAAGGCCGTGAGATAGGCCTGGAAGAATTGTGCGTGATCCATAAAGGCGCCCACCAGCGATAAAAGCAAACCTACTGCACCAGCAATCAGGGCTTTTTGAGCGAAGGACCCTGTCTCTAATAACATATATGTCTTGTTGTCGAATTTCATAGTGCGCTCAGACCTTCTATTTCTTTTGTAGTGATCTGATGTAACTGATAACAGCCCATCGATCTTCCACTGAAACTTGCGCTTTTAGTGATGGCATGTTGAGCCAGCCAGCTGTGATGGCATTGAACATATGGCCATCGCTGAGCTTTTTGATGCGCTTATCATAAAAATTGGCTGGAGGAATGGGGTATTTATAAAACATAATTTTACCCTTGCCGTCTGCATTAACCCCATGACAAGCTGAACAGTAAATCTGATAGCGCTCTTCACCTCGCTCAACCATGTCAGCTGTAAAATCCATGGGTGCTGATGAAATAAAGTCACCTTCAGCATCTTTACCATGATAATAAGCATCGTCTTCACGGAGTTCTCCCCGGGCAACAGTGCCCTCAACGGGGGTGCGCATGGAGGCACCATCTACAAAGAAATTGCTTTCAGATTGTGCTTTATATTTTCCCTGCGAATCCATGTTAGGGTTTAAATGAATGGGCGGTTTCTCTGAAAAATTACCACGACCACAGGCAACGATCATCAGGACTGAAACCATGAACAACATTAACCGGGCAAGTAATTTTTTCATCATCATCTCCTTACTCGCCTGCCACCAGCTCCACATCGGTACCACCGATTGAGCTGAGGAATTCTTGGATTTTCTTGTCGTCAAACTGCTCGTCTTCTGCTTCAATACTCACATAAAAAGCATCATCTGTTACCTTTGCAAACTTGTCTGAATAGAAGACCGGGTGGTGCAGGCGAGGGAGTCGATTCAGGTGAAACATCCCTAAAACAGCTCCAAATGCACCGAAGAGCACGAACAGGGCAAAAGTCACAATAATAAAGGCTTGCCAGCTGAAGAAGGGCTTGCCAGAGATGACCAGGGGATATTCAACAGCAGCGATCCAATACTGGAGTGTCATCCCAACCGTTGCACCAGTCAGGGTCATTCCACCCACGATATATCCAAGGGGAGATCGTTTAAGTCCCATGGCATCATCCATTCCATGAATGGGGAAGGGTGAATGACAATCAAATTTCTGATAGCCGGCGTCGCGTACTTTTTTTGCTGCCTCAATGAGTTCAGCAGGATTTGCGAAGCGGGCCAGGGCGCCTAATGTTTGACTCATTTGGCACCTCCTGCGCTTTTTGGTTTGTGGTGATAATGGTGAGGGTCTGCTTCTGGCATGACACCTTTTACTTCAGAGAGGGCTACCATGGGGAGAAATCTCAAGAAGAGCAGGAAGAAGGTGAAGAATAGACCAAAACTTCCCACAAAGGTCAGAATATCCCAGATCGATGGTGAATAGTAATCCCAGCTTGAGGGGAGATAGTCCCGGGACAAGGAAGTTACGGTAATAACAAAACGCTCAAACCACATGCCAATATTCACAAAGATAGAAGCAACGAACATGACCGGAATGCTCCGTCTCAGCCTTTTAAACCAGAATATCTGGGGTGTGATCACATTACATAAAAACATGATCCAATAAGCCCAGGCATATGGGCCAAGGGCTCTATTGATAAAGGCAAAAAATTCATATTCATTTCCTGAATACCAGGCAATAAAGAATTCTGTCATATAGGCATAGCCCACCATGGAACCGGTTACTAAAATGATCTTGTTCATTTTTTCCAGGTGGTTGACGGTAATAATGTCTTCAAGACCATAAATCTTTCTGGCAATAATGGCCAGAGTCATCACCATTCCGAATCCAGAGAAAACAGCACCTGCCACAAAGTAGGGCGGGAAAATCGTGGTATGCCATCCCGGCACCATACTGGTTGCAAAGTCTGTGGCCACAACAGAGTGAACGGACAGAACCAGGGGCGTTGCAAGCCCGGCAAGCATGAGATAGGCTTTTTCATAATGCTGCCATTGACGATTGCCACCCCTCCAGCCAAGAGCAAAGAAACCCAGGACCTTTTTACGTACGTTGGTGGCACGGTCTCTCAGGGTGGCCAAGTCAGGAATAAGACCGACATACCAGAAGAGTGTAGAAACGGTAAAGTAGGTTCCAACGGCGAAAATATCCCACAGGAGTGGAGACCTGAAGTTAGGCCAGATCAGCATCTGGTTGGGAATAGGAAACATGTAATACGCCAACCAAACTCGACCAACGTGAATTCCAGGAAAAACCAGCGCTGAAATCACTGCAAAAATGGTCATGGCTTCTGCAAAACGGTTAATGGCCGTCCGCCACTGTTGGCGCAGTAAAAAGAGGATGGCGGAAATCAGGGTTCCAGCGTGACCGATACCGACCCAGAACACAAAGTTGACAATAGCCCAACCCCAGCCCACAGGGTTGTTCAGACCCCATATTCCAGTGCCTTCCCAGACCAACCAACCAATGGCTCCCATGAGAACCATGAGGCCGGAAACGGCCATGGCAAACAATAGATACCACTTGGGTGGTGTTTGTGTTTCTACAATGCCGCTTACCTTATCTGTCAGGGTGCTAAAGGTATGACCGCCAGTGACCAGCAGCTCATCGCCCCCTACAGCTTCAGTAGCTGCGGAATCTCTTTGGGGATGTTTGTTTAGTATGCTCACTTTAGAGTTCCATATAATTTCATTGTTTCAATACCTAAGCCGTATGCTCGGCTACAGCATGCTCAGTCTCCAGATCAGGATTTGGATTTCGCAGTTTTGCACCATAGCTGGTTCGCGGTTGCAGGTTTAACTCACCCAACAAAGCGTAATCACGATTCTGCGCCTTCATTTTTGAAACTTCACTATTGGGGTCATTTATATTTCCAAAAGCAATAGCATCTGTGGGACAGGCTTGTTGACATGCCACAACGATATCGCCGTCTTCTAAATCACGGCCTTCATTTTTGACGTCGATCTTGGCAACGTTGATACGCTGTACACAGAAGGTACATTTTTCCATGACGCCACGGAATCGAATGGAGACGTCAGGATTCATGGCCATCTCCACAATCTCAGGCATGTCCTTGGTATAATTAAAAAAGTTAAAGCGTCGAACCTTGTAAGGACAGTTGTTGGAGCAGTAACGGGTTCCGATACAGCGATTGTAGGCCATCTCATTGAGACCTTCATCACTATGGGTGGTCGCTGCCACTGGACAGACACCCTCACATGGAGCCATTTCGCAATGCTGACAGGCGATTGGCTGGAAGACCATTTCAGGATCTTCCACATCACCTGTGTAATAGCGATCCAGGCGAATCCAGCTCATGTCACGCCCGTTGCTTACCTCGTCCTTACCAATAACAGGAATGTTGTTTTCACTCTGACAGGCAATGGTGCAAGCACTACAGCCAGTACAGCTGGTGAGGTCAATAGCCATGCCCCACTGATTTCCCTCAGAGTAGTCGTGCTCTTTCCACATGCCTTTGAGTTCGTTTTTCTCAGCGAAAGCCATGGCAAACTCTGGGTCTTTTTGATAATCTGACAGCGTGCTTTCCCGGACAATAGTGGGTAGGCGTTTCTGGATGGCATCAGCGGCTAATTTTTCTTCATCAAAACCATGATGGTCCTGAACACAGGCCAGGATGTGTGCTCCAAAAGCCTTCTCGGCGGTAAATCCAGAGGCAATATTCATTCCTGAGGTGTTCCGCAGGATACTTACATTGGATCCTACGCCAGTCGATACACGACCAATTTCACGGCCGTATCCCAGCTCAAGGGCAACCGTGTTATCAGCCATTCCAGGTTGTATCCAAACAGGCAGAACCACATCAGTAGCACCATTTGAGATCTTTAAGCGATCCTGGTTTTTCACGCCGAGGTGTTTAGCGGTATTGGCGGAGATCAATGCTACGTTGTCCCAGGTAACCTTAGTTACTGGGTCGGGCAACTCTTGCATCCAGCCATTGTTAGCATAACGCCCGTCATAATTGGTGAAAGAAGCTGTAAAAATGACTTCCATATCATCAGGTGAAGCCGTTGATGAATAATAGCGACTCATGGAGACAGCGCCTTGAGCTCGAGACTTATTCATGGATACCGGGGTTTCCCTGGAGGATGCATGAAAACCATCATGGACTGCTTTGCGCCAGGCTTTATCAAAGTTGCCTGTGCCCAGAAGTCCCCGCCAGGTTTCCTGAATCACACCATAGGCCCAGACCTCTTCATCAGAAAGAAGATCAGCCAAGACATCAATATTGCTTTTACCATCAAACAGGGGTGCAATGAGTGGTTGGATTATACCTGCACCACCATAACCAGATACATCTCCCCAGCTTTCCAGGAAGTGTGCTTCATTGATGTGCCAGGTTGTGTTTGCTGATGTTTCGTCAACATGAGAAGAAAGATGAACGGAATGGTTGACTTTTTTAAGACCTGCTGCAAAATCAACACCAGCAGGAGCTTGATAAACTGGATTTCCACCCAGAATAACCAGTGATTCTATCTTGCCGGCATTCATGGATTGGGTAAGCCCAACAAAAGATTTCAGGTTTGAAACCTGCATATCAGGATTGTTTGAATAGGCCACCGTTTGATTGGTATTGCCTAACACATCATTTATAAGGGCAATCAAGGTGTGTACTTCAGGTGGTTGACGACGACCACCGAGAACAAGAGATTTGCCCCTGTTTGCCAGCAAGTCCTTCGCTACAGATGAAATCCACTTCTTGTCAAAATCAGCATTCACACGGGGGGCTTTGATGTCAAGACCTTGGGCGCTGAGCTCGTGGGCCAGTGCTGCAGCAAACATACCAACTTGACCGCTCTGTACTCTCAGTCGATGGTCTGCCATGCCACCTGTAATGGTATAGGTACCCTCTACGACATAGAGGCGGTTCATGCTGTCATTTTCAGACCGAACTTTGCGGCGACCTGCGAAATCCCGTGCATGGGGAATATCGTTGCTATCCATCTGGAGAAAATCCGAATCCAGAGACAGGACCACATTGGCTTCTTTAAATCTGTATTTTGGTCGCGCTAAAGCACCAGTTGCGGCTTGAATTCCTGCAAAAATATTTTCGTCACTGACACTGTCGTACGTGACCCAGGTTGCCTGTGGAAATTTTTCCATAAAGGCTTCGCTGAGGCGCATCATGGTTGGAGAGGAAAAACTTTCACTGAGGATTGCTAATCCCTCGCCACCTGTTTCGACATGTTCAGCTGCCAGTTTTTTCCAGGCTGCCCTATAGGCCTGCCAACTGGAATTCTTGCCCTTGTTCAGAATGATCTGTGAACGATCAGGATCATAGAGATTAAGCATCTCTGCCTGCATGAAGACATTGGAAGATCCGCCTGAAGCGGGATGGTTTTTATTTCCCTCAATCTTGGTGGGCCTGCCTTCGTGGCTTTCAACCAGAAGGCCAAAAGACTCCGTTCCAAAAGGCATGTTGGTGGCATAATACTGGGGTTTTCCAGGAATGATTTCTTCTGGCTTAACTACATATGGGATAATCTTCTCAACAGGTCTGCGACAACTGGTTAAACCAGCCAGTGCCATGGAGGCACCCATTAAGCTTAAAAATTTTCTTCGTGAAACAGGGTTCTTCAGCTCGTCTGCACCTTCTGGAAATTCCTTCTCAACCAACTCCTTGAATTCTGGGGTTTCGGCGAGATGGTCCAGACTGCGCCAGTAGGTCTTGCCCTGTACACGTGGATTTATTGTGTTACTCATCTATGACATCCTGTACAATCAGTGATAGGAGCCTTAATATCTAAAAGCTCTTTCTGTTTTGCGGCAAATTCAGCCTGGTTTGCTGGTGGCGTCCAGGTCATGTTGGTGATTTCGCTGGCTGGGCGTAAAAAATCATCTGGATTACGGTGACAATCCAAACACCACCCCATACTCAGGGGCTTGTGCTGGGCGACCACGTCCATTTCAGCGATGTTGCCATGACAGCTGGCACATCCCACTCCTACATTGATATGAGCGGAGTGATCAAAATAGACATAATCCGGAGATTTATGGACTCTGACCCATTCCAGGGGGGTACCATTTTTAAAGCTTTCACGAACAAGGGTTAGCTTTTCGCTATCGGGTTTGATCATATTATGGCAATTCATGCAAGTTTTTGTCGGAGGCAGGCCAGCGACAGGAGAGGTTTCCACGCCAGTGTGACAGAAGCGACAATCTAAACCAAGGTCCCTAACATGCACTTTATGACTGTAGGGGACGGGCTGTGTTGGACGATAACCAACATCGGTATACCACGGTGAAGCATAATACCAAACCAGACCCACAACAGCAACCAGGGTTAGTCCGGCACCAACTGCAGCATACAGTGGAGCCTTATTCGTCCATTTGGGGAATATCTGAGCCAAGATTTATCCCTTTATTTCT
>JABMOS010000137.1 GCA_013203185.1 Fidelibacterota bacterium | reverse complement strand
TCATGTCTTTGGTGAGTCCGATGATTGGATTAACAACAAAGTTCACAGTTCTTTGAAAACAGGTTTGATTCCCATTTTGTGTGTGGGTGAGAAAATTGAAGAGCGCGAGGCAAACGACACTGAGAAAGTGATTGCCAGACAGCTTAGAGAAGGCCTTAAAGGCTTGTCAAAAGCTGAGATGGATACAGTCATTGTTGCTTATGAGCCCGTCTGGGCCATCGGCACTGGATTGACTGCCTCACCACAACAAGCCGCCGATGTCCATGCTTTCATACGTAGTGCTTTAAAAACACTATTTGATGGAGACGTTGCGGAATCCACATGGATTTTATATGGCGGAAGCGTCAAACCTGATAATACACAAGGTTTACTGTCCAATAAGGACATTGATGGAGCTCTGGTAGGCGGAGCAAGTATGACACTTGATGCATTCAAGGGGATCATTGACGAAGCTGGAGCCATCGACTAGGAGAGACACATGACATTTTTGTACATTATACTGGTTATCATTTCATTGTTACTTATGATGGTGATTTTGATGCAATCCAGTAAGGGTGGCGGGTTAGCTGGCACTTTTGGTGGAGGTAATACTGCAAGCGCACTCTTTGGTGGTGTAGGTGCAGGCAATTTCCTTACCAAATTGACTGGCGGATTGGCTGTCGCTTTTATGGTGATTATTATTCTCATCGGTGTTCTGAATAAGGGCGGCTCAACAGGCCAAACTGACTTCCAGAAAGAATTGCAAGAAGAAATGATTGTTCCGGGGACTCAGTTTGAAGCAGCAGCGCCTGCTGAATTGGAATTACCTGCAGCAACCATAACTCCTGCTACCACTGGAGAAGCCACAACCGAAGAATAACTTTTTGGCCGAGGTGGTGGAACTGGTAGACACGCTGTCTTGAGGGGGCAGTGAGCTAACGCTTGTGCGGGTTCGAATCCCGCTCTCGGCACAACAATCCCTCATAAGAGACCTGAGTAATCAGGTCTCTTTCTGTTTATAGGAAAATGCAGGAAGTCTTTAGCTTTGAAGACGTATCAACTGGATGGCTAAATAGAATTGTGCTGGGGATAGAGACTTCGGCAAGCTCTGGCTCCGGACATTGAGGCTCTCGAAATGTCCAAATATTAGCAGATCCGTGAACCAATTGTGAATCAACGAGAAAAAACTGATTTTTGATGTTGGGAAAAGCTGGAGACTTCGACAGGCTCAGTCTCCGCTCAGGAGTACTACCGCTTGCGGATGTACACAACCTTGTGATAAAAATGAACGGCCTCAGATTTTACACTGAAATCAGCAGCACCACCCTCATGCCGCGTAAAAAACAAATTATCCTCAGAAAATTGGATTTTCCTGGAGATCAATCGTCCATCACTAAGTCGAGCTACAACGTGATCACCATTTTTTACACTGGCAGCAGGGGAAATGATCATCACATCACCATATCGAGAATAAGGATCAATGAGGGGATTTTGTTCTTCGTCGATAATGATGGAATAGGCCAGAGGATCTTCAACATCAGGAATGCCCTTTAATGCATGTACTGGTTTCTGACCAATGATACCATTTCGTCTGAAAAAATCAACCTGACTGCTTTGACTCCAGGTATAGACTTTTATCGTCTGGCGAATGTTCTGCAGAGGGACATAAGGTCTCAGGTTACTTTTATCCTCATCCTGCCATTCAACTGTAATCATGTCCTCAGATTTTTTAAAACGAATCTGACGCCCTGCCAGTTGAGCGAGATGTCTGAGACTATTTTTTCGGGGGATTGTTTTTCCCGTCCGCCAGCGGCTCACAGATGAACTCTTAATACCGGTTAATTTGGCAACTTCATAGTCAGATAAACCGAGCTCATCAATGGTACAGATGGCAAATTCGCGAAAATTATTTTCCATGATTTTAATCTATTGAGACAGGATTGGTTTAAAAGAAATATTTGCTTCCTTCAAAGGCAGATTTCAGGACCGCTATTATTGGCATAGTACACTGAGAAAATTTTGAACACAAAAAGCCAACGGTCCCGAAAACACCTATCATTTTTAGCTATAACCGGGTTTTGAGGGATCAAATATGGGGCAATGCTTTTGCCCATTTCTTCAAGAAACAAGGCAAATTTAAGGATGAGAAAATTAGCTGGGGTGACCTTTTTTGGCTCAATAAAATCAATGACAAGGGCAAACAAGTCTACTATATTGCACGCCACTTTAAGACCTGACTCGTTGAACTTGAGCAGCCTGTGAAGTGAATGTGAGCATAGACTCACAAAGAATTTTGATGAAGACCTTTAAATAGGTTGATGGACTAAAAGGATAAATGTAAAATGAAGAAACTCGCTATATCTGCACTTATACTCGCCTCATTGTTTGGCCAGGCATTGGCTCAATACCAGGATGAAGTTTTGGTTACCCAGGCACGTGCTGCAATCAAAAATTTTAATATTGTAACTGCAGATAGTGCCTATAAGGCTGCCATGAAAGCTGCTCAAGATGAAGATCGCTACAACGAAATTCAAAAAGAGTGGAGCATTCTGGAACAAATCAATGTCCGTTTGACTGATGGTGGTAGGGCTCTTGGTCGCGCTGAATATGATGATGCATATAAAAAATATGGAGAGGCCATTGCCCAAATGGATAGTTCTCCACTTGATATCTGGGGTCGCTTTAAGGGTGAGGCGCTCTTCAGCATGGGTGTTGTTCATTTCAGACAAGATCAGCCCCTGAAAGCTGCTGAAAAGTATCGAGAAGCCTCAAAGTTTAATCCTGAAGAAGAAAAGTATGATAAGGCCGTGCAACAGGTTCGCAACCAGCATTATTCTGAAGGTCATAAATACCTAAGGCGTAAAGATTATCAGTCAGCGCGTATTGAATATGAGAAATCAGTTGCAGTGGATCCTACATTCGCCAGTGGCTATTATCAGTTGGCCTATATTGCCAAAAGAGCTGGAGATCTAAGCGCAGCCGAAGGGTATTACCTTGAGGCAGTTACCAGTGATGGTACCCACTATAAGGCCTGGTATGGTCTGGGAAACCTGTATAGCGAGATGGGAAACAACTCCAAGGCTATCGAGAGTTTGAAAACTTCAATTTCTATTAATCCTAAATACGAAAAAGCCTATTACGTCCTTGGTAAAGTATATGAAAGTCAAAAAAGCATTGCACCAGCAATCTCGAATCTGAAAAAAGCAATTGAGGTTGATAATAAATATTCGCTGGCCTATGAGCTATTGGCCAAGATATATATTGATCAGGAGAAGTATGATACAACAATCTCTCTCCTCAGTGGTCTTACTGGGTCAACAGTCACCTACAAAACATCTTATCATCTGGCTCAGGCATACAATGCTAAGGGTAACTATTCTGCTGCCCTCACAGCTGCTTCAACTTCACTGGCAAAAGCCAATAAGAAAAATTGGGCACCTGCTCAGATTGAAAAAGGTGATGCGTTAAAAGGATTGGGTCGTAATAAAGAAGCCATTGCCTCATACCGACTGGCTACAAATGATGCCAGGTGGAAAAATACTGGTGATCATCTTATCGATCAACTTATGAATGGAAAATAGCTGAACAGCTGATTAACTCCATTAAAATTAAAAAGGGCTATCCATGGGATGGCCCTTTTTAATATCCATATCTCCACTCCCTGGAAATTTCAACACTCTTATAAGATTGTATATCATAAAAATTTCCACTTTTTCCCTCGGTCCTAAGGTATAAATTGAACACTCATGGCAATTCGTGGAATAGGTAGTGATATCGTAGAAGTCAGCCGAATTAATCGTCTGAGAGAAAGCTATGGCAGTCGCTTTCTCAAACGTGTATTTACAAAAGGTGAGACCGCCTATTGTGAATCCAAAGAGCATCCTGAAACTCATTTTGCTGGTCGCTTTGCTGCCAAAGAAGCGATTGCCAAAGCTATCTATCAAAGTGGCTATAATAAGATTATTCCCTTCTCAGATATCGAAATACTAAATGATACTGAAGGGCGTCCCATGGTATCCCTGCTAACACCCATCAAAGGAACTTGTCTGGTCACCATCTCCCATGAACACTCAATGGCCATAGCCTTCGCTATACTGGAGTATTGATTCATTGAGGGCTTTTCTTTCCATGGCAGCCAATCGAGCTGTAGATGACTATGCCATAAAAACTCGCGGAATCTCTGGGAGCCTGCTTATGCAGAATGCTGGTGACGCCCTGGTAGAACATATGGCCCAACAAGGTTATCTAAAAAATTCACCTGTAGTAGTGGTGCTCTCAGGACATGGGAACAATGGTGGGGATGGCTATGTCATTGCCAATGGATTAGTAAAGCGGGGTGTATCCGTTTCTCTATTAACAGTTTCGCCTGCAAATGGCTTAATCGGTGATGCCCTTATTCATTTTAATAAGTTATTGAACCTTGATATTACTGTTGAAACCTGGCGGAATTCTGAAGCACAGAGCCAACAGATTTTGGATGCTGATATTATCGTGGATGCCCTCCTGGGTACTGGAATTTCAGGACAGATCAGAGCGCCTTACGATACACTCATTAATCTTTCCAATCAGAGCAAAGCCCTGTGTATTGCTGTTGATCTGCCCTCTGGTGTTATTGGCGATCAAGGGGAGACATTGGAGCCATGTATCCGAGCTGACCTCACCGTAAGTATGGGGTTCGGCAAACAGGGGTGCCTCTTCGAACCGGCCAGATCCAGCTCTGGCATGGTTACTCCTGTAGAAATTGGATTCCCAGGGGACAGTCTGGATCATGTGAGTGGAGAAGTACTCTGGCAGAATGAAGAAGCTGATTTTCCAAAATCCAAATACAGCCGATTGAGCCAAACACATAAATACACGGCAGGGAAAGTATTCATAATTGCAGGTTCAAAGGGATTTACTGGGGCTGCGTTACTCTCCTCAACAGCTGCACTGCGATCAGGTGCCGGATTGGTCAGATTAGCTATTCCGAAATCGTTGGGACCAATCGCTGAGAATCATTCCCTTGAAACTGTTATAGATTATCTTCCAGAAACTGAAAGTCTGGGGATTGCGCTAACCGCCATGCCAGAACTGCAGCATGGATGTGACTGGGCTGACACTGTAGTTATTGGTCCAGGTTTAGGACGTCATCCAGAGACCATGGAAATCGTGAAAAAGATTGTAAAAGCGTCCAAACAGCCCCTGGTGATTGACGCTGATGCCTTATTCGCTCTCAGCGATGAGCCTTCCATACTTCTTGCCAGACCTGCTCCCACGATTCTCACACCACATGCTGGAGAGTTTAAGCGCCTTATTCATCTGACAGGTGACTTTACGCCGTCCTGGAAGGATGCCCAAAAATTTGCCAAAGAATATGGTGTCGCTTTACTTTTGAAAGGCGCCCCCTCAGTTCTGGTGATGCCGTCAGGCAAAGTAATTATTAATTCAACTGGCTATGCTGGGATGGCCACAGCAGGAAGTGGTGATGTCCTCAGCGGGGTAATAGCCTCCCTATGGTCTCAATGGAAGGATGAAGTTGATGTGTTGAACTTTGCCATGTACATCCACGGCCATGCTGCTGAAATAAATCGGCCTCAAAAAGGGGTGTTGGGCTTAATCGCCAGTGATATAGTAGCAGCGCTTCCAGAAGCGCTAAAGGAGTATGGTGGCTTACCGATTTAAATACTATTCTCCAGCGGTTATGTATGTGATCCTTATTATTACGTTATCCAGCCTGAATCAACGCATCGTATCTACCTATTCCTGGGGTATCCAGGATTTTGTTCTTCATTTTATAGAATACAATATCTATGGGGTGACTTTGATTTGGGCAGTGCTTCGTGATAAACCTTGGCGCGAACTCCGATCGTCTTTTCGCCTCGCTGCCAGCATGGGAGCTGTATCTGCCATAGGGGATGAATTCTATCAGTCCTTCGTGCCGAGCAGGTATTCTACCATGGAGGATGTAGTTGCAGATATATTTGGTGTTATCCTTTCCATTATTACCTTCTCGCTTCTTATGAAAATACCATTTTTGCAGCGGCTGAGACAAAATGCTTAAAAGTCTACACATCGAAAATTTCGCCATCGTGGATGAAGCCAATGTAAGCTTCGACAGCGGCTTGAATGTGATTACCGGTGAAACGGGAGTGGGAAAATCACTCATTGTGGATGCCTTAAGTATTGCCCTTGGTGAGAGAGCCTTCAAAGATTTTATCCGAGATGGCTATCCCAGTGCCATCGTCGAAGCGGTGTTTGAAGTAAAACCGTCTGAATTAAAAAAACTCGCCTCCCAGGGAATTGATACCAGTACCATCACGGTAAAGCGTGAAATTAGACTCCAGGGACAATCAAAAGTTTGGATTAACGGTCAGTCCAAGACGGTTCAGGAACTTAAAGACCTGGGTGACCTCCTGGTGGATCTCCATGGTCAACATGAGCACCAATATCTACTCAATGAAGAACACCATATTGACTTTTTAGATCAGTTTGCAGAAAGCGGTAAGCTGAAAGAATCCGTTGCTGAGAAATTTCACAAGCTTACTGGTCTCCTCCGGGAATTAGAAGAAAGAGAAAAGACTGCTTCAAGTAGAACCGAACAATTTCAGCTCTATGCCTTTCAGCTTCAGGAATTGAATGATATTAATCCTCAACCCAATGAGTTGGATGAGCTTGAGAAGGAGCGTAGAGTTCTTGAAAATGCGCTGACCATTAGTGAGCAGGCGTCTACCTTATATAAAGAGGTGGATGGCTCAGACAGTTCTGCTCTTGAACGGGTAAACACTATTATCCGACAATTGGAAGGGTTGAGCACATATACAACCACAGCTGCCACATTTTTACCTGAAGCCCTGGCAGCTCGTGTCACGCTTCAAGCCATTGCCGACTTCGCCTCCGAATATGAAAAGGAAGTCCAGGCTGACCCCCAGCGCTTGAGTGAGGTGGAATCACGGATTAGAATATTGGGTCGATTGTGCCAAAAATATAATCGCTCCTACGCTGAGTTACTGGACTACTGGTATGACATTCGAATGCGACTTCAAAAGCAGGATGATCCAGACTGGAGTAAAGAGGAGCTCACTCAATCCATTCAGCAGCAGACACAGGTTTATTCCAAAACGTGTGCAACCTTAAGTAAACATCGCAAAAAAGAAGCTGCAATATTGTCAAAGACAGTGGTGGAAAAATTGAGTCACCTTGGTATTCCCAAAGCCAGGTTTCAAATTGAGGTAAGCCAGGACGTTCAAGAAAAGGGACTGGTTGAACTCGATAATGAGACATTCAAGGCGGATGTCACAGGCATGGACAAAGTTGTTTTCTGGATGCAGGCGAATCCGGGAGAGCCCATGAGACCGCTCGCCCGCATTGCTTCAGGAGGGGAAATCAGCCGCATCATGCTTTCCATTAAATCTGCCATGTCAGGCAAAGATGGGATTGGAACGGTCATTTTTGATGAAATTGATACAGGTATTTCAGGGCGTATTGCCCGTGTTGTCGGTGCTGAACTCAAGGATCTAGGACGTCATCACCAACTTATCAGCATCACTCATCTTCCCCAGATAGCCAGTTTGGCAGATAGTCATTTCCGGGTAGAAAAGCATCTTATCAATGATAGGACGGTCACCAGGGTGAAGCGATTGGATGAAAACGAACGAATAAATGAGATTGCCACGCTCATTGGGGACGGTGCTCCTGGAGAAACAACACTTCTGGCTGCTAAAGAATTACTAACACAAAGGGATTGATCTAAAATGCGTCCAAATAATTACTTACTCCTTGCCATCGTTTTACTTTTTATTTCCTGCTCGCAAGAGACTCAAGTTGTTGAGTTGAGTGACCCTGGTTTTGGTGTTATAGCTACCAATATTGAGGCTGTGGATGAGGGAGTGGATATCCCAGTTTTGATGAAGACAAATGATGTGATCAAGGGTATGCAATTCTCCCTTACCTGGGATCCAACCGTGGGCCAGGTGATCAAACCCACACTCACTTCTTCCAACCCAGGTTTCACCATCTCATCCAGCGAGGGAGGCCGGGGAGAGATGAAGGTTTTGATCTTTAGTATGACAGGGGACATCCTGGATACCTCTAATCCAAATATTGTGACCATCCCTGTGAGAATAATTGATCCGGATGCAGCTCTTTTTACATTGGCGTTTGAAGACGCAATATTTGCCGGACCTAATGCAGTTGCCTATGACATTCCGGTTCTCCATGCAAACCTGAAAATAAATCACTAATGAAATATATTGATCTACGCTCCGATACGGTGACGCGGCCTTCAGCAGGTATGCGAACTGCCATCTATGAGGCAGAGGTGGGAGACGATGTCTATGGTGAAGATCGACTGGTAAATGAGCTTCAAGAACGAGTTGCTGACATGCTGGGGAAAGAGGCAGGTCTCTTTGTGCCATCCGGGACCATGAGCAATCAACTCGCTATTCGTAGCCAGACACAACCTGGTGATGAAGTAATCTGTGAGTATAGCTCACACATCTTCAACTATGAAGGCGGCGGACCTGCCATGTTAAGCGGTATCCAACTTCATCCACTCCATGCTGAGAATGGAATACTTGCCTCAGAGCAAATCGCTGCAGCAATGCGACCTACTGATCATCATTATGCCCAGAGTAGAGTCATTACACTGGAAAACACCCACAATGGAGCTGGAGGAGTTGTCTATCCCTTGCCTGTTGTAGAGGATATTTCCAGATATGCTAAAAATCACAATATTCGCATGCACCTCGATGGCGCTCGTCTTATGAATGCTGTCATTTCAACTGGTCTTGCCCCAAGTGCATATGGGGAGCATTTTAATTCAGTGAGCCTGTGCCTTTCCAAAGGTCTTGGTGCTCCTGTTGGGTCAGTATTAGTTGGAGATGCTGAATGTATAGATAAAGCGCATCGATTTAGAAAAATGTTTGGTGGAGGGATGCGTCAAATTGGCATCCTTGCAGCTGCAGGATTATATGCACTAGATAACCATATTGAACGTCTAGCTGAGGATCACCATAGGGCTAAAACTCTGGCGAAAACTTCTATGGAGTTGGGATATCTTGAAAATGATATCGCCTGGACCCAAACAAATATTGTTCTACTGGCTTTCCCCAATGGAAATACGAAGGAAATAGAGCTGAAATTTAAGGAAGCTGGCGTGTTGGTTTCGGTGGTTAATGACTATAGAATCCGCCTGGTAACTCACCTGGACTTCGACGATGAGCAATTGCTACGCTCCATCGAAATTCTTAAACAAGTGTTAGGCTAATTTATGAAAAAGAAAATTGTCATCGTTGGTGCTGGTAGTGTTGGATTTTACCTGGCCAAAACGCTGGCTGAAATGGGAAACGATATCAGCATTATTGATATTGACCCAGAAAAAGTTTTAAGAGCAAAACAAGAGCTCGATGCCTTGGTGATTGAGGGTAATGGTGCTCAGTCTAACACTTTAAAGGATGCACAAGTAGAGAGTGCTGATTTGTTCTTAGCAGTTACCAGAATCGATGAAATAAACATAGTCGCGTCCATGAAAGCGAACAAAATGAATCCCAATGCCAAGATATTGGCTCGGGTTCGCAGTAGTGATTACCAGAAGAAGGATGCTCTCCTGGATTTGGCTGAATTGGGAATTGAAAAGGTCATTAACCCAGAGCAGATAGCTGCTCGTGAAATTCAGCATCTCGTACAAAATGCAACCGCCCAGGAGATCATGACATACAATCATGGACGACTTTATATGGTGGCCCTAACACCAACTGATACGTGTGATTTGATGAATAAGTCTTTGAGAGAACTGGGGGCTACTTATACACAGTTGCCGTTTCGCACTGTTGCAATTGATCGCGATGGAGAGACCATTATTCCTGGGGGTGATCATATATTTCAGCCCGGTGATAAGATCTTTGTGGTTTGCTTAAAGGATAAACTCAAAGAAATGTATCGGCTGTGCGGCTTCAAACAGAAAAAAATGATTAAAACGGTGCTCATCATGGGTGCTGGAAAATTAGGGCGTCTCGTCGCTGCTAATTTGAAGGATCAATTTAATGTACGTCTTGTGGATCATCGGAAGGAAAAATTGCTAAAAGCTGCAAAAGAGCTGCCTGATGTTCTCCTGCTCCACGCAGATGGCCTGGATATAGATTTCCTGGAAAGTGAGGGCATTAGCGATTTTGATGCATTAATTACTCTCACTGATGATGAGACCACCAATCTCTTTGCCGGGCTGATTGCCAAGAGAAAAGGCGTGGACAAAGTCATCGTCCACATCAACACCCCTGACTATTTGCCACTGGTGAAAGGTTTGGGCATCAATTCAGTTGTGAGTAAAAATCTTTCAACAGTTGATGCCTTTATGCGCTACGTCGTGAGGGGGGAGGTTCACTCTGTCATGATGCTTGAAGGAATTGATACAGAAGTCATCGAGCTGTCACCATCTCCAGGTAGCAAAATCATTGGTGTCCCCCTTGAAGAGATTGACTTCCCGCCTGATGCAGTCGTTGGGGGTATTATTAAGGGCAGCACAGAGGAAATTGCAAGTGGATCAAGCATTATTGAAATAGGGGATCGTGCCATAGTTTTTGCCAGAGCCTCTCGGGTTAGCGATGTCGAAGCACTCTTCAACTAAACGATTCAGCA
Source organism: Fidelibacterota bacterium (assembly GCA_013203185.1). Taxonomy (GTDB): domain Bacteria; phylum Fidelibacterota; class UBA8477; order UBA8477; family JABMPR01; genus JABMPR01. Next base: position 28,457 of record JABMOS010000137.1, on the reverse strand, counting down.
TCATTCCAACACTTAATGTGTTGGCAGCTCTAACTCTGTTTATTGGTGTGTCAATGGGGCTTTCCCTGTTGGTCTCTCTGGTCTATGGTGACGGAGACACCAGGGCCCTTCTTGAAGCCATGGTCATTACGCTAACAATTGGTGGTTTGGGCTACGCATTTACCCGCCACAATCACGTATTAGCTCCCCGGCAGGTATTCCTCAGTGTTAGTCTCAGTTGGATATCAGCCTCTCTATTCGGCGCTTTGCCTATGTTCCTGGCAACCGACATGTCCTACACAGATTGCTTCTTTGAAGCTATGTCAGGATTCACCACGACAGGGGCTTCAATATTAACCGACATTGAAAGCCTGCCACACGGGATCCTTTTTTGGAGGAGTTTTACCCACTGGTTGGGCGGTATGGGCATTATTGTGTTTACCGTAACCGTCATGCCCCTGGCAGGGCGAAGCGGTACATTGCTATTTGCTGCAGAAGCACCTGGTCCTGTGAGTGATAAAATTACTCCCAGAATATCTGATACTGCAAAATTGCTATACATGGTTTACGCCTTGATCTCGTTTGCAGAATTTCTCCTTTTATGGGTAGGACCCATGGATTGGTTTGACTCTGCCTGTCACACCTTTGGTACCATGGCTACAGGAGGGTTTTCGACAAAAAATGCCTCCATAGCATATTTTCAAAGTGCCTATGTAGATTGGGTGATAATCTTTTTTATGATTCTCGCAGGAACCAACTTTTCCCTGCATTATTTTGGTCTCCAGGGGAAGCTTCTCCGCTATCTAAAAAGCAGAGAATGGCAATTCTGGATGAGCATTTTGGGGATGGCCCTGGCGCTATTGCTCATAGACCTATACACCTCTTCATTTTATGACCAAGGCGGTGCTGCCATCCTGGCCTTGAAGGCCGAGCCACTCCGGCAAGCAGCCTTTCAAGTCGTGTCTATTGTAACAACCACAGGATTTGTCACAGCTGATTTCGAGCAGTGGTCCTATTATGCTCAGTTTATTCTATTTGGGCTCATGTTTGTGGGTGGTATGGCAGGTTCTACAGGCGGAGGTATCAAAGCCATCCGAATCCTCCTGTTTACCAAAATGGCTATCACAGAACTTCGTCGCATGATCCACCCCAGAGCGTATCTGCCAATCAAACTCAGGAATCAGTTTGTGGATGATGATGCCATCAGGAACACGACGACTTTTCTACTTTTTTTCATGGTGATATTTGTGGGTCTTGCTTTTATGCTCACTGGTTTCGGTCATGATTTAATCACCAGCACAACTGCATCCATTTCCATGCTTTCCAATATTGGACCTGGTCTCGCAAATGTTGGACCCACAGATAATTTCTCCTTTTTTAGTGATATAGAAAAATGGGTCATGGCCTTTGTGATGATGCTGGGACGTTTGGAAGTTTTAACTGTAGTGGTTTTGTTTAATCGTCATTTTTGGAGGTCTTGATGGAGGTGGTTCAACTTGAGATGAAGGGTGGGGTAGCCCACATCACCATAGATAGACAGTCAAAATTGAATGCCCTGAATGAAGTCGTTCTCAATGAGCTTGAACAAGTCTTTCTTGATCTGAAACATAACGAAGAAGCTCGAGTCATTGTCATCACCGGTGCAGGAGAAAAATCTTTTGTTGCCGGGGCAGATATTAGCCAGTTCCCATCCATGTCACCTGAGGAGGCGCATTCATTTGCAAAACGTGGGCAGGCTGTTTTCTCCATAATCGAGTCAAGCTCCAAACCGGTTATTGCTGCAATTAATGGATTTGCCCTTGGAGGTGGGTGTGAGCTCGCCCTTGCTTGCCATCTAAGGTTTGCGTCAGAGAATGCCATGTTCGGCCAGCCAGAAGTAAAGCTTGGTGTCATTGCAGGATATGGTGGGACCCAACGTTTACCGCGTCTAATTGGTGAGGGCAGAGCTTTGGACTTACTCCTTTCGGGCAGAATGATCAAGGCAGATGAGGCCCTTCAAATTGGTTTGATTAATGCTGTTTTCCCCCAAGTAGAATTATTATCTAAAGTTGAGGCGTATGCCGACTTGCTCATGGCACAATCGCCACAAGCTCAGGCATTGACCCTCAAAGCGGTCTACAGAGGAATTGATACAACCTTGAGCCAGGGCTTGGATGCAGAAGCCTCCGCTTTTCGAGATGTCTTTAAAACTGAAGATCGAATCGAAGGTGCCACTGCCTTTCTAGAGCGCCGACCTGCAAAATTTAAAAATCGCTAGGCAACCTTATATGGATCAAAAACAACGAAGGTTTGTACTTTATGCCCAGAATCGACTCCATGCCCTTGGCAGCAAAACAGCCAATGGATTGATCCTTTTTCGACAGGATGAAGTAGAGGTTATTGTTGATGCCAGCAAAGCTGGTTTGACGGCTCAGGATGTGCTGGGCTATGGTGGCGCCATTCCAATCGTGGCCCATATTTCTGAGGCATTGACCTACAAACCGGATACCATGGCAATAGGTGTTGCTCCCATTGGTGGCGCAGTCAACCCTGAATGGATACCGGAGATTAAAATTGCACTTGAGGCAGGGCTGAAGGTTTGGGCTGGTTTGCATCAATTCCTAGCTGATATTGATGAATTTAAAGGCTTCCAACATCGTATTTGGGATGTTCGTAAACCCCCTGCTGGTTTAAAGGTTGCACAGGGGCATTGGCGCGAGAGGAAGTCAAAGGTGATCCTCACAGTTGGATCAGACTCCAATGTGGGAAAAATGACCACTGCTCTTACCCTCCAAAATCAATTGAAGAAAATTGGTCTGGATTCAATATTTGTCGGGACCGGTCAAACCGGTATGATGATATCAGGTAGAGGGGTGGCTGTGGATGCCATCATATCTGATTTTGTGAATGGTGCCATCGAAGCTGAGATTGATAAAGTGGATGGACAGGCCCCACTTATTATCGTTGAGGGACAGGGAGCTGTGACCCATTTGGGCTATAGTGGTGTCACCATGGGTCTGATTCATGGTACCATGCCTGATGCCTTTGTCCTTGCTCATCAACCCAGTCGCCTAAAGGATAATTATGATCACCCGCTGCCAGACATTCGCTATATCATTGAGCTGCATGAAATGCTGATGCGACCATTTAAATCTTCAAAAGTTTTGGGGATTAATCTGTATTCCAAGGATATGAGTAGCGAGGATTCGCAAACAGCATGTGAGCAGACTTATGAGGAAACTGGCCTGCCAGTGGAAGATATGGTGAGGGCACCCAAACAAATTGTGGCTGAAAAAGTACTTCGAGATCTTTTTCCTGAAAAACATCTCTAGGAATGGGAGGAAATTAATGTCCCTGTCTCTTAAATGGTCAATCCAACGAATAACAACCAAATTTGAATTCAAAATTGCCCGGAGTGCAGAAAGCTACTATGATGTTGTCATCCTGGAATTGAGTGATGGTGAGTTCACTGGGTTTGGAGAAGCAGCTCCCTCAACGCGATATGAAAAAGGTCCTGAGGCGATATTGGAATTGTTGGCAGCCAAGAAAGATCAGATTCTTGATCTACCTATTGAGGGTGCCGAAAATCGTCAGGCTCAACTTGAGCAGTTGTTTTCTGAGAGTTATTCACTTCAAGCAGCCCTTGACACAGCTTTTTGGGACCTTTTTGGACAACGCCAGGGCAAGCCACTTTGGAAAATATTTGGTGCTACCAAGGAGCTGGTTACTTCTTCCTATACTATTGGCATATCGGATCTCGATATCATTCCAGATAAAATTAAAGAAGCCAGTGACTATCCAATTCTAAAAATAAAATTGGGTACTGACTATGATCATGAGATCATGCGAGCCATCCGCGCCCAAACAGATAAAGTGCTCAGAGTGGATGTTAATGAAGGCTGGAAAACTTTGGATGATGCCAAGCATGGGGCTGAATGGCTGGCTGAAGAAAACGTGGAATTTCTGGAGCAACCCATGCCATCCAATCAGCTTGAGGACATTGCTAAATTGCGAGAGTTCTCACCCCTGCCACTGGTAGCAGATGAAAATTCTGTGCGCCCAGAGGACATCCCTGGTCTTGTTGGTGCATATGATGCTATTAACATCAAGTTAATGAAATGCGGTGGCTTAACCAATGGGCTGAGAATGATAGAGCTGGCCCAAAAGCATAATTTTGACATTATGTTGGGTTGTATGGTGGAAACTTCAATTGGAATATCCGCCATGTCTCAACTTGGATCATTCGCCCGGTGGCTGGATCTAGATGGCAATGTCCTATTAGCTGCCGATCCATTTAGTGGTGTAGGAAATCAGGCTGGGGAAATCATCCTGCTTGATAAGCCTGGCTTAGGGGTAGTAAAACGATAGTGAGACAATAATTTTAGACTTGTGATTGAAACCGAATTCTTCAGGAGCTCAATGTGAAAAACATGATACGACCAATTATAATTATTCTTGTTATGACCTTACTGGTAACCTGCACAACTCGGTCTCCAAACGCCACTGCCCTCCCAAAGCATCAATTTTTGCGCAGTGCCCAACAGCAGGCTGCTTACGAGATTGATACTCTACTGAACCATGCACCTACCGATATGGGGTGGTGGGGAGTAAAGGTTCAATATGCCACAACGGGTGAAGTATTTTATGAACGAAATGCTGCCAAAATGTTTATGCCAGCGTCCAATGAGAAAATGTATACTACGGCTGCTGCACTCTGTCTCCTGGGACCGCAATACAGATATGCCACCGATTTTGTGACAAATGGTAATATTGACAAAAATGGTGTTATTGATGGAGATCTGATTATCAAGGGAAGTGGTGACCCATCCTGGTCATGGCGTTTTTATGACAAGAATTATGATTCTGTGATGGTGAATTTTATTGATTCTCTCAAGCTTCAGGGAGTTAGCCAAATAAATGGGGATATTATAGGAGACGATAATATTTTTGATGACCAGTCCCTGGGATATGGGTGGTCGTGGGATGATGAAACCTACTACTATGGAGCACAAATCTCTGGCCTCTCATATAGCGAAAACTATATCGATTATATACTCACACCTGATTCTGTGACACTGGGCAATCCAGTCATTATCGAGCCTCACCCTCAAACCACATATATGAATTTACGCAATAATCTGGTAACGGTCAGTAGCGACACATCCACAAAATGGACCTACGATCGTGAGCGTGGGACTAATAATGCATGGTTCGAAGGTGATTATCGTCGTGAAAGAGGGGAGAGCGAATCAACAATTACGATTCATAATCCCACACTATTCACCGCCCATGTACTCAAAGAGAGACTTGAAGAAGCGGGCATTTCAGTTCTTGGATCTCCCATGGATGTAGACGATTTGCCTGATTCCCTGAATTACGCGGAAACAAATAAAATATTCACTTACTACTCTCATCCCATGTCAGACATTATTGCCAAGGTGAATAGACCCAGCCAAAATTTTATTGCAGAAATGCTCCAGAAAACATTGGGTGTTGAATTTGGTGAAGAGGGGTCATCCAGAGAAGGTAGAAAAATTCAAATGATGTTTTATGATTCACTGGGTATGAATACAGAAAATTTGAAATTACGGGATGGATCGGGTTTATCCAGGCACAATCTTGTGTCCCCCAATACAACGGTTTCATTATTGGAGCTCATGTGGGCTCACCCATACAGAACATATTATATTGAGTCACTTCCACTTTCCGGTCTAACTGGTACGGTACGGAGGCGGATGATTGGTACTGATGCTGAACAAAATGTGAGGGCAAAGACAGGTACCATTGGTTATGTAAGTTCGCTGTCGGGATATACCTGGACCCAATCAGGTGAACCCATCATGTTTTCCATCATGGCAAATCATTTTACAATCCCCACATATAAGGTGCGGGGTATTCAGGATCAGATTGCCAATATTCTCTCAGAGATGGAGTAATGGAATGAAGGTGACAAAGATAAGTCATATTGCCATTGCTGGAGATAACCCAGAACAAACCAGGGTGTTGTATGAGGATATTTTGGGACTGAAAGCTGAAGGTTCTGAAGCAGTCCGGCAGGAGGGCGTCACCACCCATTTTTATCAAGCAGGTGAATCTAGTCTGGAATTATTAGAGCCATTATCAGCAGAAACGCCAGTGGGCAAATTTTTAGAAAAACGGGGACCGGGTCTGCACCATATCGCATTGGAGGTAGAAGGCCTGGATGATTATGTACAGAAGCTTAAGGACGCCGGTATAGTGCTCCTTAGCGATGCACCCACTGTAGGTGCCCATGATATGCGCATCATCTTCATACATCCCAAATCAGCTGGTGGTGTCCTTATCGAACTTTGTGAAAAGAGCTAGCACTAATACACCTCGCTTTCTTCTAGCTTCATTTTAGATTTTCACCATGAGTACAACTGAAGCCCCCTACAAGGCCAAACTTAAAGATTTGCCAACCCAGCCTGGGGTTTACTTCTACTATGATAAAAATGGCAAGATCATTTATATTGGAAAAGCCAAAGTATTAAAGAACCGCGTTAAGTCCTATTTCACCGGGACCCCAGATAGTCCCAAAACCGCACGGCTTATTGCTCGTATCTGGGATCTTGATACTCTGGTAACTCGCACAGAGGTTGAAGCTTTACTCACAGAAGCAAATCTCATCAAACAACATCGTCCTCGTTTCAATATCGATTTACGGGATGATAAAACCTTCCCATATATTCGAATCACCAACGAGGATTACCCTCAAGTATTTGTAGCTCGAAACATCGTTAAAGATGGCTCCATCTATTATGGTCCATATACAAATGTCAAGGGCTTAAGAGCTGCCCTGGCAGTCATTAAGCGCATATTTACTATCCGCAGCTGTAACTATCGTATGGATGATGAATCTGTTACGGCCAAAAAGGTTCAGCTTTGTTTAGATTATCATATTGGCAAGTGTGATGGCCCCTGTCAGGGTTTGGTTTCCAAGACAGAATATTCAGAAATGATTCATAGGGTGGAGGATTTCCTGAAGGGGAGAACAGACCCCGTCGATGATTACCTGGAAGCCCGGATGCAATCTGCGGCAGAAAATTTGGAATATGAGCAGGCTGCCCGTCATAGAGATCAATTGGAAGCAGTTCGCTCATACGTGAGTCGTCAACGTTTGAGAACCAGTGATTTTGAGGACAGGGATGTTCTAGGAGTTGCCCGCCAAGACAATCTTACCTGTGGTATATTGATTCGAATTCGGGCAGGTAAACTCATTGGGAAAGAACAATTTCGCTTTCGAGGTACAGAGGATGAAGAATTGCCCTCTATTTTGAGTCGTATGATCACCAGGGTGTATGAAGATGCCTCCTTTATCCCCCGGGAAATATTGGTTCCTGATGAAATCGCAGATATAGATATGATTAATGCCTGGCTAAAGGATGTTTCCGGAGTAAAAATCACATTCAGCACACCTCGTATTGGCGAAAAGAAGACATTGTTGGATCTTGCTGAAAGGAATGCTGAACTGGTGCTGAAGGACTGGGCGCTGGAACAGGCACAACGGGTGGAAATTGTCCCTAAAATGGTTCGATCGCTTCAGGAGGACCTCAATCTAACCGCCCCGCCCCGGCGGATTGAAGGCTTCGATATTTCACATCTGGGAGGCACTGAAACGGTGGCTTCCTTAGTGTGTTTTATTGATGGGAAACCGGCCAAAAGAGAATATCGCAAATTTCAGATCAAAACGGTGGATGGTATCGATGATTTTGCCAGTATGAAGGAAGTCATTCATCGGCGCTATACAAGAGTAAAAGCTGAGGGCCTGTCAGAGCCTGATCTTATTCTCATTGATGGTGGCAAGGGGCAACTCAGTGCCGCTATTGGAGCACTGGAGAGGATAGGTATGTCTCATATACCCATCCTTGGACTTGCCAAGCGTTTGGAGGAAGTTTTTCTCCCAGGTGAGTCAAATTCTTTGGGAATACCGAAAACCAGTGGCTCAATCATCCTACTTCGACGCATCAGGGATGAAGCCCACCGTTTTGCCATTACTTTTCAGAGAAAACGGAGAGGCAAGGCCATGGTACATTCTGCCCTTGACGATATTAAAGGTGTCGGCCAATCACGTCGTGTTGCGTTGATAAACTATTTCCGCTCTTTAAAAAATTTAAAAAATGCCAGTATTGAGGAAATTGCCCATGTTCCAGGGATTTCACTCACCATGGCCACAAGAATAAAAGAAGGACTCAGCTGATGGCCTTTGATTTTACAGAGAAAGAAAAAGGGATTCAGCCACGTACCATATGGTGCCTGGGGAGAAATTATGCCAAGCATGCAGAGGAATTGGGTAATGCTGTGGAGGCGAAGCCATTGGTCTTTCAAAAAGGACTAAATGCCCTGGTGGCCATGCAAAGAACACAACCGCTGTTTCGTGGACATGGTGAAGTGCACTATGAAACGGAAATTGTTGCACTCATGGATCGGAATGACAATGGCTCATTTATCGCAGCCATTGGACTGGGTCTTGATCTTACGCTTCGTGATCTTCAAAATGAGCTAAAGTCTGCTGGCAAACCCTGGACATTGGCTAAATCATTTGATGGAGCTGCCATCGTCAGTCGATTTATATCCACAAACGAAATACCATCCCTGAACCAAATCCAGTTTACCATGCTCCTGAATGGGGAAATCAGACAACGTGGGGATAGCAGTCAGATGATTCTTCCCTTCGAAAAGATTCCTGCCTACCTGGAGGAATTTACTGACTTGCAACCCGGCGATATTATCTTTACCGGAACACCTGAAGGTGTCGGTGTCCTGAAATCTGGAGATGAAGTAAGTCTGGATTTAGCAGGTCATCATATGGGAACCATCCGGTTCACTTAATAAAACAGTAGAAAGAAAAATTTATATATGGCTCCACCTCTAGTTCGTGTTCGTTTTGCTCCCAGTCCCACAGGCTATCTCCATATAGGCGGCGTCAGAACTGCCCTATTCAATTGGTTGTTTGCTCGCCATCATGGTGGGGAATTTATTTTACGCGTCGATGACACGGATCAAGCTCGAAATGTCCATGAGGCACTCCAGCCTATCATGGATGGATTCAAGTGGCTAGGGATCGATTGGGATGAAGGTCCTGGAATGGGTGGACCCCATGCACCATACTTCCAATCCCAACGCTCGGATATATATGCAGAGGCCGTTAAAAAGTTGCTGGAAGCAGGCCATGCATACAGAGATTTCTCAAAACCCGAGGAATTTGCAGCAGAACGTCAAGCAGCTGAGAAGGAAAAGCGACAGTTCATATACAGCCGCACCTGGATGGCTGAAACAGATGAAGACGTCAAACGGTTCGAAGCAGAAGGTCGAGAATCCATCGTTCGTCTCAAGATGCATAGAGAAGGCAAATGTGAATTTCATGATTTGGTGCGTGGAGATATGTCTTTCGAGTGGCGTGGGGAACAGGATCATGTTATTCAGCGAAAAGATGGCTCCTGTCTATACCATCTGACCAGTGTGGTAGACGATGGCGCTTTTGAAATCAGTCATGTGATTCGAGCCATTGAGCACTTACCCAATACACCACGTCAAATATTCATTGCCCAAAGTCTGGGACTTGAGCTGCCCATCTATGCCCATCTTCCCTTTGTGGCTGAGCCAGGTAGTTCTAACAAACTGAGCAAGCGAAAATTAGATAAATACCTGAAAAATAGAGATTTTAAAGTCCTCTATGATCATGGTGAAAAAATAGCTGAACAGATTGGATTTTCTGCATCTCCAGAAACCTTCAACCCGGTAATTGTCGATTTTTATCGGGAAATTGGATTTCTGCCAGACGCCATTATCAACTATTTGCTTCTCCTTGGTTGGTCTCTAGACGATAAGACCGAAGATTTTACCAGAGAAGCAATGATTCAGGATTTTAGTCTGGATCGTATTACCAAAGCACCTGCCAGTTTTGATCCCCAAAAGCTTATGTCCTTTCAGAGTCGCTACATGTGGCGGCTTGATATGGATGAGAAGGTAGAGATGGTCCTACCTTATTTAGAAAAGGCCGGCTTTGCACAAACACCTGCCTCTGAAGAAACAAGGTCCAGGGTCAAATCCATTCTTGAGGCTGCCAACGAGCGGATATCACTTGCAGGAGACATCCTGGATTATTCTGAATTTTTTCAGGCTGACCATAGTCTTGAATATGAAGAAAAGGCATTCAGGAAACGGCTTGTCAATGCTGAAGCTCAGCGAGAGTTACTGGTCAAGCTGAGAAATATATTACCGGGAGTTGAAGATTTCTCTGCTGAACACCTTGATCAAATCCTCCACACATTCGTCGAGGAAGAGGGTGTTGGGATGGGGATGATCGTTCATGCTATCCGTGTGGCAATTACTGGTAAAGCAGTCGGTTTTGGTCTCTTCGAAATTATGGCTATTATTGGTAAGGATGCCTGTATTAATCGTATTGATCGAGCACTCAAACTGGTTGACCAACAACAATAAATCTAGTTCATGATTGGGTAAAATTCATCGTGGCTAAGCCGTGAATGAATATGTATGTTATTTGCTGATTAGTTTTTTTGACCAAGCCCTGAGAATGCAGGCTATAGATATGAGGATAGTATGGGTGAGAACCTGAATGCAGACGCCAACGAGAGCGCTGCCACAGCTCCAGAAAAATCACTGAATTTTGTTGAAGAAATCATTAATGATCATTTAAAATCTGGTCGTTTTGGGCAGAAAGTTCATACGCGCTTTCCCCCAGAACCGAACGGTTATCTTCATATTGGTCACGCAAAATCTATTCTGTTGAATTATGGGCTTTCCAAAAAGTACAATGGTCTCTTTAACCTGCGCTTTGACGATACCAATCCCACCAAGGAAGAAGAAGAGTACGTACATGCCATTAAAGATGACATCAAATGGCTAGGTGTTGAATGGGAAGATAGAGAATATTATGCCTCCGATTATTTTGATCAACTCCATGAATGGGCAATCAAACTCATAAAGAACGGGCTGGCATACGTCTGTGATCTTACTCTGGAAGAGGGCAGGGAATATCGAGGTACGCCTACCGAAGCCGGGAAGCACAGTCCCTACCGAAATCGATCTATTGAGGAAAATTTGGAGCTGTTTGATAGAATGAAGAAGGGTGAATTTCCCGATGGCACCCGGACTCTGAAGGCCAAAATTGACATGGCCCATCCCAATTTTCACATGCGAGATCCAGTTATTTATCGAATTCTTCACGGCCATCATCATCGTACTGGTGATGATTGGTGCATATACCCCATGTATGATTTTACCCATGGACAGTCAGATTCCATTGAAGGGATTACACAATCCATATGTACGTTGGAGTTCGAGAATCACCGACCACTCTATGACTGGTTCTGTGATAAGCTTGAGATTCACCATCCTCAGCAAATTGAATTTGCCCGTCTAAACCTCACTTACACCGTGATGAGCAAGCGCAAGTTTTTGACACTGGTCAATGAAGGCTTTGTCAGCGGTTGGGACGATCCCAGGATGCCCACTCTTTCTGGATTGAGACGTCGAGGGTATACACCTGAATCCATTCGCAATTTTTGTGAATATATCGGTGTGGCTAAACACAACAGCGTAGTCGATGTAACTATTCTTGAAAATCATGTGAGGGAACATCTCAATGCTATCTCGCCACGTGTTATGGCAGTATTGAACCCCCTTAAGGTAATTATTGAAAACTTTCCTGAAGGCCAGGTTGAAGAACTTGAGGCTGTGAATAATCCTGAAGATGAGAGTGCTGGTACCCGCAGTGTTCCCTTCACCAAAGAACTCTATATTGATCACAATGACTTTATGGAAGAACCGGTGAAGAAATATTTCCGACTGTCCCCTGGGAAAGAAGTTCGATTGCGTTATGGATATATCATTAAATGCGAAGATGTAATCAAGAATGATGCAGGTGAAATTGTTGAACTTCGATGTACTCTGGATCCTGATACTCTCGGTAAGCAGCCCACCGATCGACGCGTAAAGGGTGTAATCCATTGGGTTTCCGCTGAGAAGTGTCTGGATGCTGAAGTACGTCTATACGACCGATTGTTCAGTGTTGAACACCCTGATAAGGTTGATGAAGGTCAGGATTTCAGGTCAAATATTAATCCTGATTCACTTGAAATTATTCAGCATGCAAAAGTCGAACCTGCATTGAAGGGTGTCAAGTCAGGCCAGCGGTTCCAGTTTGAGCGCGTCGGTTATTTTAGTGTGGATAAGGATAGCAGCGATGATCATCCTGTCTTTAACAGAATAGTGTCTCTTCGGGATAGCTGGGCCAGAATAGCCCGAAATTCCAAATAGGGTTTTGAAAATCTGTTTCAGTAAAGGTGCTTGCAAACCTGACAAGCAAAGATTTATTTTCTTGGCAAGTAATCTGAATAATCTGGGGAGCTTATGTATAAAAAGTTAGTTCTGTTTATCATTACAGGGATACTTGTTGGTAATATTATTGGTCAGGAAAATTTACCTGTCTCAAACAACAATATTCTTGTGTTCATAGAACCATTTGAAAATCATAGCCCCAGAAGTGAGCAAAGCTGGCTAGAACAGGGCTTCCCAGGTTTTTTGAAGTCTGGGCTGGCGGAGACTGACTATTTATATGCGTATTCCATCCCTGATTTTCAAAATGATCTGGTAGATCGACCCCACAAACTTCAAGACCTCATATGGAAATCAGTCTTTCAAAGACAGGTGGATCCTGGGTATGAGTCTTACCTTATTTTAGGTCGCTACAGTTATATGGAGGGTGAACTCACTGTTCAGATGGATTTACTATCCCTGCGCAATACAAAAGTTTTGGCTCGTTTTGAGGACAAAGTCCCATATACAAAACTACTTACCTGGAAAAGTGAGCTATCCCTGTGGATCTTGGCAAGTCTCCGGCTTAAAGATGATCCAGCCATGACTCCAGCCAAGGACATCAATATACCAGGGAGGGATGCAATGCCTCTACCTGGGGTGGCCCTTAGAGATCAGTTAAACACTCTTTTCGACACAAAAAAACAGAATGAAACTGAAGATTTACAGCGCAAGTATGAACAGCAATCCAGAATGAAACTTGGTGCCCAATTGGAAGCACTGTGGCATGACATTGCTTATGATCCCTATTTGGCAAATATCCACGACATCCATACGCTGCGCCTCCAGGCTGAACCAGATAGTGTCCTGGTAAATTTTAAGGTAAGCTACCGTATCAATCCGCGCATCCTTGACGAAATTGAACATTTTAGCAAAACACGCTCTGGTCTGGTTGGTAAGACCGAATCTTTTGAGGGTCACGCCTTCATGGATTTAGGATATATAGATGCTGATTTTACTCGTGAAGTTGCTGGAGGTGATTGGAGAATTGTACCAATAATCACCATGGGCCCTGAAAATCTTCCTTTCCGGCGAGTCTTCTATCACTCATTCCCTCGTCCTATCAAGTCGCCAGGCGATTATTATTATAACCAGGGAAAATTCAAGCAATTGCTCCTGGCCATCCCTGGTGTGGATGCCCTACGCATTTTTGCACAGGAAGTTCAGCAGGTCTACGATTATTCTATCGTAGTTGGCTATGATGAAATCGACAAACTTGACAAAATTCAGGTCAAATTTGTTGCTGAGCAGGACCTGGCCGATCAACTTTAAACAACTCGCTTTCCCTGAGAGCGATTCCCGGAATAGGTAAATATGGAAATAGTCTATACCCTTCTGATTGCCGCCCTGACTGCAGCTGTCACTTTTATTATTACAAGAATGACGCTGGGATCTGGAGATTTAAAGGAACGGGAAGCCATTACCCGTTTAGAGGTGGAACGAAGCAACCTTCAGGAGCAATTAACACGAAGTGAGAATGAGCTCGAAAAATTGCGGACGGAAGCCCTTGACTTGAGGGAGAATAATGCCACCATTAATACCCGTTTGGAGGATTCCAAAGATCGTCTGGTCGAGGAAAAGAAACGCCTTTTGGAGATGAAGGAGCAACTCCAGGATAGCTTTAAAAGTTTATCCCAGGATGTCCTTCGAGACAGTCAGAAAGAATTTTTGCGTCTGGCAGATGAAAAGTTTAAGGATCAGAGCAAACAGAATCAAACCCACCTTGGTGAAAAAGAAAAATTGATTCAAAAGTCCCTGGAAAATATGGATGTGCGTCTCAAGGATATTGTCCAGCGCTCCACAGAATTGAAGACGGAACTTGAAACCTCAAAGGATGAAACTCAAAAGCTCCGTACCACCACAGAAACGCTGCAAACATTGTTGGCAAGTTCACAGAAGCGCGGACAATGGGGTGAGCGACTGGTTGAAGACATTCTTCAATATGTGGGTTTACAAGAGAATATAAATTACACCAAGCAGTCAACCATGGATGGTGGTCAGAGACCAGATTATACCTTCAAATTGCCAAAGAGTCGTGAAATCAATATGGATGTGAAATTTCCCCTGGCTCATTACGAAAACTTCCTCAGTAGCAATGATGCTCAGGTGCAGGATATTGAGAAAAAAGCCTTTCTCCAGGATGTTCGTAAACACTTGAATGAGATCAGCAAACGAGGCTATATCGATACGGCTAAAGGCACAGTTGACTATGCCATGATGTTTATTCCCAATGAGTCAATCTATGGATTTATAAACCAGGAAGATCCTGACTTTATTGGAGAGGCACTGAGTAAAAAGATCATGCTCTGCTCGCCCATCACACTCTATGCCGTCTTGTCCCTTCTGAATCAAGCCACATCGAACTTTATGATGGAGCAACGGGCTTCAGAAATCATGAATGAGGTAGTTAAATTCCAGCAGCAGTGGGACAAATTTACTGAAGTCATGGACAAAACTGGGAAGAATCTTGACGTTGCAGTGCGTCAGTTTCAGGATCTTATTTCCACACGGAAAAGGGCTCTCGATAGACCCGTTAATAAGATTATTGAACTGCAGAAGAAAGAAGCCCTCAATCCAGGACCAAAACAGCTTGAACTTGATTCAGGTGATACGGATTAGGAAGCTGCCTGCGCCTTAACTTCTCGCTGTACCCTTCTCGATCGGACAACCAACCAGGTCAATGATGTTCCCGCTGCAATAAAAACTGCAATCACAGAAGCATACCACACCCAGACATAAGGTTTATCAAGAACTACAGCGAAATAGTAAGCAAGAGGTCCACTCACTACAGCAACTCGAATGGCTGTAATGACCAGGGATGGGACACCCGTTCCGAGCCCTTGTAAGGCCCTACCGGAGATCATCCCAATTGCGATGAGCCAATATACAGGGGAAAAGGTACGGATAATGCTTACGGCTACAGCAAGAACTGTTGGATCATCGGTAAATATTCTGAAAACATAAGGAGCAATGATATAAAAGAGTAACCCACTCCCCAAGCCAATATAGACACCATAAGCTAGGCCATCTTTAATGACCCTATTAATTAAGTCAAAACGCTGCGCACCGTAGAACATGCCCACAAGAGTCACTAACGATCCGGCGATAGCCATAATGGGCAAAAAGAATATCTGATCAAGACGACCCGCTATTTGAAAGCCTGCTACAACTTCTGGAGAATAGTGGACGAGAATCCAATTGGAAAGTGCCGCCCCTAATGACATGATTATCATTGATAGGGAGGAAGGGATCCCAATTCGAAAAATATCCTTAACGAATTTAAATTTAAACTGAAATATTTTAAAATCCAGTTGGAGTAGAGTCGCTTTCTTAAATAGAATCACCCTGCTATACATGATTACAGCAACAAGCATACTAATAACAGTGGCCAGGGCAGCACCACGTACACCCATATCAAAACCAAAAATAAGAATGGGGTCCAGGATAATATTTATCACGGTACTGGTGACCTGGATTTTAACAGGCGTTTTTGTATCACCCTCACCACTAAAAATGGAACGCAGAAAAATACTTGTTATCATGAAGATAAATCCACCGGCAATCACTTGAAAATAGGCCAGGGTGTCCGGCATCAATTCGTCCGGTGTCCCAAGAAGAATAAGGATTTCTTCCCCAAACAGGAGACCAGATGCGCTGAACAGTCCACCAATTATCAATCCAAGTAGGAGGCCATGCTCGGCAACATTTGTCGCTGCCTTATGGTCTTTTGCACCGATAAATCGAGCAATAACAGCAGTTACTCCTGTACCCAGACCAAAGCTGATTCCCATGGCCATCCAGAAGAGGGGTAAATTGAACCCCAGGGCCGCTATGGCATTAACAGAAATCCGTGCTACAAAGAGCATATCTACGACACTATAGAGCGTTTGAACCGCCATCCCAGTCATTACTGGTAAGCCAAGCGTCCAAATCGCTTTTCGGGGATTATCTATAAAGGAGTCGAGTCGAGAGGTCTTTGGTTTTGTGGGGGTATTTTTCATAGGGATTAAATAATCATTATTAGAGGGCGTGCAAATGTTTGTTTTCAGACCGGATAAGTTTAGTCAAGTCCTCCCGAGAAATTTTAAATCCAATCTCCATTACTGTTGCCGGGAACTCATAATACGCCACAGGTAGCATGTAGCCTGGCACATGGTTCCTCAGCTGTTTAGTAATTTCTTTACTATCAGGAGCATCTTCCTGAATTTCAAGAAATGCAACTGGTCTGGCACCGAATTCCTCATCTGGCTGTGGGATGATAATTGCATTTATAATTCCGGGAATTTTGCAGAGTATATGCTCGATATGTTCGGGCTGCACATTCTCGCCGCCTGAAATGAACTGATTATCCACTCTTCCAGTGACAGTCAACTCTCCATGGACGTTGGTATATCCAACATCACCCGTGTGAAACCAGCCATTTTTATCACGTAGATCCACAAGGCCGGATGATTCCCAATACCCCATTGCCAGCGTAACACCCTTAGCCAAAATTTCCCCTTCATGAGAAATAATTACGTCACGACCCAACAAGACCTGTCCTGAATTACGGAGTGCTGAGGCACGATTATCACCACGGGTTGTGGTGATCTGAGATGCCATCTCGGTTGAGCCATAGCTTACATGAATGGGAAGTTTATGATCCAAAGCCTGCTGAATGAGTATAGGGGTAATGGCACTTCCACCCACCAGTATGGCCTTCATCCGATGCAGGATTCCTGGACCTGTCTTGTCCTGCATAAATCTTTGCAATTGTGTTGCTACCAGGGAAACATGGGTGGCTTTCTGTACCTCAACATCTCTAAGCAGCGATTGTTGTGAATCAGGAATAACTATTGCTGCTCCCACCAATGCACATCGAAACAAAATGGAAAGTCCCCCAACATGATAAAGAGGTAGACTTAGCACCCAGCTGTCTGCTGACGTGAGTACGATGTTTTGGTTGGAACCAATAGCGCTTTCAATATGATTGGAGTGGCTATGTACCACAAATTTGGCATCTCCTGAGGAACCAGATGTCATGAGGATACTTGCTCCAGCGAATCCATCGTAGGCACGTAGTTTGGTCGCGGGCAGTTCGGTTTCAACCCTATTGATATCACTAAATGGAACTGTCTTATGCGCTGCAAAGGAGGAGGTTGAGATAATCAACGCAGGATTAATCTCAGAAAGAATCTGAGTTAAGGAAGTTAAGGGGAAACGAACATTCAGGGGGAAGACAATAAAACCACCCAACAAACACGCCCAGATCGTGATGATCATCTCTCGGGTTGATAGATTCCCCAGTGCAACAATTTGTCCACTCTGAACACCACGATTCAACAATGCTATGGCGAAGCGTTGTGAAAGCAAGTGGAGCGTAGCATATGTGTATGCAGTGTTTCCTTCGTGTAAAGCAGGCTGGGAGGAATACTCTCTAGCAGCAATACTAAGGGGGTGCTCTTGTGTTGATTCAGGTTTGGTAGAGTAGCTCACAATGGCTGAGGTCCAAATCCTTTGTAGTTAGCGCTTTTGTGGACATATATCCGTTTTGAACCGCTGCAGGGGAGCGTGTGGTTCCAGAAGTCAGAGCAGATCTGGTATCCAGGCCAACTGCAATCTTCTGGCCACCGATTGAACCTGCCAGTTGAGCCAGATGGATCAAACCTACATCGCTCTCATAACTTGAGGATAAGATGGGTTGGACATTATTCTCCCTTGCCTGATTGACCAGCGCAATGAATCTTGCTGTACAGGCAATCAGTGTGGGCTTTAGCACTAAAGCTCGCAATCCTGTATAGGATTCAAATGAGATGGTTGGATCCATTATTTGATGCAACGTTTCATCAAAGGCAAATAGGACACCACATGCATCAAAAAATCTTGGAAGTTCCGCCGCTTCAATCAAGGGCTCTTCAATATATTCTATGTCAGCAGACTCCACCGCTTTGCCGAATTCAATGGCGGTTGCCAGATCCCAACTCCGATTGGCATCCAGGCGTAACTTGATATCAGGCCCTACAGACTTCCTGATATCCTGAATACCTCTGGCTTCAAGAATACTGTTAATGCGGCCAACTTTTATTTTAAGGGTTTGATACCCGCCCGTAACCATTCTCTCAGATTCTGGAACCCAATCTGAAAGGGATCCCCGAATCAACCCGTTTATGGGGACCTGATGACTGGCACTTCCAAATAGTAAAGCGCCTGGTGATTCATCATGAATATTCGCCAGGAGTGACAAAATTGCAGTCTCCACGCCATAATGGGCAATTGAAGGAGCTCCGCTTTCTGCCCATCCGCCGCGTCTTGGAGAAGAGCAGTGTGCCGTAAATTTACCAGAGCCAATCATTTTCTCCAAAAGCATGGTCGTGTTGAGCAAGGCTGTTTCAATGGTTTCCCGGCTAAATGCAGGGAGGGGACTAATTTCACTAATTCCAACATGTCCATTCGCATCTGTCAATACAAGGACTAGGCCTTCCCGGTTGTGGAGAGTTGTATGCTTTAGAACCAGGGGCTGCTTGAAGGGCAGGGTGTATTTGTAGAGACTCGCAGATTTTAACTCAAGGGGGGTATCCTGGAAGGGAGGCAAGATTGTGATGCCGGCAAAATTTGGAGTATAAAATTCCATGGTCTGATGTAAGCCTTCAAATGACCCAGGAGATCATGAAGATGATTGTAAAAATGATTTGTAATTTGCTGGTCATTTTTAAGACGTTATACAATTCCGAGGACTCCTTATAGTTAACTGTAACCCTAAGGGCATGGAGTGCCATCAGGCTTGTAATGCCTGTAATCCCTATCATGGAATGATCGGGATTGGTGAAGATCAATACCAGGGGTAGGAGTGTTGCAGTTAATATGGACAGTCCATATTCGGCAACTCCAAAGCGACGGCCAAAAATTGCAATGAGAGTCTGTTTTCCAACTTTTCTATCCTCTTCATAGTCCCGAAGATTATTGATGGTTAACAAAGCTACTGAAAAAAAGCCGGCCGAAGCTCCTGCTATTAATGATGGCGTGCTCCAGGATCCAGTTTGGACATAGGTGGTTGTTGCACAGGCGATGGGTCCAAAAAAGAGGAAAGCTGGTAACTCCGCCAAGCCATGATAGGCCAGGGGAAAAGGACCACCTGTATAGATGACACCTAACAAAAGGGAAAGCAGACCAATAATCACAATGGGCCACCCACCTACGTAAACTAAATAAATACCCAACAAAAAGGCGAGCCCAAAGCTGGCTATAAACCCATTCTTGATTGTCTTAGGGGCAATGAGACCCGATTGTGTTACCCGCTGGGGACCTACTCTTAATTCTGTATCAGCCCCTTTTTTGAAATCAAAATAGTCATTTGCCAGATTGGTGCCAATCTGAATGAATACACCGCCCAACAAGGCGGCCAAAGCAGCCAGCCACTGAATTCCACCCTCTGTATGGGCGATAATGGTACCAATCAATATAGGGGATATGGCAACGCCAAGGGTCCATGGGCGTGCAGCTTGAGCCCATAGATTTATACCAGGTCTAGTTGGAGAGGTCAAGGGCGCCAGGGGTATTTCTTAAAATTCGGTTTTCGCTTTTCATTGTAGGCGTTTCGACCTTCTTGAGCCTCTTCGGACATGTAGTATAAGAGGGTCGCGTTTCCAGCCAATTCTTGCAACCCAGTTTGTCCATCAACATCAGCATTGAAAGCGGATTTTAGTAGACGAATAGACAGGGGAGAATGCTCTAGGATTCTCTCCGCCCAAGCAACCGTTTCTTTCTCAAGGTCTGCATAAGGGACAACTGTGTTGACCAGACCCATATCCAAAGCCTCTTGTGCTGAATACTGCTTACAAAGATACCAGATTTCTCTGGCTTTTTTCTGGCCCACAATACGAGCCATATAACTGGAACCATAGCCTCCATCAAAGGACCCAACTTTTGGACCGGTTTGGCCGAAAATCGCGTTATCAGCAGCAACCGTTAGATCGCAGACCATATGAAGCACATGTCCGCCGCCGATGGAATATCCAGCTACCATGGCAATTACAGGTTTGGGAAGGGTTCTAATCTGACGTTGGAGATCCAGCACATTGAGTCTGTGCACGCCTTCACCATCTTCATAGCCCGAATCTCCACGTATTGACTGATCACCACCAGAGCAGAAAGCCTTTTCCCCTTCGCCAGTCAGAATGACCACACCAATCTTAGGGTCCTCTCGGGCATCCTCAAATGCCTTGATCATTTCCATGACCGTCAGTGGCCTGAACGCGTTGCGTTTCTCAGGTCGATTGATAGTTACTTTGGCTATGCCATTGTATTTATGGTAACGAATATCGGTGTATTCACCAGCAGGTTCCCATTTTATGGATGTCACTTTATTCTCCTTCAATTATTTCACTCAGGAAATGTCTAATTAATCGAGCTGTTTCCAATGGTTTTTCAAGATGGAAGGCATGTCCTGCATCTGCGATCTGATGATGGATACTCCCAGCAATACTCTGATTTATTTCCTGATTAAGGCGAAAATATTTTTGGTCTAACTCACCAGTCACGAGCAATGTTGGAGTAGTGATATTTGCCAATTGCTCCCAAAGTGGTCGCAATGCTCCATTCCCCATCAAGGCAAGAGCGTGGCGCAATTTCCCCACCTCATTACGAGATCGCGCATGACACAACTCACCAAAAAGCGTTGAATTGTTCTTAATATCCCCAAATAATGAAGATGAATACCATTTCTTCAAGAATGTTGAAATACCCACATTTTCCAAACTGTCCATGAGGAGTTCATCATCGATGCGTCTTTGATCTTGTTCAGCCCTTGTCTTTAGTCCAGGAGCACTGGAAAGAAAAATGAGTGCAGAAATCCTCTCCGGAGCAAGATTTTCTAGATGAAATGCAATACGCCCCCCCATGGAATAGCCGATAACAGCAAATTTTTCAATTCCATCTAGGGAGAGCTCTTGGATCAGGGTGGTGAGTAAAGTTGTAAATGGTGCATGGGCAGGTAAATGGGAACTACCATGTCCTGGCAGATTTACCAGAATATTACAGTAGTCTGAGAACTGGGAGTGAACAATCCCAAGCCAATCATTTTGAGATCCCATAAAGCCGTGGAGCCAGAGAAGGGGATACCCCCCTCTGTTTCCTTCAATCCTGTAATCCCATTTGTATAGTGCGTCAGGAGGATTCACGGAGGCCTTGAAAAATTTGTTGATGGAAATGATGGTTTTCAAATCTATCTGTAAACAGCTCAATGAGAATGGAGCTTCCTGCTTTGGCGGCCATTGAATACGTGGACTGAAATTCGCCCATATCAGTTGGATTCGAATAGGCTAAGCCAAACATGGACGCAGCATTTTCAAGAGTTAGCCCATGGGGTGTCCCGAAGAAGGGTTCAAAAACGTCAGTTTCATCCCTTACTGGTAGAAAGTTGAATATGCCTCCTCCATTGTTATTGATAACCACCATGACAATGGGTGTTTCAGAAGTTTTAATCAGCTGGAGAGAATTCAAATCATGCAAAAATGCCAGATCCCCCAGGAGAATAGTGATGGGTTTTTGAGCGCCAGCTCCAATCCCCGTTGCAGTTGCCAATAAGCCATCAATCCCACTGCTTCCGCGATTTGCAAAGATTTCATCCTTGAAATATCCTGTTGACGCAAACATTTCCATCTCTCGAATGGACATGCTGTTTCCTAGCATGAGGGCGTGGTTTATGGGAATCAGTTTGGAAAGCAGATAACTTATTCCAGGCTCAGAAAGTTGTGACTTGTCCTTTAATTGAAGCGAAATAGTTGTATCGATTTGTGCTTCAATCATTTGCCATGATGCTAGCCATGGATCATCCCGCTCAATCCTTGGGGAATCCATGCTTTGACAAAATTTTTCAATGTCAGTTTGAATGTCCATATTGACTTGATGATTTGGATCAACCCGTTCAGGGGTTCCCTTTACAGAGACATAGAATAATTTCGAATCATCAAGATATTTAAGGAGCCTTTTTGATGTATATGGTCCACCAAAGTGAATAACGAAATCTGGTCTTCGTCCTCGTATGTCATCGGCAAGAAGTGCCAGGTCAAAATGATTAATAACCTGGGGATGCCTGACAAATCTCAGTTGTGACTGCACATCTGGGAGGACTGGCACATTCAAGGATTCTGATAGTTGAAGAATGGGATTGTTGCATGCACTTCTAACGGATCTGCCGACAATGATGAGACCACGTTTCGATTCCCCAAATTTCTGCTGTAATTGTTTCAATCTTTTATGAGGTAAGGCCCAGGGAGTGGTGGATCCAGGCGTTACCATTGAATTACCCTGGACCCATTTTGCATCATAAATAGATGATTTAGATTTGGCATCACCTGCTGGCAATAAGGGCTCTCGGAATTGACAATTCATATGAACTGGACCAGGTCGCACAGCTGTGCTGCTTCCATACAATTGAACTACCTTGTTGAGTATATCCATTGCATCTGTCTCTGGCTCTGGCGGAGCTAGAGTAAGAGAAAGCCTGGGATAAACTCCATAAATATTCTGCTGGAATATGGCCTGGTTGGCACCAACATCTATGAGTTCAGGAGGACGATCAGCACTGAGAACGATCATGGGAATATTGTCCATTGAAGCTTCTATCAGGGCCGGGAAATAGTTGGCCACAGCAGTCCCGGAAGTGCAAACCAAAACTGCAGGTATCCTGGTAGCTCGTGCATAGCCCAGGGCAAAAAATGCAGCTCCCCGTTCGTCGAAGTGGACCAGAGATTTAGCTTGAGGATGTCTGGCAATTGCCACAGTGAGGGGTGTGGATCTGGAACCGGGAGAGATCACAAATTGGTGAACGCCCAGATGTGCAAGTGTTTCAATGATTATCTGAGCGACATCAAGACTGGTCATCATGGAAGTGGATACCCTTCTGCTGCTCTGGATTGGATTAATATCATGGGTAGCAATCTAATGAAGATGGAACTTGAATAAAGTGACAAAACAGAGTTTTGAGTGCGCCAGGATATCTTGGGAAGATGTGAGCTTACAGGTCCAGTGCTTTTAAGAATTTGCTAATCTTATCTTCGATTTCTTGCCACTCCTCAGCAGGATCTGACCCTAAAACAATGCCAGCACCTGAATACAGGGACACTCTCTCCCTCTCAATCAGTGCAGAACGAATTGCCACCACGAACTCAGTATGGTCGTGACCAACAAAACCTATGGGAGCAGCATACCAGCCGCGGTTGAAGGGCTCAAGATCCTCAATGGCTTCTAAGGCTAAATTCGTGGGATAGCCACCCATGGCAGGAGTTGGATGAAGTGCCCTAATCAAATCTGCATCTGTTGTCTCAGGATCCAGTTCACCTTTAAAATGCTTGCAAAGATGTTGGACATGGGAGAGTCGAGTAATTTGAACTTCTTCATCTATCACCAGACTATGACAGTATTTTTCAAGGACATTTTTGATCATATCAACAACAATGCTATGCTCTCTGACCTCTTTCTCTGAATTTAAGAGTGCTCTGGCGTAGCGTTCATCATCACGAGTGGTAAGCCCTCTCGGGCGGGTGCCAGCGATAGCTTCGGTATGTACGGTGCGCCCCTGGCGTTTAAACAGTCGCTCAGGAGTTGCCCCCAAAAACGCATGACCCTCATCCGCCTGGAAATAAAAGTTAAAGGTTTCCTCCGTCATTCTTCTCAAACGAAGCAAGTAAGCGACAGGATCTACTGGATCATTGAAGGTCAGCGTTGCTTTTCTTGCCAGAACAACTTTCTCGTATTTACCAGCTTGCATTTCTTCCAGAGCTGTATCTAGGGAAGATTGCCACTCGGCTCGATCAGGGATATCCCGTCGGTGCAAAATAGTCCGCTCTTCCCAATCGCTGAGAGTGAGTTCAAACTGAACATCTTCAAGCTGCTTAACAATACCGTCAGGCGGATCACAATTCTCAGTATTCTGCAGAAAATTGCAGACCAGGAAGGTGCCTGCATCAGATCGATGGAGTTCGAATTGGGGAATGATGAAGCGATAAGCTCCAAAACTTTTCCATTCCTGGGAAGGTTTACTCCCCTGATTGAATTGGAACCCACCATAATATCTAAGCTCAGGATATTTTGGATCCAGATAAGTGCGTAAGTTCTTAAAGAGTTCAGCCAAATCTGGTGTTTCCTGGCCAGATATCTCGTGAGCCACTCCAAGTCCAGCCATTTTGAATTCTTGATTGCGGTTTGCCCAGTAAGTTTTGATTGGTATGGATTGGCAAGCTAGCCACTGCATAGCAGCAACATTTTCGACTTCTACCTTACAGCGCATCATTCGAGGTGCACTACCTGAGATAGGTTCCGAACAAGCATTTTGAATCTGTTCAAGGAGACGATTTTTGGCAGTTGAAAAAGAGATAGGGTCCATATTAACCAGTTTTACTTCTCAGAATGTAGATGCGGGATATCGCCGAAAGAGTTGAAGTGTTTCATCTACCATGGCGACTATTTAGTGAAAAGCCTAGAGGTGGGCAAACACTATTTTCTCCCTGGTCTATTCATTCAGATATGTGAATATGTCAGATTTTAGCAACCCTTGTTTCACCGTTATCAGCGATTAAATTCCTCCTGGCAAAGGAGGGGCGATTTGGCCTTAAAGATGTTAACAAATGTGAGCATAGCTTTCATTTATAGAGATGCTGCTTTTAAATCAGAAACGACTTCGCAGACTCATCTTGGGGAAACGCTAGAAGTGCTGGAGGAGGGTGGAGATTGGATTCGGGTACGACAAGAAGATGGGTACGAAGGTTGGGTCGCACGCTTTTTCGTCGTGGAAAAACCTGACTCATGGGAGGATTTTACTTTCTATTACCATGGCGAGCACATTTCATGGATGTTTCAAAGTCCTGATGCCCAATCAAATAGCATACGCGACATTACACTTTTGTCCAGGCTCCCCCTGTTAAATAAAAAAGAGGGGTGGGTCCAACTACTGCTACCTGATGGTGTGAAGGGCTGGGTAAAAAATAGCCCCCGTTCAGTATTAGATTCTGTTGATGTGGAGCGACTAATTCAAACTGCATTTGGATTTCAAGGTACTCAATATTTTTGGGGTGGTAGATCTCCGAAAGGCTTTGATTGTTCAGGGTTCGCCCAAACTGTTTATGCATTAAACGGTTTGCAGCTTCCCAGGGATGCCTATGAGCAAGCCTCTGTGGGAACTCGGGTTGATGATGATTTTCTAAGTTGGGAGGTTGGTGACTTGATATTCTTTTCTGAGAGATCCGAAAAAATCACCCATGTTGCTATTTCTCTTGGCGAAGGTGATTTTATTCATGCCTCGGGTTTTGTGAAGTTAAATAGCCTCAATCCTGCCCATACTGACCTTTATCTCGAGAAATATATCAAAATTTTCACCAAGACCATGCGGGTCATATAAACGAGAAGATCTATAAACTATGAGCGACGTACAAAAAGATAAAAAACCAATCCTGCTTTCAGGCATTCAACCCTCAGGGCACTTAGCGCTGGGAAATTATGTCGGTGCAATGCGAAATTGGGTGCAAATGCAGGAGGACTATCTGGGAATCTTCATGGTTGTAGATATGCATGCAATCACTGTTCGTCAGAAGCCTGCAGATTTAAGAAATAGGTGTTTATCCTTTGCTGCTCAATATCTGGCGGCAGGTATTAACCCAGAAGAAAACATCATATTTATCCAGTCTCATGTGCCTCAACATGCTGAACTTGCCTGGGTGTTAAACTGTTATACCTATATGGGTGAGTTGAATAGAATGACTCAGTTTAAGGATAAGTCACAGCGTCATCAGGACAATATCAATGCTGGATTGTATGCCTATCCGGCCTTGATGGCTGCAGATATTTTACTTTATCAAACAGACCTTGTACCTGTGGGCGCAGACCAAAAGCAACATCTTGAATTAACTCGCGATATCGCGAATAGGTTTAACAATACATACAGCCCGACCTTTAAAATCCCAGAGCCATTTATTCCCAAGGAGGGGGCTAGAATAATGAGTCTCCAGGATGTGGATAAAAAGATGTCCAAATCTGATAGTAATGAAAATAATTATATCTCACTTCTTGATCCGCCAGATGTTTTGAGACGCAAAATCAAACGCTCTGTCACGGATTCTGCACGGAAGATTACGACAGAATCACTGAACAATCCAGGCATCGGTAACTTGCTAACCATTTACTCGGTTTTGCATGATATGAAACCAGTTGAAGTTGTGAACCGCTTTGAGGGTCAGCAGTATAGTGGTTTTAAAGGTGAACTGGCGGATTCTCTTGTAGCGTTTTTGGAGCCCTTTCAGGAACGATACAACACCATTATGGGTGACAAGGGGTATCTCACTGGGATTCTTGATGAAGGTGCAAAGCAAGCCAGATATATGGCATCAAAAACCATGAGCAAAGTTTACCGAAAACTAGGATTTGTACCAGCCGGTAGGCTGCAATGAAGAATCAACTCCATCGTATTGATTTAGAAATGTTTGAAGGTCCATTGGACCTGTTATTGTTTCTAATTAAGCGAGATGAATTAAATATTTATGATATTCCCATCGCAAAAATCACCAAAGATTTCCTCGAATTTGTTAACCTGGCTAAAGAGCTGAGACTTCACTCTGCTGGGGACTTTGTTCTCATGGCAGCTACACTGATGAAAATAAAGGCCAGAATGTTATTGCCCATTGAAGCTGATGGGGATGATGAAATTGAAGACCCCCGCACGGAGCTCATGAATATGTTGTTGGAATACAAGCGCTATAAGGAAGCCACCACGACATTTTCTGAGATGGAAAGATCCGAACGACCGCACTACTATCATATTCCAGCAACATGGAGTCCCCATCAGGAAGATAACACCGCCATTTTAGAAGATGTCAAACTGTATGATATTATGCTCACTTTTCAATATCTCATTAAAAACTATGAAGAACCTGCCACCCATTCCGTGGCAGTTGAAGAAGTCACGCTAAGTGAACAGGTGGGATTTCTGAGTGGTTTGCTTCAGGCAAATGCCAAATTGAGTTTTGCTGGTTTGCTTGAGAAATTTGAATCTCGTTTGGTTGTGGTGGTCACTTTTCTGGCCATTCTTGAGATGTTGAGAAATCGTCAGGTCAAGGTAAAACAATCAAAATTGTTTGATGATCTACTTATATCAAGAGGTAGCACATTTGGAAATTAATGAATTAAAGCAGATTGTTGAAGCCTTGCTGATTGCCACGCCAGAGCCCCTCACAGAAACTCGCTTTCACACCTGTCTGGGTGATAGTGTCAGCAAAATACCCCTCCAGGAAGTCATTCGTGAGTTGACAACAGATTATGAGCAGTCCGGAAGGGCTTTTTTCATCAAGGAAGTTGCTGGCGGGTATCAGATCGTGACCAATGGAGAGTTCGAACCTTATATCAAGGGTCTATTTTCCAAATCAGGAAAACTCAGATTATCCCAGGCAGCGCTGGAAACACTTGCTATTGTGAGCTACAAGCAACCCGTAACCAGAAATGATATTGAGTCTATACGCGGTGTCAGCTCCGACTCCTCCCTGCGCACACTCCTGGATAGGAAACTTTTGGAAATTCGTGGCCGAGAGGATGGTCCTGGACGAGCCCTCTTATATCGCACCAGCACTGAGTTTTTACAATACTTTGGTCTGAATTCAGTAAAAGACTTGCCTCGACTTAGAGAAGTAGAAGATATTCTTGCAGAGGACGACCAAGAGCTGGTTTAATCAACCACTTGATCCCCTGGATCATATACAAAATCTAGAGTATTATGACTGAAAAATCTGAAGAACAAGTACGCTTCAATCGATTTCTGGCCATGTCTGGTCTTGGTTCGCGAAGGGTTTGTGATGATCTAATTCAAAAAGGGTTGGTCACAATTAATGGCGAGATTGAGAGTAATCCGGCAACCCGTGTGAACCCTCTTTCTGATGAGGTTGTCTTTCAGGGTAAGCGGATGGTCCTTGAAGCAAACTATCAATACTTTCTACTGAATAAGCCCACGCAGGTCATTACCACAACAAATGATCCCTATGGCAGAACCACCATCATCGATTTAATTCCCTCAGAGGAGAGAATATATCCTGTTGGCAGGTTGGATTATGATACCACAGGGGCCATTATTCTAACAAATGATGGTGACCTGGCATATAGCCTGACCCATCCAAAATTTCAAATTC
>JABMOS010000136.1 GCA_013203185.1 Fidelibacterota bacterium | reverse complement strand
TGAAACTGGGTTCGCTCCCATCAACTAAGTGAATGAACACCTGGCAAGATAAAGCAATAAACACGATACTGGTATGGGCAGCCTCTACCAGTATCTTAATTGTATTATTGATCTTCTTCTTTCTTGGGAAGGAAGCATTTCCATTTATTTGGGATCCTGGATTCGGACATCTCTTTCATACAAAATGGATCCCCGTCTCTTTCAAGGAAGAGATTTTTGGCATTGTCCCCCTCATTACCGGCTCCCTGTTGGTGACAGGATTGGCGGTTGTGATCATGGTTCCCTTTGGAGTGTTGGGTGCCATATACATTGCTGAGCTGGGAACGCTCCGGGAACGTAATTTCCTGAAACCCTTTATTGAAATTCTGGCAGGTATCCCATCGGTTGTGATAGGATTTTTTGGTCTGATTGTACTCAGCCCCATCATTAAAGAGATCTTTAATCTCAATACAGGTCTAACCGGCTTGACCGGCGCCATATTGTTGGCTTTCATGGCTATCCCAACCGTAATAACCGTAAGTGAGGATGCCATTCAAAGTGTTCCACGCGCCTATCGGGAGGCCTCTTTGGCATTGGGAGCTTCAAAATTACAGACGATTTTTAGAGTAATTGTGCCTGCTGCCCTGCCAGGAATCATTGCAGCCATCATGTTGGGAACAGGTCGGGTCATCGGAGAAACAATGGCCGTTCTCATGGTCACCGGGAATGCAGCCAAGCTATCCATTAATCCATTTGATTCGGTACGCACCATGACCGCAACCATTGCTGCTGAAATGGGTGAAGTCGCTTTTGGCAGTCATCATTACCAGGCATTATTCTGGGTGGGAATCTTTTTACTGATAATGACTTTTGGCCTAAATGTGGTTGCCCAAAAATTTCTCAAAAAGTACCAGATGCGATGAAATTCTTAAGCAAAGAGAGTTTGATCATCAATCTGGTGAGAGTGGTGACCTACTTCATCGTCGTTGTCGTAGGATATCTCCTTTTGGATATCATCGTCAAAGGCCTGCCTACCATCTCCTGGGAATTCTTATCTGGGATGCCAAGAAAAAGTGGTGCTGAGGGTGGAATTTATCCTGCCATTATTGGTACACTCTATCTGGTTTTGGGTGCCATTGCAGTTGCGTTGCCATTGGGAATGGCAACTGCCATCTATCTTTCAGAGTATGCCATGCAAGGGAAATTAAATCAGGGGATTCGACTGGCCATCATTACACTCGCCGGAGTACCCTCCATAGTCTTTGGACTTTTCGGTCTGGGGCTTTTTGTACTTTTCTTTGGTTTTGGAGCCTCCATTCTTTCCGGTAGTCTCACCCTTTCATTTATGATCCTGCCCACCATCATTGTGTCAAGTGAGGAGTCTTTACGGGCCGTACCCATGGGTTTAAGAGAAGCCAGCCTGGCCCTGGGTGCAACCAAGTGGCAGACCGTCTATAAAAGCGTTCTCCCTTTTGCCCTACCAGGTATGTTTACTGGTTCCATTCTTGGCATAGGTCGGGCGGCTGGGGAAACTGCTCCTATATTGCTCACTGTCGCTGCCTTTTTTCTACCACGACTGCCCAACTCAATTTTTGACCAGGTTATGGCACTGCCCTATCACTTGTATGTTTTGGCCACCCAACACCCTGATACTGTGAAAGTGCTCCCGATGCAGTATGGAACCGCACTGGTTTTGATTGTAATTGTAGTGTTCTTGAACCTGACCGCCATTCTTTTAAGAAATCATTTCAGAAAGAAAATCCAATGGTAAATAAGCCACAGACCAAACTGCTTGCTGAACATGTCGACTTTTTCTACGGTAAAACGCAGGCTCTATTCGACATAACCATGAGTATCCCTGATAAACAGGTGACTGCCTTAATAGGACCATCTGGATGTGGAAAATCAACCTTTTTGCGCATGTTTAATCGCATGAATGATATTATCCCGGGAACCCACCACTCAGGACTCATCAGCATAGATGGTGAAGACATTTATGCCCCTGGAACCGATGTTCCCAGGTTGCGTCGTGATGTGGGCATGGTTTTCCAGAAATCAAATCCTTTTCCCAAAACTATCTACGACAATGTTATTTACGGACCAACTATTCACGGAACCAAAGACAAGTCTGAGCTCGATGCTATTGTTGAGAAGAGCTTGAAAGGTGCAGCACTTTGGGATGAAGTTAAAGACCGGTTGAATACAAGTGCTCTGGGTTTGAGTGGTGGTCAGCAACAACGTCTATGTATTGCCCGTGCCTTGGCGGTGAAACCAAAATTGCTGCTCATGGATGAACCGGCCTCCGCTCTGGATCCAAAATCCACAGCGAGAATAGAAGAACTGATTGGTGAGTTGAGAGAAAAATATACCATTATCATTGTTACCCACAATATGCAGCAGGCATCGAGAGTCTCAGATTTTACTGCGTTTTTCTATGAAGGGGTCCTGGTTGAATTTGGTGAAACACCACAGCTTTTTACCAACCCTATTCAACACAGAACTGAAGATTATATTACTGGCAGGTTTGGATAATAGCCGAGGAGAAAATGATGCAACACTTACATAGAGAAATTGAAGCAGTAAAAAAAGAAATCATCAGGGAAGCCTCATTGGTTGAAACGAACCTGAGGGAAAGTATCAAAGCCTTGGTAACCAGGGATTTTCAGCTGGCTGAAGATATCACGAAAAGGGATCATATCATTGATGAGCTTGAAGTTGAAATTGAAGAGGAATGTCTGAAAATATTTGCTCTCTACCAGCCCGTAGCCGTGGATCTGAGATATCTCGTCGCCTTTTTAAAACTCAACAATGATCTGGAACGAATTGGCGACCTGGCAAGCAATATCGCTTCTAGAGCTGCATCGCTTGCGGTTCAGGATCAAC
This sequence comes from Fidelibacterota bacterium, assembly GCA_013203185.1. Classification (GTDB taxonomy): domain Bacteria; phylum Fidelibacterota; class UBA8477; order UBA8477; family JABMPR01; genus JABMPR01. The sequence continues at coordinate 20,828 of JABMOS010000136.1, read as the reverse complement.
TGGAGATCCCCTCCCAAATCCCCATAATGTCAGAATTGGTGCAAAAGATGCTCAAGGATAGTCTGGATGCACTGGTTGATCTAGACTCCGACAAGGCAAAAGATGTGTTAATTCAGGATGATACTGTTGATGATCTACACATCTCCATGTATAAAGAAGTGGCCGATATGATCAAGAATGATCCGGAACACGTTGAACTCTTGATGGAAATGATGGCTGTTTCCCGCTACCTGGAAAGGGTGGCTGATCATTGTACTAACATTGCAGAAGATGTGGAATATATGGTGAATGGCCGGATTCAACGCCATCAATCCCTGACTTAAAAAAATATGAGAATGGCTTCTGGCTAAGTTAGCAAGTCATCATGGCGTCGGGTGACACGGTAGATGGCTGTGAGCATGAGGCCAGCCCCAAGAATCTGACTCCAAGTAAGTCCATGATCAAAGAACACCCAATCGATGGTCACCGCTGAAATGGGCCAGAACATTTCCAATAAAGTTGACTGACTGGCTTCCACCTTTTTCAGGCCATAATAATAGATAGACAAAGCAACAGTACCTGAGGACAAAACAATGGCAATCAGGAAAAATAATTGCTCTGAGCTCAAGCGAGGAAAACTTCCAAAGTCCATAAACAGCAGGATATAAATACCGCTCAAAAATGCAGTAAGTCCCAGCCGGAGAGGGGTTACAATTCTAGAATCCAGTTCACGGAGACTGTACTTCCCCATAACTGTTGAAGAACCCCAGGCAAAAGCAGCTCCCACAGCCAACAGTCCAGCCCACACATTTTTACCCCCATCCTGCCATTGAGGAAATATTTGCGGGAAGGCCACAAAATAGCTTCCCACAAGGGCTACCGCCGCCCAGAGATAAAAGCGACCTTTAAAACGTTCCTTGAGAATAATTCGGGCAAGGATAATAGCAAATATGGGCTGAAGCTTTTGTAACAGAACCACTACTGAGAAATGAATATAATTTATATAACTCAAGGCACTTGTGTAAGCCAATGTCCCGAGCAAGCCACCAAATAAAGCAATCCAAAATATTGACACCCATGTTGTACGGCTCAAATTCTTTATTTTCGGCCAAAATTTGATGAGCCAGGGCAGGGTAATCAGGAGACCAAGGCTATGCTCAGCAAATACAATGAACATACTGGGTAAGCTATAGAGGGATTGTCTTAAAAGGGCATCAATGGACCAGAGAAACGCTGCAAATACGATAGCTACCGGACCGATATAAGGCCATGAGATAAATCGCTTAAACACGATATGAATTATCCATACTCATGGGAGGAATATAATTAGACCTGGTTCAATGACGACGTATACATCAACCTCAGGATAGAAATAATAAGCATCTAGAAAATATATTTACTTCAAGTAGGTGATTTTTTGCAGAGTGCCTACAACATTGCCATCCACCTGGAATCTGGCGAAGTATACACCACCAGGCAAACTCCCTGCGGGTTCCCACTTTGCAAGGCCTGAATGGTCCAGTGTGAATGTTTCAACCAGGCCACCACGAATATTAATGATCTGCAATAATCCGTGATCCCCTCGAGCCACATTTATGTCAAATGTAATGGCAGGATTAAAGGGATTTGGGTAACTCGATTGAATACCTAAAGATTCTGGCAGAAGGGGTAAGGTTTCAATTGTTGAGGTGGCAGGTGACCGCATCCAATCCAGCAGCCTGCTTATCAATTCCCCACGAGAAGTGTCTGTTTCGATGCTGTAATGGGTTAAGGCCTCTAAGCCAAAACCCAGCAATACGGAAGAATAGGTCTGGTTTTTCACAGCAGCTCCACCAGATGCACCACCAAGGAAGGGGTACATAAATATGGATGACCCCCCTTCAAGAATGTTGTACGAGTCTGCAGCAAACTGATTATTCGCCGCAGATTCGTTCGCTAATGCATAGCGATCATCAATAGTAAAAAAATCATTGCCAGGATCGCCATATACATTTGGTGTATTGATGTCATCTGCATTCAATTCTGCTACAAAATAGTCTCGTATGAAATTCTCAACCGTGAGATCGCCCCCAGCCATATTCTGGCCTGTCATCAGAATGTTTCCGCCCCCATCCAGATAATCAGCTATGAGGAGTGTGGCATTTTCATTTAGAGGTGCCAGATTGTCACCGCTAAACCAGATTACAGAGGGGAAGTCATTCAACCATTCCAATTCGGGCAGTTCTCTTTCGCCAAGATCCCAGACAACATGGACACGTTGTGTTGCTTTCAGTGCATCTGTGAAGTAGGTCTGATAATCAGAATTTCCATCGGTAGCGCCATCATCATCAATGAGGACGATCTCCGGTAAACCCAATAATAGCTCGAAGTACTGCAAGTCTGGGGAGGTTGATTCATCTGAAGTAAAACTCACCTCAAAACTAACAGGACCAGGTGTTAAGGTGTCACTTATAGTAAATTCAAAAGCCTGGTTTGAGGTGCTGGTTGCCATAAAATCTATGGGATCGAAGCCGATGACATCATCAATTAGATCTACGGCATTGCCTTCGATGGACAAGGTTGCAGTGGCATTATTAGCTTGAGCCCCGGTATTCTCTACAATAAGCCAGATCAGTACGTTTTCTCCAGGAGCAAAAATATTATCACCATTGAAATCTGCCATGAGCATGTCAGTGATTGTAATACGTGGATTGGACTCATATACTTCGATATCTGCCCACATGGTATCATCAGAATCTGATACATTACGAACTGCAACTTCGGTATTCACACCCTCCCACCCAATGGAAGTTGGAATGGTCTCAAAATCAAAATTTCTATTATTGGTAGAACCGGGCCAGCTGTCGCCACTATTGGACCCATTGAAATGACCATCGGCAGCTTTCACATCCACCATACGATGATTTTCATCGTTGTTGCGGGTCTTCGAATTATCAATATGCCAGATGACCAGGCCCGTCCCAGGCAAGCTTTGCTCAGAACCAATTCTCTGACGATTCTCGATGAGATAATATTCTCGCCCAACATCCTGTCCATGACTGTAGTTGCCAAAAAATGGGTCCAATTCTCCATGGGTCCATAATTTAACTGCAAAGGAGTTTTCCTCAGCATTGGGAAATTCGAAGTTTTCAATATTCTGGTTTGGTATGATTGGAATTGTCCAGCCCAGCATTTCCTTACACCAGGCTGATAAATGTACGGGACTGGTAGGGGTACTCCATGAGCCGCTGGCCATAAGGCACCAACTTCCAACACCGTCTGAGCTATAATCCGTATCATAAAGATCAGGAAGACCCAGTGCATGCCCAAATTCGTGAGAGAAAACACCAATTTGGATGAGACCACCACCACTTTGACTGCTACCGGCTACAGCGGGTTGTATGATATAATCCTGGACTCGAATCGGTTGACCAGAGAAGCTCGTGTCATTTGTAGAATAGGGAGCACCAGTACCTGAGGCAGATGAATATACCCATCTATGGGACCAGATGGAAGGTCCGCCAGTTTCTCCTCCGGTACCTGAATGAACAAAGAATGTTGCATCTACATAACCATCATCATCCCCGGAGTCGGGAATCCCATCCGGTCCATCATTGTCATATTGCGTGAAATCGATTTCCAGGTCTGCCTGATCCAGAGATTCCGTTAAAAAATCCCCTACTCTGCCTTCGCCACCCGTGCCATTATCGTAAGGCGGGGTTTGAGAGCCTTCATAATACTCGCTTTCCTGACTCAATTCGTACCATCCATATACTGTTCCTGACAAATGGAATTGGCCGTAGGACATTTGCTCATAGTGCTCTGCCATGGTGATAGTAGGCCAGGGGCCATCAAAAAGCTGTTGCTGAAGTTGGCCAACCACATTCTCATTGTCATTTGCGTCAGTATATGATCCCAGAATGACAGGGAAACTCATGTAGACATCTTCTCGGAGATCTCGCGTACCATTTGCAGCAGCTTGAATATTTGAGGCTTTTACCCTTTGCATTTTAGCTGCCAATCCACCCTGAGTGTAAGACTCAGACATGATTTCAAACTGCTGTTTAACCTTCTCAGAAGGAATAACACCAGGTTTTGCCGGTGTTGCACCAAAAGCGATGGTAAGTATGAGCAAATGCGCAGAAATGAGCCTGTATATCATGTTGGACCTATCTTTGGTAATAATTTTTATCATCTTATTAAATTGCACGGGGATTCAACGAGAACAATGACTTATCCCACAGGAAATGTGGAGTTTTTCTAACGGAAATTTTATGAGCTATGTTGAATAGACTTGGCAAATTCATCAAAGCTGTGATACAAATAATCAGGGTGTTCTTGTTTGAGTACTGTTTCAGATGAAAAGCCATAAGAGAGGGCAATTGAAATGGCGCCGGCACCTTTAGCGGCGATGGTGTCCACTGGATTGTCGCCCAGCATGCACACATGGCCAGGCACTTCTATTCCCAATTCATGAATACCATAGCGTATGACCTGTGGGTCTGGTTTAGATACAGGCAATGAATCCCTACCCCATGTAAATTTGAAATGATGGGCCAGGTTTAGTTCTCGCAGGACGGCCTTCACCATCTCTTCCGGTTTGTTGGATACCACACCCATGGGCCGTTTTTCATTCTCTAGAAATTCAACCACACCTGCATAGGGTTGAGCTTCATCGATAATATGAAGGCGATAGAAATCACGGAATTTTTCCCAGATAGTTGTGACAAGTTTGTCATCCACCTTAATATCTGCTTGGTTTATGTGCAAACATTTCTCGACTAAATAATGTGCGCCATTGCCAACATGGGACAAAATGGTTGCATGGGGTAATTCAGGATATCCCATGGATATAAAGGCTCTATTTAAATTAGCCGTGATGTCTCGACTGGTATCAACCAGGGTTCCATCCAGATCAAACAATATTCCTTTTGGGTTTAACATATATCCTCATTTCATTTATACACACTCACTTTACAACGAATTTTACGAAACAATAAGAATTGAATTTTATGTATTTCTCAAAATTGTTGAAACTGAATTTAATACCCATAAAAAGATTCGTCGACTTCGTTTGGTTCGTTGCAAGGAAGTTCTATCTCATGGTGCAGTCATAACTTGCTACCTGCTTCAAAATAAAAGAGGCTAGCAGAAAGCCAGCCTCTTTTCGGATAGAATAAGGAAAAATCCTCTAGGCGAGAAGCTCCTTTACAGCGGCATTCAAAGCAGGAACGACATCAAATAAATCGGCAACAATGCCATAATTGGCCACCTTGAAAATAGGAGCCTCTGGATCAGTATTGATGGCGACGATACATTTTGATGAATTCATTCCAGCCAAATGCTGAATTGCTCCAGAGATGCCACAGGCGATATATAAATTGGGTGAGACGGTTTTACCTGTCTGGCCAACTTGATCGGCGTGTGGACGCCATCCTGCGTCTACAGTGGCACGTGATGCACCGACAGCTGCACCCAGAGAGTCGGCCAACGCTTCAATGATGCTGAAATTCTCAGGTCCACCCACTCCACGGCCGCCAGAGACAATAATGCTGGCTTCAGTGAGTTCAGGTCTGGAACTGGCTTTCAATACCGTTTCAGTCACCACCACTTGAGTGTCAGATTCACCCAATGCTATGGCCATATTCTCAACGACTCCAGCACCTGGTTTCTCCTCTGCAGCGAATACATTTGGCCGCAAGGTTACCAGAATTGGCGCTTTCCTGGCGGCAACCTTTAGAAAAGCCTTACCAGCATAAACTGGTCTCTTAACCACGAGATGGTCACCATCCCAAGCGGTTTCAACCACATCGCTCAACAGGCTGGCATCAGCTTTGGCAGCCAGTATGGCTCCCATTTCCCGTCCCATGGCTGAGGAGCTGAGCAAGACGACTTCTGCAGCGGAGCCTGTGAGGGCATCCATCAATAATTTTGCATAACCACCAGGGCTGTATACTCCCAACCCGCTATCATCGGCCATGTAAATCGTATCAGCGCCATAATGGGTGATGGCAGTGCCAAGATTAGAAATCCCGGCACCTATCACACAGACCGATAGAGTTCCCCCTGCTCCATCAGCTAAACGTTTACCTTCAGAGATTGCCTCAAGGGCATAAGATTTTAATTGTCCGTCACGTTGTTCTGCAAAAACTAGAATATTACTCATGATGACCTCCTATATAACCTGAGCTTCATCACGAAGCAATTTGACTAATTCTGCTGCAGCCTCAGGACCTTCACCGACAATACGACCCTCAGGCTTTCTGGCAGGATAAGTCATTTCAAGAATTTCAATACCACCTGCATCAAGCTCAACATCTTTGATCTCCAGTGGTTTGCGTTTGGCTTGCATAATACCCTTTAGCGCAGGATATCGAGGTTCATTCAATCCCTTTTCAGCCGTGATGACGCAGGGTGTCCTGGCAGTAACTGTTTCCTTGCCACCTTCAATGTCTCTGTGAATTGTGGCCACACCATCAGCAATTTCCAGTGTTTTGGCAGTCGGCAAAACGGGCATCCCCAGCAATTCACCCAGCATACTGGCTACTTGATGACCATACCCATCAATGGCAATTTTGCCGGCAATTACAAGATCCACTTCAAGGGTTCTTATTTCATTGGCCAGGACTTTGGCCACAGATAATCCATCGGCAAGTGCCACATTTTCTGCCTTGAGAAGGATTCCACTATCTGCACCCATTGCCATAGCGGTTCTCATGACAGGCTGTGCATCCTCACTGCCAACAGTAAGAACAATCACTTCACCTTCACCAGCGGACTCTTTGAGTTTGAGGGCTTCCTCAACAGCGAATTCATCATAAGGGTTCATGACATATTTTACATCAGCAGGTTCGATGGACAAACCATCACCAGCGATGACCACTTTTGTTTCAGTATCAGGCACCTGCTTGACACATACAACAATTTTCATTCTAAGCTCCTTTTCAATTGATCTAACCATCTATTGAAATCAAATATTCAACTATTTCATAACGTTTTCTGAAAATAGAATCTTAAGGTCAATAAGCAAAATGATTCAACATACCGACTGGTCGGTATGTAATATATAGTTTGTTTTTAGAAATTCAATAACTGCTTTGCAATTCTACTGTGTTTCTAATTACCCGACAATTTGTTACAAAGAAAATAGCCATCCCTTCAGTATTTATTAGTTTAAGGCATCGTATAAAGGATGGAAGATATGAAATTTAGAATTATCACACTCATTAGCCTGTTCACTGTCTTCATTTTCAGCTGTGAGCGACGTGACTCTGCTTACAAAATAAATTCTGCATCTGTAGAAGAGGGTAAATATATGGCAAGGGCGCTCTCTCCCACTGAGATGATTTCCAACTATCCCATGGTCATGGACACATCTATTCCTCAACCCATCCTTTTTAAACTGAGTTTAAATGGCAAGGACAACGAGGCTGGATTCGGCGTAGATCATGAGTTAATTGTTCCAGCAGGTATTTCTGAGTTCTATGCGCCATCCTTGAAGTTCGGAGGCCAATCAATCAATCCACCTGGGAGGCCCCCCTCAATGGACCAACCCACCAATGTTTATTTCCGAGTAGATATGCGCCCCGTCCTCCAGGCCTTCCATGAACAGAATTATTATGTGACAGCTACCAATGATACCATCACAGCCCAGGCGTTTTCTGGGTTGTACATCGCTGGCGGAACTGCTCCCCTACAATGGATATGGGACCTGCCACATCCACCTGAAGATCTCAAATTCCAAGACCTGGATCAGGATTCCATTTTTGAGTTGAGGGTTCACTTCGAGCCCCCTGTTCCCTCCACTGAAAAGCGCAGCTGGATTCTAAAGGAAGATATATCGCACCTACCCACATTTTCCAGTCCTGAAGCACCCCTTTTAGAAGCGCTCACCAATTTGGCTCTGGAAGAAGCTGTTCTAAATATTCGTGAAGATGGAGCCTTCTCCGCCGGAAAAGAATGGCCCGGTGTCTGGACCCGCGACATATCGTATGCTGCCCAGCTCTCATTGGCATATCTATTCCCAGAGAATATGAAAACTAGCTTGCGTGCAAAACTTAGTGATTCAGGAAGAATTATTCAGGATACGGGAACAGGCGGATCATGGCCGATCTCAAGTGATCGCCACATCTGGACACTGGCAGCCTGGGAAGTATTTCTGGCTACTGGAGACCAGGAGTGGCTGGAAGAAATGAGGGGACCTGTGGTACAGGCTCTCCAGGAAGATCTGCTCTGGAATAGAGATCCTGTATCAGGTATGCTCCAAGGGGAAACCAGCTTTGAAGACTGGCGAGAACAGACTTATCCCGAATGGATGACGCCATCCGACATTCACTCCTCCCATGCCCTCTCCACAAATATCATTTTCAAACGAGCGCTGGAAATAGGATTGGTTCTGGTGGAGAATAACCAGGAAATTATTCGATCCTGGTCTCAACTTATTCAAAGACTGGATCAAAGCATTCTTAAGCATTTTTGGAATGCATCCCTCAATGCCCCTGCAAGCTATGTCATGACATCCCCATCCTGGGTACCTGCCCCCTATCGGGATATTTTGGGTGAATCATTAGGTATCCAATATTTGAATTCGTTTTCGAGTCTGGACTCCCAGCTCGTGGCCAGCTATCCCCGCACCCAATTTGGTACACCGGTTATCTCCCCCCAACTCCCTCATTCCCCGCCTTATCACAACAAAGCGATTTGGCCATTTGTGGAAACCTATGCACTTCTGGCAGCCAAGCAGGCAGGAAACAATCAGGCCTATTCCCATGGTTTTAATAGTTTGATTCGCTCTGCCAGTTTGTTTTTGTCGCACCGTGAGAATTTTGAATACAAATCTGGTCGACCGGATGAGACACAAATTAATTCAGATCGACAACTGTGGAGCGTGGCAGGTTGGCTAGGCGCTATTTACCGAGGTCTTTTTGGAATTACAGTCGATTATAATTTTGACAATAAAGGGTTTGACCTCACACTTGAGCCAAACAACCCCTTTATCTGGGATAGATTTTCACTCTCAAATGTGATCCTACACGAAACACCCATTTCCATATTAATTAACGGGTCTGGTGGCCACATACGCTCCATGACAATTAATGGCAACCCCCACCCCAGTGATAAGCCCATTTCCCTCATTGGTGAAACGCTGAATATTGTTGTAGAATTGGGAGCGGGCATGACTGAGCCTTCGGCTAGTATCACAATAGCTGATTATCTTCTTCCAGATGCACCTTCAATCCTCTGGTCCAATGACACCTTGGCCTGGACGTCAAAATCTGCAAAGGGCATTATTGAATTAAACGGTAGGTTTCTAGATTCACTAAAACAGCCCACGGTCATCATTTCTGATACTCTGGTTGGATTCTTTTCTATCAGGTCCATCGACTCTACAGGTCAGGTTAGTTTGCCAACCAAACCGCATTATCTAGGACCCTCAGCAACCCTGATGTTGAGTTCGAGAGAGCCCTACTACCTAGAATTAGGCACATCAAATGCCTTTATTGACATAGATTTTGAAGTTCCTTCTGAGGGGAACTACCTTCTTCGGTTTATTTACAGCAATGGATCTGGACCCATCAATACAGGCAACACCTGCGGTCTGGCTAAACTAGTAATTAATAATTGGTGGCTAGAACAAATGATCAGCTTTCCACACACGGCTGGCTGGGGAAAACTTTCTACTACATCTTGGGCAAAAGCCTATTTCAAGCAAGGGAAAAACTCACTCATGCTCAATCAGGAAACCTTGCCAGTTTCCAATATGAATGGAAAGCAGAATCAATTTAGAGTATTCAGCGTGGAGATTATCCCACTCTAGAATTATTCAGAAATAGCAGGCTCAGCAAAAAAGATTGGATATATGGTTTCACCATAGGGTCCGACACCTCCAGATAAAAACTTCTGATAGTCTTCCTCAGAAAAGGGTGCTTTAGGTTGAGCCGAAGATCGAGTATCCCCAAAATAATTCTTACTATAGGCTTCCACTGAACGAGCATCTCTTACCACCCGAACACCGCGGACTCCTGCAACGCTTGCCGCTACCATATCATTGTCAGCATCTCCATAAAAAATATGGAGACCCAGTTCCGAAATACGAGTATGCTTTGTAGTAAATTTATGTCCGCTGGCGGCATCCTTCTGCTTTGGAGAAAAAAACAAATTTTCATTCAATAGAATCTCAAACCCAAGCTCCCGGGTCAAATGCCGAGCAACTGCGTCACCGTTTATTCCCGGTCTGGCAGTAATAAAATATACTTCATGCCCCTGAGCTCTCAAGAAACCAATTAACTCAGCAATGGGTTCAATTGTCACTGAATACACACTATCGTGTTGATTAATCCACCCATAGTCCAGATGGGCTGGATCGTCACTCATTTGCTGCGCTTTTAGAAAATTATCACGGGAAAACAATACCGTGTCATCAATGTCAAAACCAACTTTTAATTGACCTAAAACAGGTTGTGGATCGCTCATCACTCCCGGAGTAACACAGGCTGAAACAAATAGTGTTGCCGTTAATACTAATATGTTAATCAATTTCATCTTCACTTACTCCGCATATTTCGAGTTCTCTGGACCCAGTCTAATTTGTACCTGCTTCAAACACAATTAATTGAGCCATAAATTAGTAGCAATTCCTTGTTGGAGTATTCATTTTTAGTGCATGCTTAAACTTCCCGTATCAAAAATGGAAATGGATCTCACGTATCTCATTGCGGGTAAATGGTCAAATGCACATCTGGATAAATTCATGATCACCATGTCAAACCCTTACAGGTGGATTGTCCCCACCCTCACATTTGCGATGGTACTAATTTTTTTAGATTGGAAGTCAGGTCTATTTGCGCTTGTGCTGGGGAGCTTAAGTGCCAGTATCGCTGATGCTGTCAATGCTAGATTGATTAAAAAGAATACTGACCGTGTGAGACCAGGGAAACAATTTGAAGACATCAGATCATTGGGAATTATGAATCAGGGCAAGAAGTCATTCCCATCTAACCATGCCTCAAACACAATGGTCTTTGCAGTGGCATTTAGTTTTATGTTTCCTTGGGCAGGCTGGATATTGATACCACTATCCCTGCTGGTAGGATATTCGAGAATTTATTGTGGGGCCCATTTCCCACTGGATGTATTGGCAGGCTGGATTTTCGGTGGCACATGGAGCGTTTTATTTTTTAAAATCATTTCCATAACATTTCTCGTATAAAACTTAGTCTTTTCTCTGCTTAATAATATTTGGACAAAAAAAGAGGCAAGTCACCTCACCTCTTTAAAATATGCCTTGGTCTCTATGGGAGACGTAATGCTATTTATAACTTTTTCTTGAGCCCGTCATATTCTTTTTCAAGTTTATGAACCTCTGCTCGGATAGCCTGCAATCTATTTAAAATAGCCTCAGGACTATCACCAACAACTTTTGGAGAGGCTACAGAAGTTTTAACAGTTTTCTTTGCAGCAACTTTTTTACCCTTTGCTTTTCGCTTTTTTGGACCCTTATCTTTTCGCTTCCAATTACTGAGAGTGACTACGGAAACTCCATATTTATCGCTGGCGGCCTTCATACCACCACGTTTATGCTCGGTATCATAAGCAATGATAAATGCTACTATCTCAGCTTTTTCTTCCGCAGAATAGCGTTTCCCCTGGTTACCTGTAGCTGGTTTGTCAGCCATAAAAAAACCTCCTGGATTGTGTGATTTGACAGATCGTGGTAAACCTATAGTTTTAATTTGCCATTATCAAGAAATAATTTTCGCTGTGTTCTCATGATCATAAATCAAACTTTAGCGTTGAGGGATATATTTGTGTAAGTAGTTATATGTTTATGCTCAACTGATTATTTGCGAAAACTTACACTATGTTTTATCCGATCCCAGACTTCATCCATTTCTTCCAGGGTGGCAGCTTCTATATCTCGCTTTTCATCATCAAACACTTTTTCGAGGGCACGAAATCTAGCATCAAATTTATCGATTGCCTGTCGCATTGAAGTTTCACTATCCAACTTCATCAAGCGACCTACATTAACTATACTAAAAAGGACATCACCAAATTCTTCTCTCGATCTCTCGTGGTTTCCCTCAAGCCAGACTTCTAATAGTTCATCAATTTCTTCATGAGACTTTGCCAGTGCTGGGCCGACATCATCCCAATCAAATCCAACTGTAGAAGCTTTTTCCTGCACTCGTTGCGCTCGGATTAATCCGGGTAAGTTTTTCGGGACGCCATCTATCCAGCTTTTCCGACCTTCACTTTTTTTAACTTTTTCCCAATTTTCCTTAGCGTCTTCGAGTCTTTTGGATTTTCGATTGTCATTTCCAAAAACATGGGGGTGTCGTCGAATGAGTTTTTCATTAATTGAGTGAATTGAATCTCGGAGTTCAAACTTATTATTTTCTTGCGCCATTTGAGCCTGCATGACAATGTGCAATAATAGATCTCCAAGTTCGGCTAGTATATCTTCTTGATTTCCATCCTCTATACTCTCAACAACCTCGTAAGCCTCTTCAAGAAGATAAGGAATCATGCTTTCAGGAGTTTGCTCAATATCCCAGGGGCAACCCTCCGAGCTACGCAGTTTGGACACTATATCAATAAGACGTCGGAGCTCAAACTCAGGTGATGTCTTGGATACTTCTGTCATTTACTTGTTCTCAACTCTAGACACTTTCAACTTTTCTATTCGATTTTTTTCAACTGATAAAACTTCAAACTTAAAGTGCTCATACACCACTATTTCACCTGGCTCAGGTATCGTTCCCAGGCTAGAATAAATCAAGCCTCCGATTGAGTCAAAATCACGGTCTTCTTCAAAATTAATTCCCAAAACTTCGGAGACATCATCTAGATGGGTCGAGGCTTCTATCATATAGACATGTTTCCCCAGCTCTACAATTTCTGTTTCCTCTTCGGAATCGTCGAGCTCATCCTTTAAGTCACCTAAAACTTCTTCAATAATATCTTCCACAGCAATCATGCCTGAGAAGCCACCATATTCATCAACTACAATGGCCAGCTTTTGTTTTTCTTTTTGCATTTCTCTGAGAAGACCATCAACGTATTGATGTTCAGGAACAAACATGGCCTGTCTTGCGAGCCGTTCAAGGTTAATGCGCTGGGAGCTACTATGGAGATAGGGTAAAATATCCTTTATGAAGACAATCCCCTTTATCTGATCAATTTGATCCTTGTAGAGTGGATACTTTGAATATCCACTCTGCCTTATGAGAGCTAAGACTTCATCGCGACTCATCTCAGTATGAAACATGAATACATCGGGTCGGGGAATCATTATTTCTTTGGCCTGGGTATCGCCAAATTGAATAATGGAGTGAATCATCTCTTTTTCTTCCTCGCCAATCACACCTTGATCTTGTCCCAATTCCACCAGCTCTCTAATTTCTTCATCTGAAGTAAAATTTTCCTCAGGTTGAATCCCTGTGATGGTTACCAATTTTTCTACCAGGTTATAGACAACCTGAGCGATGGGAGAAAACAGCTTAAAAATGATGGAGAGACTACCCACAATCCTTGAGGCAAACCCCAATGAATGACGCATTGCCAGAACCTTTGGGGTGATTTCACCAAGAATGACCAATACAATGGTGAGAATAATTGTTTCTATGACAAGGGCAAGGACTTGATTTACACCGCTTTTACTGGCCATCTCCGCGGTAATCAAAGCAGCCATGGACGCTAAAGCTACATTGATGATTGTATTTCCAGTCAATATGGTGATGAGCAATCTTTTGGGGGATGCTAATAAACGAACAATGAGCTTGGAAGATGGAGCCAGATCATGCTTCAATTTTTCAAGATCATTTCTTTTGAGATTGAATAAAGCCGTTTCAGATCCAGAAAAAAATGCAGACATTCCCAAGAGGAGGACAAATACCACTATTTGCCAGATAAGCGCAGAATCAAAGAATTCAGAGAACTCCATTAATTATTCAAGTCCTTTTGTTTGGCCATATAGTGATTTTCTAATTCTGTCATTTGAGCTTTTAGTGTTAGTGTATTGTCCTCATATCCACATAGGTGCAGACAACCATGGATGAGTACTCTATTTAGTTCTTCAGATGGTATGGTTTCATAGGTTTTGGCATTGTCAATAATCTGCTCATATGATAAGTAAATCTCCCCTTCAATATTTTCGTCAGGGTCGTTCAAATTAAAAGCTATGACATCCGTATAAACATCCTTCTTAAAATACTCATTTTTCATGAGTCGAAGATCATCTCGCCCAAGAAATATTATGTTCACATATTCAGATGTTTTATGTTCACCAGCCAATACTTCGAGCACACAAGCCTTAAAAAGAGTGTTGTCCACGCCGGCTGGTGTGTCGATGATGTCAATTTCCATGAATGACGTTGGCAGTATCTTGGAGTGAATTACTTTGTCTATTATCAGTCTTCATCATCCATCATATGCAATTTTTCTCGTTGGCCTGGATATTCAATTCTTTCATGCATGCTTCCAGTGAGAACGGGCATCATTGCACTTTTAATAATCTCAAGATCTCTAAAGGTTAAGGGGCAATTAATTAACTCCCCACCTTTTATTCTACTCTCGATAATTGTATCCATAAGCGATTCAATACGCTGAGGGTTGGGGTTTTTCAAACTTCGCGTAGCTGCTTCAATGGCTTCAGCAATCATGAGAATACCTGTCTCTTTGGTATTTGGACGTGGTCCAGGATACCTGAAATCTGATTCATTAATATCTGAGTCGGTTTCCTTTGCTCGTTCCAGAGCTTGTTGATAAAAATATTCAACTCTGGTTCTCCCGTGATGCATAGGAATAAAATCTGCAACGATGGAAGGCAATCTATTTTCCTCAGCCAGCTTGATACCATCCTTCACGTGAGCCACAATTACTGTAGCACTTAGTCTGGGTGATAATTTATCGTGTTTATTGGTGCCCCGTAACTGGTTTTCAATAAAGTATTCTGGTTTTTCAGCTTTACCAATATCATGATAATATGCACCCACCCGCGCCAGTAAAGAATTTGCTCCAACAGCCTCTGAAGCAGCAACAGCCAGGTTGCCAACATCGATACTGTGTTTAAAAGTTCCTGGAGCCCTCATAGCCAATTTGCTTAATAGCTTGTTATTAAAATCCAGTAGCTCAAGTAAGGTCAAATTGGTTGTGATTTTGAAAACTCTCTCAATCAAAACCAGGAGCCCATAGGACAACAATGGAGACAGAATACCATTGGCTGTTGCAAAGACCATATGGTCCATGACAGATTCCCAATTACTAAATTTGATCATTTCGAAAACTGCAATTACAGCGACATAACCTGAGGTGACAGCCAATATACTCCATAATATCTGTGATCGTGACCTGAGTCGACGTACGGTATAGATTGCTAAAGAAGAAACAAATAGATTTGCTACAATGAATGGAATATTGTTACTGAGGATAATACCCGTGAGTAAGGTCAGGGTGACCATGATGATAAAAGCAATTCTGCCATCAAACACCACAGTAAAAATCATGGCAGCAATACTCATGGGAACGAAAAACTCAGACCAGCCCAGTTTATAGACAATGAGATGAGCCAGCGCGAGATGCATGATAAAAACAACACCCACCAGGGCGATTAGCTTTATGTCGTTGTAAATCTGGCTTCTATAGGTCTGAAGATAGGCAAAAAAGAAAAAGAGCAAAAATGCCGAGAGCATAATTTTACCCATAAAGGTGGTTACCTTGTTGGCAGCAGACTCACCGTACCCTTTACGAATATACTCTTTCTCTAGTGAATTAAGTTTTTGCTTTATCTGGGGAGTTACTCTGGTATTTGCATCAACAATACGTTCATTCTTAAAAACTTTCCCTATGCTAATGGGTACGAGATTGCGAGCTTCGGCTATGCGATTGTCCGTAAGCTCCGCAGAATAGTTTAGATTTGGAATCATGACAGCCTGGGCAATGTCTTCGGCAAGTTGCTGTAAACTTGGATTGCGATCAAAGTAGTTTGAACTAAGCACTTTTTGAACACTCTCCCAAGACTGCTCCATGTTTCGAAAATCTTTGGGGTTTCGGCTTGATTCCTTGCCTCTCATAATCATGGTGATCCGAGCGACATCAATATCTGTGGGAAGATCACCAATGATACCAAGCATGTATTGCGGCAGGAGAGCTTGCTTTACTGAATTGGCAAGTTGTCTGGTGGATGGTCCTTTTCCCAGGAAGTAACTCCAACGGGGAGTCCCTAAATTTTTGAGGCCTCTATTCTGAAGATCCAGCTTAATACTCAGAACATGCAATGAGTCTTCCTGTAACTCGAAAATCATGGAATCTGCGGCTGAGCTATCTGAAATGACGCTCCAGTAGGCTTTTTTAGTAGCTAAATCTTTTTCAGCCTGATACCAGAGGGCGAGTTGTTCACGGAGCTCATCCACAGAGGCATTCACTTTATCTCGACTGGTATTGTCCCAAATAAATACGGGTTGAACTGTATTCTCTCGTGCGCTGCGATCTTTCTCAAGCGCTTCGCTTGTTTTTAAAATGTCAAAATCAAATGGGGCTATAATGGTTTCAGTGGTGATCTGATCAACATCATAGTTGAATTGAAACATCTTACCTCGAGGGAAAAATAGAGCAGTAACAACGAGGAGGAGAGTAATGAGCGTTATCTGGCTGATTCTTAGCCAGATGTGATATTTCTTTTCGTCACTGACGATCTTTTTTGTTTGTGGCAACATGTAGTAATTATAACCCTTTCAAGAGCTGCTTCAAAATCACAAGTTTTTGAACTTCTGAGGTCCCTTCACCAATGGTGAGGATTTTTGCATCACGGAAGAAACGTTCAACCTGAAATTCTTTTATATATCCATACCCTCCATGCACTTGAACAGCCATATTGGTTGCTCGTACGGCGGTCTCAGAGGCTTTTAATTTAGCCATTGCAGCGGCTTTTACTACATTTCCACCATTATCCTTTACATAACTTGCATGGTAAACAAGATGTCTTGCTGCTTCAATCTCCATGGCCATATCTGCAAGTTGCATTCCCACACCCTGGAAGCGATGTATCTTCTTCCCAAAGGCTTCACGTTCATTGGAATATTTCACTGCAGCTTGAAGGGCACCTTCAGCCAAACCTAGCGATAAGGCTGCCACACTGATGCGACCACCTACCAATGCAGTCATCATCTGACTAAATCCTACATCCAATTTACCTAGCAGAGCTGCTGCTGGAACCCGCATATTCTCAAAGGTTAGAGCACGTGTATCAGATCCACGCCAGCCCATTTTCTTTTCAGGTGGACCAATATGGAAACCAGGTGTTTTTGGATCAACCATGAATACAGAGATCCCGGCAGGACGATCGGCATTCGGGTCTGTCACGGCAGTTAAGTTGCAGATGCCAGAGTAGCCAGCATTGGTAATAAAACTTTTAGAACCATTAATAACCCATTCGTCCCCGTCTCTTACTGCAGTAGTCATTGTACCCCCTGCATCTGAGCCTGCCCCTGGTTCTGTCAAACCAAAACAAGCAAGATATTTCCCGGAGATCAGGTTGGATAGATGGGCAGCCTTCTGCGCATCATTACCGAACTGATAAATAGGGGTGATACCTAAGGAAATATGGGCAGCCACTGTAATCGCCACGGACGAATCAACTTTTGCTAATTCCTCAATAACCAGGCTATAGGCCAGGGTATCCATGCCTGCACCACCATGTTCCTCTGGGAAGGGAATCCCTAAAAGTCCTAGCTCCGCCAGCTTGGGAATAAGCTCTATTGGGAAGCGCTCCTCCTTGTCAAGAGATTCAGCGATGGGTGCAACTTCCTTTGCTGCGAAATCCCGAACCATGTCCTGGAGCATATAATGCTCTTCCTGAAAATATTGTTTCATGCTATGTCTCCATGGATTCGAGAGGAAGAATTAATCTACCACCGCATTACAGAGGCGCCCCAGGTAAAGCCAGCTCCAAAGGAGGCTACAACAATAATATCGCCTCGATTGATTTTGCCTTCTTGCATGGCTTCATAAAGAGCGATGGGTATGGAAGCGGAAGTAGTATTTCCATACTTATGAATATTTGAATAAACAACCTTGTGCATTTCAAGATCGAGCCGATTGGCTACTGCTTCTGTGATTCGCAGATTGGCCTGATGGGGTACTACTAATTTTATTTCAGACTTATCAACCCCGGCTGCCTCCAAAGCTTCAGCAATCACCTGTGGAAATTTGGTAATGGCATGTTTAAATACGGTCCTACCATTCATCTTCACATGGCCATACCCTTTATCCAGCAACTCGTTGCTCAAAAAGGGATTATCAAGAGTCGATGGCGTACGCAGCATGAGATCCTCGGCATAGCGACCATCGGAGTGGGTCTTCACCGTAAGCAGCCCCCTATCCTCATCTGTAGCCTTAAGGATGGTCGCTGCAGCACCATCGCCGAAGAGAACAGCCGTATCGCGACCAGCAGTAGTAAAATCAAGGGCAACAGACTGAACTTCAGAGGTAATCAGCAGGATATTATTGTATGCTCCTGACTCTATGAATGCTTTTGAAACTGATAGGCCGTACAAAAATCCAGAGCAAGCCATACGAATGTCCAATGCAGGGGTGCCGGGAATACCCAGACGTCTGGTCATCATAGGTCCACCACCTGGCGTGAAGTAGTCACTAGCCATGGTTGAAAAGATAATATGTTCCACATCCCCGGCCTGCATACCGGCCTTCTCAAGTGCCTCTTCTGAGGCTTTTAACGCCAGATCAGTAGTGCATTCTCCATCGACATGATGACGCTCCTGTATACCACTTCTCTCACGGATCCATGCATCTGAGGTGTCCATGAGTTTTTCCAAATCTTTGTTGGTTACTACATTCTCCGGGACATACATCCCGATGGCATCTATGTAAGCTTTTCGCATTGTGGACTCCTAATCCATTACCCTAATATCTTTTAACTCCAATTGGATAGTTTTTCGACCCTGCCATTCGTTCTCAGCAAGGACATAGGCCATTTCCAAATTCTTCTTCGAGTACAGTAATTCCAGAGACTCGGCCATTCCAAACCCAATGGCGTCTAGAACTGTTCGTCCTTGACGCACTTTTAATTTTAAGTGATTCTTGCCGACTATTTTTGGCCGGGGATACCCAATAACTTCCAGATTTTGGCTGGCAAATAGCGGACGCATATTCCCAGGTCCATAGGGTGCCAAGCGTCTAAGTGTTTCCATTAATTGTGAATTAATATCAGAAAATTCAATAATAGACTCAATTTTCAAACGGGGTCGCATCATTTCTTCCGTTACCTGGGCCATAGCCACATCCTGAAAACGCTTCTCAAATGCTTCCAGATTTTTTGGATCAATGGACATTCCTGCTGCCATGGTGTGTCCACCAAAGCTGAGCAAAAGATCAGCACATTCTGAGAATGCAGCATGGAGGTCAAATCCACTGATACTTCTGGCAGAGGCTTTTCCCACCCCGTCATTTATTGCAATAATCACAGTTGGTACGAAGTATCGTTCCTTTAGTTTTGAGGCAACAATCCCTATCACCCCGTGATGCCAGCCCTCATGATAAAGGACCAGTGATCGTTTTTCTCTGGGGTCATATTTTGCATTGCTGAGACGCACCGCTTCATCAAATATTTTGCCTTCAACAGTCTTGCGAGCCTCATTTTCCGAGTTGAGAACGGCGGATAATTCTTTAGCTTCACTTTGAGTAGTGGATGTCATGAGGCGAACTGCTCGCATGGCTTCACCTAAACGCCCAACGGCATTTATTCGGGGACCCAACCCAAAGAGAACATCTGAGACAGTGACTTCATCCCGCGTTATTCCGGCAACTTTCTTTAAGGCTATAATACCTGGACGACTTCCCCTGCTAATTAATTTCAAGCCTTCATTAACAATGATTCGGTTTTCTCCAGTAACCTGAACTATATCTGCAGCTGTACCAATTGCAGCAAGATCAAGAAACTGGAGTGCTTGCTCCTGGGAATGGTTCCGCCTCTTCGCGATTGCCTGAGTGAGCTTAAATGCCACCCCTGCGCCACATAAATTCTTATTGGGGTATTCACATTCAGCTAGTTTGGGGTTCAATATTGCGACAGCATCAGGTAACTTTTCATCTGGAATATGGTGATCGGTTATCATCATATTCACACCGATCTGCTTGGCGTATTCGACCTGCTCAACGGCTGTAATACCACAGTCACAGGTAATTATTAGTTTTGCTCCAATCTCAGCCGCGTAGTCGATGCCCTTGTGGGAAACGCCATATCCCTCGATGTTTCTATCAGGGATATAAAATTCTGATTTTGCTCCTATAGACTGTAGAAAAAGGTGCAATAGGGAAGCAGCAGTTGTGCCATCCACATCATAATCTCCATACACTAGAATAGGAGCATGATCATCAAGACATTTGGAAATCTCATCTACGGCTATGTCCATATTGAGCATGAGAAAGGGATCATGTAACTGGGAAATGGAGGGGTTGAAAAATTGGCGCGCCTCATCTATGGTGCGTAAATCACGGCGCCAGAGCAGCCCACCAACCACAGGTAAAACGCCCAAAGAAGCGGTGAGATTCTCTATTTCCCCTTGAGGACTGTCTTGAATGATCCAGATTTTTTCCATAATTAGTAGGTCTATAGTATAAACTTCAGATTGGTTTAATTCACAGTAAAAACATTGTTGTTTTACCCTGATGTCACATCATTTAAGCTTGGCTTGTGCCACTAGTAGGCAAATAAACGGGTGGATCTATAAGCCGGATTTTGTCTAACCCTCCAAAGAGGATGAGGCAGCCATTGATCTGGATTTCCATTTGCATGGAGATACAAGCTTCCTACCCGAAGAGTTTCATCATTGATGAATGGCGGACTACCATGC
>JABMOS010000135.1 GCA_013203185.1 Fidelibacterota bacterium | reverse complement strand
TTGCCAGAGCCTGCCCGGTGTGGGGGCGATTTGAATGGGTGATATTTCTTTTCATGCTTCTCATTGTTTTTATCCTGTTGTATTCTATCTCGAATGAGCGGTCTAATGCAATACCTTTTTGAAAAGATTGTGTTTGTTTACAAAATTATCTTTTAGCAAGGCCAAAGGGCAAATTTCTCTCAAATAATTTACACTTCTTCTGAATTCAAAAAGAGACCTACTCCCAAGCAAACCAAGGACTTAAGTGTATCAACTCGAGTTAATAATTGTCTTGAGCGCGAAAGGTCAAGGCCTGCTCATTGGGGTCATATTAAATGTAGTAACAACATTCTGAGTGACTAACAAGGCCGGGGTCTCTGTATTTCCTGTTTTTCTTATCGGGGGCGAATATTTGTCAATTTAATGGGGAGGGCTCATTATGTTACTCATTGAGCACAAGACTCAAACGCTGACTCACTTGTTGGTCATAGAGTGCTTTGCTGTCCAGAAATTGCATAACCAAAGGGGTGATTTTTGAAAACTTGTTCTTCTCAGTTTCCCAATTTTCAAGAATATCTGATGTCTTGAGCGACCCCGTATGAAATCGATGTCGTTCCAGTAATCTGGTGATAGTAAATTCATCAGATTCACTGATGGATTCTTCCAGGACAAAGTCTGTATTCAAATGCTCTCGATCGTGTTCGCTGAGATTAAAAAGATATGCAGTTCCGCCTGTCATGCCACTACCAAAATTGAACCCAATCTCACCAAGAACAATGACTACTCCCCGGGTCATGTATTCACATGCATGATTCCCAACGCCTTCTACAACTGCTGAAGCACCACTATTTCGCACAGCAAAGCGTTCATTGGCTCGCCCGGCAACAAACAGGGTTCCACCTGTGGCTCCATACAGAGCCACATTGCCAATCATGGTATGCTCTTTCCCGTGCTCACGAATATCCCGGGGCATACGGATGGTAATTAATCCACCACTCATACCCTTGCCGACGTAATCATTAGCGAGACCTTTGAGACGCAATTCAATCCCATGGGTAAGGAAGGCTCCCAAGCTTTGACCTGCAACGCCACGTAACCTATACTGCAAGGTTCCGTTAAACTGGCTCTCCCCAAAAAGAAAAGCAATTTCACCTGCCAGGCGGGTTCCCACAGCCCTGTCTTTATTACTTACGGTATCACGAATGACAGCCTGACCATGGGTTAATAATTCTCTATGAATGTTCTCCAAGATCTTCTCATCAAAGCTGGGAAATTTTCTAATGGTACCCAGATTTTGATTTCGCTTCAGCCAATCTCTTGAAAGGGTCGGCTCGAGAATGTTTGAGAAATCTATATCAGGGAAAGCATCTCCAGTTTCCAGCGCCTGCTTTTGTCCTAACAGATCATTGCGTCCGATTAGCGCTTCCAGACTGGCCAACCCCATTTTTGATAGCTGATCACGGACATCTTCTGCGAGTAGCTTGAAAAAGGAAGCGAGTTGTTCAGGCGTTCCTTTGAATTTTTTTCGCAATGTGAGATCCTGTGTAGCAATACCAACAGGGCAGGTATTTTCATGACAGCGACGAACCATAACACAGCCAATGGCCATGAGCGCGACTGACCCAAAATCATATTGTTCTGCCCCTAAAGCTGCTGCTACCAGGATATCTTTTGCTTCCTGTAGGCCACCATCCACCCTGAGAACCACTCTGCTTCTTAAGTGCGTGGCAATAAGCGCCTGATGTGTCTCAGCAAGTCCTGTTTCCCAGGCCATACCAGTGTGTTTCATTGAACCAAGCGGACTAGCTCCCGTCCCGCCATCTCCTCCTGAAACAACCACAATATCTGCGCCGGCCTTGACCACACCACAAGCAACAATCCCGATACCAGGTTGGGATGCCAGCTTGACGGAGATGAGGGCGCGGGGATTGCTTTCTTTTAGATCATAGATGAGTTGTGCCAGATCTTCAATCGAATAAATGTCATGATGAGGTGGTGGTGAAATGAGAGGAATTCCAGGTGTTGATGATCTGGCTGTGGCAATTTCAACACTCACTTTTTGTCCCGGCAGTTGTCCGCCCTCTCCAGGTTTGGCTCCCTGGGCGATCTTGATTTGAAGTTCCTGAGCTGCTGCCAGATAATCAGCTTTCACACCAAAGCGACCACTGGCGATCTGTTTCGTATGTGAATTCATATGATCATTATGCTTAAAGAGTAAGTATCGATCTGGTGTTTCGCCCCCCTCGCCAGTATTGCTGCGACCGCCCACCATGGCAATCCCTTGTGTCAAAACCCGATGGGACTCATCACTGAGGGCTCCAAAACTCATGGCCGCAACGCCAAAGCGTTTGGTAATCTGATCTCCAGACTCAACTATTAATCCCGGTGGCGTAATGCTAGTTTTTAGATCCATGAGATCCCTTAAATAGACTGGACCTCTTGGCTTCCTTTGTTTCTCTAGTTTATGGGTCGCTCTGTTCCTAATCTGTTTGGCAATAGCTGGACTATATCCATGTGCTTCCCCATCACGCTTCACACGGAAGATTCCAATATCCTCTAACTCTGGTTGATCTGATTGGAATGCCTCTATATGCCGCTTTCTCACCCGGTCTTGGATGGCTCCAATACTATCACCACCAATATTCGGTCTTAAGGAAGGCATCCAGCTTTTTAGAAAATTTCCATGTAATCCAACGGTGTGAAGCAACATACTTCCCTGATATGAGCTAAATGTTGAAATACCCATTTTGGCCATACTTTTTAACAAACCTTTTTCAAGTGCATAGCGGTAATTTGACATTCCAGTCAACCAGTCACCTTCATCCATGCTTTCGCGAATGAGTTCATAGGCCATATATGGATAGACGGCACTGGCACCTAGTGTGGTTAAAACTGAAACATGATGATCTTCGAAAACATCCCCTGCAAGGCAAATGAGAGAAACATCGCTGCGGCTTTTATGTCTCACAAGATCATGATGAACTGCTGACACCACCAGAGCCATAGGTATGGGGACCTGGTTCTCGTCCACATGCTCATCACTGAGAAAGAGAATCCGTTTGCCTGATTCTACTGCATGAACACACTCCTCCTGAATTTCTTTGAGCCGTGCTTCAAAACTCTGATCTACAGGCGCTAAGACAGAAACAATCTTATGCTTGAAAAGTCTGTATTTTCTCATCATCCAGCGGACTTCCCGAGGAGAAAGCACTGGACTGGCTATACGAATAGCTCCATGAAAGGCCGGTTCAGCGGCCAGTAAATTTTCCTCACTTCCAATATAGTGATACAAGCTCATCATGAGTCGTTCGCGAATGGGATCTATGGGAGGGTTGGTGACCTGGGCAAAAGACTGTACGAAGTAGTCATAAAAGCTGCGACTCTTTTGAGAAAGAAAGGCTGGAGGCGTGTCGTCGCCCATGGCCCCCACTGGCTCGAGCGGTACGGCACTCAAAGGTCCCGTAAATCGATCTACTGATTCTTGATGCCATCCCAGGGCCAGGCGATTTCGATGATCAAAACCACCCTCTGGTATGGCGAAATCTCCAAACTCAGTATCATTGTCTTCTCGCTTGAGACGCAGAAAATTCTTTTTCATCAATTGGCCATATTTTGCCTGATGGGAGATACGGTCCTTGATCTGATTATTATTCTCAACACCACCATTTAGAGAAACTGAATAAATTTCACCTGAGGACATATGATGGTGAACAATGAGGTCATCATCATCAACATCCACCACACCAGCTTCAGAAGCCATAATGACCAAGCCACTTTTTGTTCTGGTATAACGAAGGGGCCGTAGACCATTTCTGTCCAGCTTGGCTCCCACTGTTTCCCCATCGGTATAAATCAGGGCAGCAGGTCCATCCCAGGGCTCCATAAAATTTTCATGGTACATATAAAAATCGATGAGGGCTCGATCCATTTGGGGGAAACCACTATAGGGATCTGGCACCATCATCATCATGGCATGATTTGGATCCCGGCCAGTTTGTGTCAACAAACTGAAGACCTCATCAAAGCTGGCAGAATCACTAAATCCAGGTGTAATGATTGGACAAAGTGTCTGAAAATCGTCTGCCCAAAATTTTGACTGAAGCTGTCGCTGTCGGGCATCCATCCAGAGCCGATTGCCTCTGATGGTATTGATCTCTCCATTATGGGCTATCCCGTGGAAGGGTTGAGCCATTTCCCAGGAGGGATTGGTGTTTGTGGAAAACCGCTCATGAAAAACTGCCATACGGGTCTTGAACTCAGGTTCTCGCAGATCTGGGTAAAATTGTCCTATCTGATAGGATGAAAGCAGGCCTTTATAAACCATGGTTCTCGTAGAGAAACTGCAAAAGTACAAGCTTTGCCCAGACTCGAGCACACTGCTCTCCAGGCTTTTGCGCATGAGATAGGTCTGCTGTTCTGCTGAATAATGTCCTTCAGACGGAATAGCAAAAAATGCGTGTTGAATTTCCGGCTGATTGGCTTGTGCTATACTCCCAAGATATTCAGGTTTCACAGGCACATGCAATGAACCAAGATATCTGGAACCTCTAGCTTTAGCTTCTTTGGAGAGCGTTCGATCTAGAGCAGAACTGGTAATATTTCTCGAGAAAATGACAGCCAGTGCCAGCGTTTCACTCTTTCTGATCTTTTTGAGCTCTGCAAGTTGGATGCGCCCTTTAAAAAAGGGCCAGGGAATATCAACCAGAATGCCTGCCCCATCCCCCGTATCCTGATCAAAGCCCTTACCTCCGCGATGCTCGAGGCGATTCAGCGCTTTGAGGGCTAATTCCACCACCCTTCTGCTTGGCTGTCCTGATTCTTCAGCAATAAAGCCCACGCCGCAGGCATCATGATGCTCGTCTGGGTTGTAAAGGGGAAAGGGGTTCACTTTTTTGACTTCAGATCTATCTCCAGCCTCAGGCTTAATGTACTGTTTATAATCATTTGAAAATTCCACTAAATTTTTCCATCCATATGATCCACTTTTCTAAGTAAACAAAATATTGCGATATCCGAAATATTTTTCACTATTTACGATATTTTCTTTAAATTCTTAACTGACCACTGCCTGTTACCACAAATTTTGTTGTGGTAAGTTCCCGTAATCCCATGGGACCAAAGGAATGAAGCTTGGTGGTACTGATGCCGATTTCAGCTCCCAAGCCAAGCTGTCCACCATCATTGAAACGAGTTGATGCATTGACAATAATTGCTGAGCTATCAAGTGCTTTTATAAAGGTCTCAATATTCTCTTTATCCTCACTGACAATGACCTCGGTGTGATCACTTGTGTAAGTCTGGATATGATTGATGGCTGCAGGAAGATCTGGCACCACCTTTACTGCCAGAATGAGATCCAGAAACTCTGTATCAAAATCCTCATGGGTCACAGGAATTACATTTTCTGAAAAAGCTTGTGTTTTCGAACATCCCCTGATCTCAACATGTTGCTTCTGGGCTTCCGACAAAAATTCCGGCAAAAATTGACCAGCAATATTTTCATGAACCAGCAAGGTTTCCAGTGCATTACAAACACCAGGGCGTTGAGCTTTGGAGTTCATGGCAATGGAAACTGCATTCTCCACGATAGCAGATTGATCTATGAACATATGACAATTGCCTTTGTAGTGTGCTATCACTGGAACTGTTGCAATTTCATAAATATGGCGAATCAGTCCTTCCCCACCTCTGGGTATGATCACATCCAGAACCTCATTCATTTTTGCCAGTTCATCAACACTTGATCTATCTGTGGTAGGCGCCATGTTGATCACATCCTCAAGCCCGTGCTCAGCCAGGCTCGATTTCAGAATCTGTACCAGGATTTGATTGGAATGAAAGGCTTCAGAGCCACCTCGTAGCATTAAGCCATTTCCTGCATAAAAGCACAGGGAGGCCGCTTCCACTGTCACATTGGGTCGAGATTCATAGATCACACCAATGACACCCAGAGGAATCCGTCGCCTCTGGATGAGCAAACCGTTGGGACGTGTGTATTCTTCAGTGATTGCCCCAACAGGATCTTCCAACCCTGCCACCTCCAACAGACTATCAGCCATAGCGCTTATGCGCTCATCGGTTAGGGTGAGCCGGTCGATCATAGCGCTGGATAGCCCCTGTTCCCTGGCTCCCTCCAAATCTTTCAGGTTTTCAGCTTTAATGTCATCGCTGGCCTTCAAAATATTAGCCGCCATCCTTTTAAGGATGCTCTGCTTTATCTCAGTACTCAGCGTTGGTAGGGTTTTACTGGCTTGTTTTGTTCGTTGTCCGAGTTGTTTTAAAGTCATTTCCATTTCCTAATTCCCCACCATATTTTCTCTGTGTATCACACTGCGACGATGTTTGTATCCCAGGATGTTTTCAATTTCATTAGAGCGACGTCCAGCAATTTTTTGAACCTCGTCCCGGTTGTACTCCACAATTCCTCGCATCACTTCTGTTCCGTCCTCCAGACAACAGCTGATTCCATCACCACGTTCAAAGTTTCCTTTTGTGGCAAGAATACCAGACGCCAGGAGACTGGCTTTGCTATTTATCAAGGCTGCTGCTGCACCATCATCGATGATGATCTTAGCCTTGGGTTTTAAGGCATGAGCGATATATGCACGTCTGGAATTCAATTGGTTGGCTTCTGGTCGAACCAGGGTCCCCAATGACTCCCCTTTGACAATTCGGAGCAAAACATTTTCCTCGCGACTATTGGCAATAATAGTGGGAACGCCATAGCTACCAGCCATGGATGGTGCTTCCAGCTTGGTGGCAATCCCTCCTCGTCCCAGACCACTTACTTTCTCACTGGCGAATTTTGCCTTGAGGTGATCAAGATCGGCCAGGGATAGTTCTTCATAAATTTTTGCATCAGAATATTCCTGGGGATTTTTATCTGCGATGCCGTTGATGTTTGACAGAATGATAAACAAATCAGCACTCACAAGATTGGTGCAAAGGGCACCGAGATAATCATTGTCGCTAAATCGGATTTCCTCAGTTGAGACACTGTCATTTTCATTAATAATTGGAATCACCTGATTGTTCAGGAGATAATTAATGGTGTTACGGGCATTTAGATATCTACGACGTGACTGAAAATCATCATGAGTCAGGAGTAACTGTGCTGCACTGAGATCATAGGCCTGGAAATATTTCTGAAAGTATCCCATGAGTATGGGCTGACCGATAGCGGCAGCCGCCTGATTATTCTCCAAAGAAGGGATTTTATCAATGAGATGTCCAACCCCTGCAGCCACTGCCCCGCTGGTTACCAGGACCAATTCCATGTTTTGCTGAACCAACGCAGCCACCTGTCGAGTCAGCTCAATAATTTGACGTTCCTGAATCTTGTTGGCAGCTCCACATAAACTGGAGCTGCCAATTTTGACTACAACTCTATTCAAATGAGGAAGCGTGCGGGTCATGAATCCTCTTCCAGGGAGTGGGCAATTTGAATATAAGCATCTCTAAAGGGGACACCCTGCCTAACCAGATCATATGCCCTTTCAGTCGCATAAAGCTCAGGACTCATTGCTTTTTGACAACGATCCTCATTCACCTCAAGGTTTTGGAAAAGCAAAACAGCTATTTCAAGGCAATCCTGGGTGATTTTCAAGGCCTTCATGACAGGTTCTTTTGTTAATTGGAGGTCACGATTATAACCGGATATCAGATTCCCAGTAAGACTGGATACTTCGAACTCACAGGCTTTAACCAGGTGGTGTTTCGCTCTCATCAGTTCCAGCACATCTGGATTCTTTTTCTGAGGCATGATGGAGCTACCCGTGCAGAATTCATCTGGTAGCTTTACAAACTTAAATTCACTCATATTAAACAAGATCAAATCGCTGGCTATCTTGTTAAAGTCCGCTGTCATAGCTGAAAGGGAATGAATAAGGAGTGCATCAAATTTTCCCCGACTGTTTTGAGCATAGATGGGGTTTTGCTGAACCCTGGCAAATCCCAGTTCCTGGGCAGCCATTTCCCGATCAATCTCAAGTGGAACACCATATCCAGCCGCAGTGCCAAGGGGTGACTGA
Source organism: Fidelibacterota bacterium (assembly GCA_013203185.1). GTDB lineage: Bacteria > Fidelibacterota > UBA8477 > UBA8477 > JABMPR01 > JABMPR01. Next base: position 40,674 of record JABMOS010000135.1, on the reverse strand, counting down.
TCCAAAATCTTGGATACAGTAGCCAGGAGCATTCCATTGTCCTCCATGCTTTCAATAAAGGCCCATCCCCACATAGCAAAAGATGAGGGCATGGCTTTTTGCATATGTGTATATCCTGGATATGAAATCTGTCCAAAGCGCTCCACAAATTGGGCCATGGTTTCAATGAGTTTGACTCTCAGCGACTCCACTTCCTTGAGTTGATCCCGATAGTACAACCGCTGAGCCGTTAGAACCTGATCGTTTCTTGATCTGGCAGTATGAATCTTTTTGCCCAGCTCACCCAGTGTCTCTATTAGATAGGCTTCGATGGCTGTGTGACAATCCTCCTGTTCAGAGGTGATCTCAAATTCCCCTTTTATTTGGAGTGCGATGATATCATCCAGCCCCTGCTTGATCTGTTGTGCCTCATCCGGGCTAAGAAGTGCTGCTTTTTCCAGGACACTGGCATGTGCTTTCGAAGCAATACAATCATAATAGACCAGGCTTTGATCCAGTAGATAATCATTGCCCACAGTGAAGGCTTCTATCTGTTGGTTCAGCGCAAGCCCTTTGTCCCAAAGCTTGCTCATGCTTCAACCTCACGCCAGTTATAGGGTCTGTTTTTCTGGAGAACCAACTTGTGCGCTTTAAGTCTGATGGCGTTGATATTGATGAACCCAGTGGAATCCGTGGCATCAAACCCTCCTTCGATGTCCATGCTGGAAAGATCCTGATCATAAAGGGAGTAAGGTGAGTCGCGACCAATCGTCACAACATTTCCCTTATAAAGTGATAAGCGTACCTTACCAGTAATGGCTTCCTGGCTTTTGTTGAATGCGCTCATTATGAAGTCCATCTCAGGTGAGTACCAGAAGCCATTGTAGATGAGCTCGGCAAATTTGGGGATGAGCATATCACGGAGGTGCATCACTTCCTTATCCATGGCAATTCCCTCAATATCTCTGTGGGCTTCCCACAGGATGGTTCCTCCTGGTGTTTCATATATCCCACGGGATTTGATCCCTATGAAACGATTTTCTACCATATCAAGCTGGCCGATGGCATTTTTGCCACCCAACTCATTCAAATAGGTAAACAATTCAAGTGGCTCAGCTTTTTCAATACCGTCTTCCAGGTTTTTCACATGAACAGGGGTCCCGTTTTCAAAGGATATTTCAATTTTGGTTTCCTGATCAGGCGCATCCCTCAGAAGAGCTGAGATACTGAATACTGAATCGTCTGGTGGCAAGGCTGGGTCCTCCAGGATACCTGCCTCATGACTGATATGCATGAGATTTTCGTCCTCACTGTAAGGGCGTTTTTTTGAAGCAGTAATCTCGATCCCATGTTTTTGAGCAAAATTGATGAGGTCAGTTCGCCCCTTAAACTCACTTAGAAATTCTGGATCCCTCCAGGGGGCAATGACCTTGATCTCAGGGTTCAGGGCATAGTAATTCAATTCAAACCTGACCTGATCGTTACCCTTGCCTGTGGAGCCATGTGATACGTATTTGGCACCTTCCTTGGCTGCGATAGCAATTTGGCTCTTTGCCAGAAGCGGTCTGGCCAGAGAAGTCCCCAATAAATAGCGACCCTCGTACAGGGCATTCCCCTGGAGGGCTGGCCAGATATAGTTCACCACGAAATCTTCTCTCAGATCTTCGGTATACACTTTGGTGGCGCCTGTGGCGTAGGCCTTTTTTTCCACGGCTTCAAAATCTTCAGTTTGTCCCACATTCCCCACGAAGCAAATCACTTCATAGCCCTTGAGCTCGAGCCACTTTAGAATTACTGAGGTGTCCAAACCTCCACTATAGGCCAGGACGACTTTTTCTTTTTTCAACTTGGTTTCATTCCTTCACGTTGGTCCATTCACTTCATTTTTGCACAAAAAAAAAGCCCTCGGGTTGAACCGGGGGCTTTCTCTTATTAATTTTTATGCTTATAGAGTTACACGCCGGTTCCCTGTCTTTCCGGATGGCGTCGTCGGTTATTAATAAGGGCAATATTTACATGTGTCATATTCATATACAGAACAATTATACATTATTTTAGGCATGAAGTGCAAGTTTATTTTATTTCTTTGCTAAAATTGTATTTAAAACCTAATATTATTCTGCGAGTGAATTTGTAATCTTTGAGATGCTGAATAAGGAAAATCGAATAAAATGCCATTAGTCGCCCATACCCCTCTCCCCACATTTGACCTGCTGAAAGCTCAGGGTGAAGAAATACTTGAGTTGGGCCAGGCCCTCCATCAAGACATTCGAGAATTGCACATTGGCTTTTTAAATCTTATGCCCAATGCCTCATTTCAAGCAACTGAACGACAGTTTTTACGTCTGGTGGGAAGCTCAAATCAGATCGTTCAATATTACATCTATTTATTCACCATTGATGGCGTCGAGAGGGATGAAAAGACCCAGAATTATATCGATTCCTATTATACAACCTTTGACGCGGTGAAAAATTCAGGTCTTGATGCTCTCATCATAACCGGGACCAACCCGGCTAACCCCTCCTTAGAACAAGAACCCTTCTGGGACCCACTTGGTGAAGTAATTGATTGGGCTACAAAAAATGTGACATCAGTGCTCTGTTCATGTCTGGCGGTTCACGCCATTGTCAAGCACTTGCACGATATTGAGCGCAAACCACTTGAAAGAAAGCGTTGGGGCGTCTACTCCCATCGCATTACCCACTCCAAGCATCCCCTTCTCAGGAATATCAACACCCGTTTTGATGTCCCTCATTCCAGGAATAATGATGTCAGTCCCGAACAATTACAGGCCGCTGGTTTTAAGATTCTGGTGCAAGGTGCCGAGAGTGGTGTTCACATGGCAGTTAGCCCGGATATGTTCAAGATTGTATATCTTCAAGGCCACCCAGAATACGATCGAGTCAGTCTGCTGAAGGAGTACAAGCGGGAAGTGGATCGATACTTCAGAGGTGAGCGCGACAGCTATCCAGAAAGCCCTGAAAATTATTTCAGCTCGGATATTGACAAAATTATTCAAGGGTACAAACCGACCCTTATTCAGGCCAGGGAAAAGGGTGAAAAGATGCCAATATTCCCTGAAGCGGAAATCGAGCCTCTCCTGGATAACACCTGGCGAGATACAGGCAAGTCCATCTTCGACAATTGGCTGGGTCTGGTTTATCAGCTCACAAATATTGATCGCCATCTTCCATTTACCCATGGAATCGATCCCGACGATCCTTTAAAAATCAAGTAAGTCCTTGAAGGGCATTAGAAACGGAGAAATATCATTAAACTAGCAACCAAAGCAATTCACAGCGGCTACGAATCAGAGGGAACCACCAAGGCAGTGGCTGTTCCCATTTATCAAACCGTAGCTTATGAATTCGATAGTGCCCAACATGGGGCGGACTTGTTTAATCTGGAAGTCGTAGGAAACACCTACTCACGCATCATGAATCCCACCAATGCTGTTCTGGAAGCAAGAGTTGCAGAGATGGAAGGTGGTGTCGCTGCTCTAGCAGTAAGTGCAGGAAGTGCCGCAGTGAATTATGCCATTTTGGCCATCGCCGAACAGGGCAATAACATTGTTTCTACACCTCAGATTTATGGCGGAACCTTCACCCTTTTTAACCACATGTTCTCCCGTTTAGGGATTGAAGCTCGTTTTGCAAAAGATGAAAGCCCTGAAAGTCTTGAAGCGCTCATCGATGACAAAACTTCAGCTGTTTTTTGTGAAAGTATAGCCAACCCTGTTGGCGCATTTATGGATATTCAGGCAATTGCTGACATGGCCCATTCTCATGGTGTGCCGCTCATTGTGGATAATACTGTTGCCACGCCCATGCTGATTAGACCTTTTGAATTTGGAGCAGATATTGTGGTTCACTCCTTAACAAAATATATGGGTGGTCATGGCAATTCTCTAGGTGGGATCGTAGTGGATTCTGGAAAATTTCCATGGGCTGAGAATGCCCAGCGTTTCCCCATGCTCAATCAACCTGAACCGTCTTATCATAACATGGTTTATACGGAAGCAATGGGAGAATTAGCCTACATAGCCAGGGTTCGGACCGTTCCATTGAGGAATACAGGTTCTGCCTTAAGCCCCTTCAATGCTTTTCTTATTTTGCAGGGAATCGAAACCCTGGCATTGCGCATGGAGCGTCATTGCGAAAATGCCCAGGCCGTAGCAGAATATCTGGAGAAACATCCCATGGTTACCTGGGTGAAGTATGCTGGATTACCATCTTCACCATCTCATGCTCTGGCTCAAAAATACAGCGAAGGCAAAGCCTCAGGTCTCATGGCCTTTGGTATCAAAGGAGGCATGGAGGCCGGTGAAAAATTCTATGATGCCCTGAAGATTTTTAAACGTCTTGTCAATATTGGAGATGCAAAATCCCTGGCTGCACATCCTGCGTCAACCACCCACCGTCAGCTGGCTGGTGCCGAATTAGAAGCTTCCGGTGTGACACCTGATATGATCAGACTATGCGTGGGTATTGAACATATCGACGATATTATCGAGGATCTGGAACAAGCCTTAAAAGCAGCGGAATAATTATTAAAGGCTATCCAGGCGAGGATTCGAATCCTCGCCTGGATAGTGTTACCTCCTAATGGGCAATGATATTGAAATCTGATGGGTCATTACTCTGGCTTCCTGAAGCGTCAGATCATCACTGGGGGCAATTATAAAATCGCCTCCCACACTGGCATCTTCCATAAATCCACCGCGCCAGTTCCATTGGGTATCTATGCCTGGTTGACCCGTTCCCATGGTGGTTTTTCCAGAGTAGCGAATCGTGAAATCATCAAAATCCATGGCCAATCCCCAGGTGGTGGTCCACTCCACCCAATACTCCTCCTGATCTCGTTCCGTGACAGCAATATAGTCAGTCTGTTCCAACCAGTAATGGATGGATCGCATCTGCATACCCAATTGAAAAGTCCGGTTGGCATTTTTCCAGCCCAGTCCGGTTCGTAAAACCCAGTTTGAGAAATCGAAGTAATTCTCCACGGTTTTATCTCCAGGACGTATCAGCTCCTCTTCACTGCTAATCATGTGCGTATCGGCTTCAGCCCATGTATGGCTCTTAATTGGTTCATAGATAACATCGATACCAAAAGTGCTGGTTCCATTGATCTTGGAGATGCCCCCACCAAGATTAAATCCCAGAGTGGTTCCAGGATCCCTGGGGATATTCATGATCTCATAATTCGGAATTTTGGGGTGGGTTTTCTTATTCACTGTGAGCAGGGAGCCATAGGCCCAACCAAATTCATCAACAGGACTTTTATGGGCTAGATGAAAGCCGTGGGTTACTGTATGGTCGAGATTTGTCTCGATACGCTCGAAGGGTTCAGCAATTCCCCAGTCCATATACATGACCTCATGCTTCATATCCAACTCATTACGAAGGAAAAGTAATTCCAGCTCACCACCTGAGCCCAGGGTCCGGTTTAGACCAACTCGAACATCAGTTAAATCTCCCTCCTGGTGGATACTTTCACTATTAGAATAGAGCAAATCAACGCCATCCAAGGCTGAGAGAGAGGCCCAATACGCGCTTACACCGAAGCTTGTGTTGCCCAATTTTCGTCCAACAAAACCTGCGAGATATTTATTCTCAGCAAGGTTTTCACTGAGGGTGCGAATCTCTGGATTCCACCAGGTCTGATTGTCAGCAGTATTCATGGCCTGGAGAGTAAATGACGCGCCTCCGAACCAGATTCCTTTATTCCAGGTTACTGCCAGAGGCATAGATCTGGCACTACCATAGCCCTCTCCAATTCGGTAATACACTGGAGAGCTGGAAACCTGCATTCCCTTAATATTGCTACCTGAAGCTGGATTGATCCAATGATCCAGAAGGGAGTCTTTGAGGCTAATATGAACTCCCCCCATACTCAGGATCTGGCTGGGAAAAATGAGAAATTGGTCACCTGTAGCAACAGGGACAGTTTTCAGGGATATCAATTGTGCTGAAAGACTATTTGCAAATAGAAGCATGAACAAGATGGTGATGCTCCAGCTTATCCTTCGATTGTTCTGAAGTTTATCCATTGAATTCATAGGGGTATTCCTTTAGGTCATTCAATTCTGGGGAACGGTGTAACCAATATTTTCGCTGCGAAGTCTGCGTGAGCCTACAGAGTCTATGTCAGTAATGTCCAAAACCAGACGCCAGGTGCAGCTTGAGTTGGGCTGGGCAGCTAAAAATTCTACACTTGAGTTCGGTTCCAGAGCATAGAATTCAGCGCCAGTTCCACACCAACCCCACATCAAATTTGTCCAGCCTGTATCACTAAAGGCTTCAGCACTGTACAGAGGGTAGGTTTCACCATATCCAACATATTGAACCGTCTCGGTACTGTCGTTCACGAGAGAAAAACGTGGTGCATATCCGCCCTCTGCCCATTCCAGGCCCAGATATTCAATGCGAATAGCTCCTTCATCTGACATGATATTCTCTTTGCCTGGATCCATGATTCCACATGACACAAGAAGGGTTACAACCACGACGAGCTTGAACAGTTTTATTATTGGCAGCATATCATTCCTATTCGATAGTTTGAAGCTGCCGTATCAATTCCAGGAGTTCTGCGTCCCGGTCGTCAGAGCCATTGAGCGAGGAGGCAATGAGAGATTCCACTGCAGCAAGTGAGGTCTCCACGTAGGGACTCTCCCTGATGATCTCAGCATATTCTGCCACGCCAACTGTAAATCTGAATCGATCACTGGCCTGAGAGAAAGAATATGCCAGATCATTTCTTGAAATTGGCACATCAAAAGGAATGTCAAACGCCCCCCCTGGTGTTTTGTAGCGGAGATGTACGACGCCCAGATTGTCGGCTCCACCCTGGACCAGCTCCAGCTCATAAAGGGCTGTGACCCGATGGCCAGCACCGATATCACCTGCATCTGTGCTATCATTTTCAAATTGCTCATCTTCAATATCACGATTTTCATATCCAATGAGACGATATCTCAAGACAGAAGCAGCATTGAACTCAACCTGGATTTTGACATCTTTGGCAATGACCTCCATGACACCTGAGAGTTCTTCAGTAAACAGACGCTCTGCTTCATCAATGGTGTCGATATAGTAGTAATTTCCATTGCCCTGATCAGCAAGCTGTTCCATGAGATTGTCATTATAATTGCCACTTCCAAAGCCCAAAGTTGATAGGGTGATGCCTTGATCCACATACTCCCCGATGAGCTCCAGGATGCCCTCATGGGTGGTGGTGCCCACATTGGCATCGCCATCTGAGCAGACAATAACACGATTCACACCACCGTCCAGGAATCCAGAGCTATTTACATCGTAGGCATTTTGTAAACCTGAAGCCATGGCTGTACTACCTCCTGATTCGAGCTCAGCAATGATGGCCTTGATGGCAGCAGCATCATTTTCCTGTAAATCTGTTGGATTTAAAACCGTCCCCACACTCCCAGCATAGGTGCAAATAGATACCTGATCTCCCAAGCGCATGTTATCAACCAGGATATATAGACTTTCTTTCACCAAATCCAGACGGCTACGCATGGATCCAGAGATATCAATAAGGAAGGTGAGATTCCAGGGCACAGATTCAGAACTTGCCTCTCGCCCCTTGAGCCCGATCCGCAACAGATGGAGACTCTCACTGCGGAAAGGGGAAGGTGCTCCATCAACGTTTACAGAAAAGGGTTCACTGTCTGGGGCAGGGTAGTCCTGATGGAAGTAATTGATGTATTCTTCAACTCTAACTGATGAGGGCGCTGGAATAATGCCCTCATTGATCTTCTTGCGACCAAAAGTGTATGAGCCGGCGTCGACATCAATTCCAAAGGTGGACAGGTTGTCTTCATCAGCCATGATAAAGCCATTGTATGTCAACTCTCCATGGCGTTCTGAACCAGGATAGTAATCGTCCCCATCTCTTGCCTCACCAGTTCCGGCCATATAGTCATTACTTCCATTTTTTTCTCCGGAAAGTGATCCCTGGCTGATCACATCTGAATCTAACAATGAATTTTCACACCCCGATAAAAGCATAAAGGCTCCCCACACAATCAGAAGCATACTGAATTGAACTCTGACTACTCTCTCCTGCATAACATCCTCCTCAATCATAGAATTTTTCTTCACAGAGACTTGGTTGGCTAAAACATTCGACCTTATAAAGACAAGTCATATGCCAGCTGGTGGGAATATGGGAGGGGATAGAAAGCCAGGTCTTTAGGGATACCATTTGATGGTGAAATAAAATAAAATAAATATTTCTATTGGGTATTTCGGTGTGAGATGGAAAGGGAGATGTTTCAGATTTCTGAAAGATCAGTCAATAATCTGAAACAAATATCGCAGGAAACGCTGGTTCTAGAGGGTGAGTTTTACACCTGCTTCCAGGAGGCTCTTACTGTAATACCAATGGTTAAAAATGGTTTCATTTTTAATAAAGCTGTACTGAAGATATAAAACCCGTGAGGGGTGGATCACCCGCTCGAGCTGGATGTGAAGTTGGTTCTGAATATTCTCTTCAGGGTCTCTATAGGGTGTGGCCTCAAGAAATTCCGTTTGAGCATAATACTTTTTCATTCCATTGAGAACTACATGGAAAAATATCTGGTCCGAAAGACGACCAGACGCATAAAGTTTTCCTGACCAAACATTGGACTCAGCCGTGGTACTATTTGAGTTGATGTCCTCAAAACTGACAGCTACTCCCCAGATCATTTTGCCCAGATGTTTGAGATGGATTCCTAATGTGCTGGTGAAGTCCTGCTGGTTTTCAGTACTGCTCAGTTCCAGGAAGTCACCCGTGAGCGTTCTAGCCGGATAATCCTCATAATTGATCTGCCCGAATTGAGCTGCAAATTCAGATTGAAAGGCCGGTGTTATTTGCCTTGTAAAATTCACGAAGACCCTTTGATCTGAGTATTGAAATAGCGTTCCATAATCGATATGAACCGCTGTCCTCTTCAAGCCCAACTCCTGGTGCATCTTCGGCGATTTTAGGCGTTTAACTGATGCACTCAAGGTGGTCCGACCTGATCGTTGAAGCGCGTCAAAATACAATTTCTGAAAGGTCTTTAAACCCGCATGTAAACGATAGCCGGAGACAATTTTGTAGTGACCACCCAGTTCTCCATTGACAACCATCTTTGAATCAAGAAAAAGTGCTGGCTCAAGAAAGCCCTGTCCCAGAATTGACCCATAAATACGCCCCTTGTGGTTCGTCTTGTCAAAGCGCATAAGTCCCTTGACCTTCAATCCAAAAGTTGACTCAATATGGGTGAGGTTTTCGCGGGGATTTGAATCGAAATAGGTGGAGAGATATAGTTGCTGTTCATATGCAAAACCTGCTTTGATAACCAGGCATATGAGGAGGATACTCTTAAGGAATTTCTGAAGCAGGGTCATTTGGAAGTTCCACCGTGGTAAGTGAGTTCTCAGGGAGATTGATTTAACTCCTGATTAATTGACTCCAGCTGAACCTTGTATTCTGCAAGTTTCTGTTCCAAATATTTTAAATCTTTACCGGAACGCTGATCCAAAGACATTTCTCCGACCTCCTGGCGAGGGGCGTTAACATTGATAAGATCTATTGCTTCCTGGCTTAACTCGCTGGTGAAATCTAACCCGCCGCGGTTATCTGCGAATTCATTTGCTGCCGCTGGAGAGGTCCATCCCATCAGCTTCTCTGAATTACCACTGGCATCACGCTGTGTTACATCCTGGTCTGCTTCCATCTGCAGACCGAGATCCTCATGAAAACTGGCGAGTCTGAGGGAAAGTTCTTCTTCCTCCTCACGAACAATTCTAATGGAATCCAACTCAATGATTTTTGCCTGGAGGAGGCTTTGAACATCTGTAAGAATCATCTTGCGGCGTTCAGGCTTGTCTAATTTGATATTTAGCAAGTCTGTGTAGTCGGGGAATAAAATAGGGCTATGACTAAGAACTCTTCTCCCCAAGGGGTAGCTCTGCATGTTTTGGAGACCTTGTCCAGCTGGGATGACACCCCTTTTCTCATAATCCTGCAATACATTTTCATAAGCGAACTTTAAATCTTTGATCTCACTTTCCTGAAGCGTTCGCAGTCGTTCCAATTCCAAATCGTACACTCTCAAAGAGTCCAGGATTACCAATTGGCGTTTGCTGTGAACTGATAGTAGATATTTATTAATCCAGGCATTGTACCAATCAGAACTTTTTTGGAGTTCATCTACTTCACTTTTTATTTCAATTTGTTCACGAGAATAGGTAGACATTCTGGTCTCCAACTCCACAATGCTGGTGTTGGTAGTCATATATGCCTGCCAGGTACTATTCAAGTCCTGACCCATCAGAGGTATGACAAGAATAAAGAACAACAGGAGCCTAACTTTGAAAGAAATCATGAGTCATCTCCAGCATGGTTGTTTTTCCCGCCAAATTCTTCGAAGAGGTCGTATTTTTCCATCTTGTAGTAGAGGGTGCTGGTTTTGAGTCCCAGTTTTCGGGCAGCCTTCTGTTTAACTCCGTTGGCCCAATTCAAGGCGTCTCGAATCAACTCTCGCTCGGTCTGCTCCAGAACCTCATTGAGTCTACCATTGGCCCGGGTTGATTTTCTGGAGGCATTTTCGAAGTAGATCTGATCGGGCGTAATAGCGGAACCTTCACTGAAGATGAGCAGGCGCTCCAGAAAATTTTCCAGCTCACGAATGTTTCCAGGCCAGGCGTACTCACTGAGTTTGGACATGGTTCTATTTCCAATTTCTGGGATGTCCCGCTTCAATCTGATACATTTCATCTTCACAAAATGGGAGACAAGATCAGGAATATCCTCTGGTCTCTCCCTTAGAGATGGAATATTCAGTGGCAGCACATTCAGCCGAAAGAATAAGTCTTCCCTGAACTGCTTTTTTTCCATGGCAGCCTGGAGATCACGATTGGTGGCTGCTATCACTCTTACATCCACCTCAATCTGCTCAGTACCACCGACACGCTGGAAGCTCTGATTTTGTAACACACGCAAAAGTTTGACCTGGAGCTGGGGTGAAATATCACCGATTTCATCGAGGAGAATGGTTCCACCATGGGCTTGTTCAAAAATTCCATTGTGCTGTCTTACTGCCCCTGTGAAGGCACCTTTTTCATGGCCAAATAATTCGCTTTCTAATAAAGTATCCGTGAGAGCACTACAATTGATGGCAACGATTTGATTGCTTGAACGAGGACTCTCAAGATGGAGGGCTCTGGCGATGAGCTCCTTGCCAGTACCACTTTCACCAGTGATCAGAACCGGGCTATCCACGGCTCCAATCTGTTTGATCTGAGCAATTAGTTTTTGCATGTGCTCCGATGTCCCCACCAGACCATGGAAACCATCAAGCGCCAATTCCACAGCAGGTTTAGCAGGAGGTTGAGCCTCAAAAATATGAGCCACCTTAGATTTCAGTTCATCAATGGAGAATGGCTTGGCTATAAAATCTCTGGCTCCCAATTTTAGCGCATTCACAGCCAAATCAATGGTACCAAATGCTGAGATCAAGATGAAGGGGGTTTCTGGAGATTGCTCCTGAAATTCCTGAAGCAGATTCATGCCGCCTTTTCCAGGCAATTTCATGTCAGATATGACCAGATCGGGTTTGAGCTCGCGGAACATCTGAGCCCCTTCATGACCATCTTCAGCAGTGTGAATGGCATAGCCCTGAAGCTTCAATACCGTGGCAATACCTTCACGCATGGTTTTATCGTCTTCAATGACCAGGATCCTTGGTTTCACTACTATTTCATACCTTTCCGAGGGAGATTCATTCGAAAAACAGTGCCCTCTGCATCACTCTTTTGGACAACTATTGTGCCACCCAGTTCTACCACGATGCTCTGGACAATGGACAAGCCCAATCCAAAGCCGCGATCTCGTGTAGAATAATAGGGTTCAAAGATACGCTCTCTATCCTCTTTGGGAATACCAGTTCCTGTATCAATAAAATCTATTCCCAGGCTTCCAGGACTGTCATGGATCTGAATGTTAATCTGACCCATTTCCCCTGATGCTTCCAGGCCATTCCTGATGAGATTCAGAAACACCCGCTGTAGCTTGGAGCGATCGGCTTGAATGTCAGCATCACCCTCCAGCTGTATTCTCTGATGATGGGTTGACAGTTCAGGCTGCAGAATCTGGGTGATATCCGTGTAGATTTCACTGATTGAAAGTGTTTCAATGACATTCTTCAGGGGTCTTGCGTAATCCAGGTATTCCTGAACGATGCGTTTTAAGTGGTGGAGTTCTTCAGTGATCTTTTCCAGATAAGATTTGTATTCTTCAAACTTTGTATCTGCTGGTAATTGGGAAAGTTCTTCGCTGAGCAGTCCGCTATAAATCTCCATACCACCCAGAGGATTTTTGATTTCATGGGCGATACCGGCCAGGAGTTGTCGGGCGCTTTCTTCCTGCTTCTGGATATCCCGATGCATATCAATCAGGGATTGATTGAGGTCACCAAATTCATCAGTGCGATGGAGCTCAACTGGTTCGGAATTGATATTGATCTGAATAGATCTGGCATAACTAGAGAGGGCTCGAACCGGCTTGATTAGGGATCGCGAAAAGACCAGGGTCATGGCAATGGCGATAAGAAAGGACGCCAACATGATCCACAATAGACTGCCCGCCATTTGATTGATTACTGCCATATAGTTGGCGCCTACCCAGACCACCAAAATCACCTGTGATCCCTGGTTGGTTCTTACGGGAATAGCTGATGCTTTTACATATTTATCTCCATCCAATCTATAGATCTCAGAGACAACTGGCTCGGCATCATTTTTCAGGGACAGCAGGTTGGGCAAAGCCGGAGATAGCTCAGCAATATTTTGCCTGAGTTGTCTATCCTGGGCCAATATGGTTCCGTCTTGCTTATAGAGGGTCAACCCCTCAATACCGGGAACAGCCAATTGAGCGAGAGATGCCTCAAGTTGTTGACGAACACTTACCAATCCAGGTTCAACGGATAACATACTGATTAACTCTTGATCCAGAGTAGTTGCCATAATTCGATTGATCCGTTTTAATTGATCACCCAGCTCTTCTTCCAGGGCAACGCGGGAATACCAATAGAGTGGGATGGAAAGCAGGCTCATTGAGACCACCAGGACACCTAATACCAACATGATTACTTTTGGACTTAATTTCATTTCTCAGTCTATCGCAAAGATTGATCCATATTCAGGGTTCATTGAACTTAAATCTAATTGGGTTCCCAGAATACACAAGAGCCCGCTTACTACGGGCTCTTGTTGAGGAGTATGCCAACCGGGGGGATTGGCATCTTTGACACACGGTATTATTTAGCCAATGGCATCAGGACCTGTTTCTCCTGTTCTGATGCGAATCACCTGTTCCACAGGAAGGACAAAGATCTTACCTCTTCCCAATTCATCGTGCTTGTTGGCAACGGTGGTAATGGCTTCAATGACTGCATCAACAAATTCATCATTGACGGCAATTTCCAACCGGACCTTGTTAAGGAGGGTGATTTCATGTGATATCCCGCGATAGACTTCTGTCACTGGAATTTCCTTTCCCTGTCCTTTGGCGTTGGTGACGGTAAACTTAAATATCTGTTTTTTGAGTAGCTCTTCCTTGATATCTGGAAGTTCTTCTGGCTGAATAATAGCTATAATTAATTTCATTTCATTTCTCCTTCATCACTCTGCAGTAAAAATCTGGAACCCGGCATAAGCCTCTTCCTGGTGTTCACTAATATCCAGACCACGAATTTCTTCACTCTCTGAGACACGTAGAAAATTCAGGGCTTTTAGGATACTAAAAAGAGCATACATCGTGGCAAATCCCCATAAGGAGATGGCGACGGATCCAATAAGCTGTGCCATTAAGGGATGTCCTCCGAATATTCCTGTGGCAACCCCGCCCCAGAGACCTGCCAAACCATGGACGGGCCAGGCTCCTACGGGATCATCTATTCTAAGTTTTTCAAGGAGCATGATGCCCAGGACTACCAGTACACCGGAAACCAAACCGATAAAAACAGCCTCTCCATTTGTCACAGAATCACAGTTTGCGGTTATTCCAACCAATCCTGCAAGAATTCCATTTAATGCCATGGATAGATCCGGTTTTTTGAATCTAAACCAGGCAAAGGCCATGGCCATTATACCACCTGCTGCAGCTGATAGGGTCGTATTCACGGCAATCATCATGACTGCATTCGTATTATCGATACCCACAATGGCGAGTTGACTACCCGGGTTAAAGCCATACCACCCAATCCACAATATAAAGACGCCCAGGGTTGAAATGGTGAGACTGTGACCAGGCATGGCTCTTGAGCCCCCATCTCGTTTAAATCGTCCCAGTCGGGGTCCTAGAACAATGGCACCTGCCAGCCCGGCAAAACCACCCAGGGCATGTACGATGAGAGAACCAGCAAAATCATAAAAACCCAATGCATCTAACCAGCCGCCACCCCACTTCCAGTAGCCACTTATTGGATAAATGAATCCAGTCAAAACAATTGAGTAAATCAGGTAGGCAGAAAATTTCATCCGGCCGGCAACAGCACCTGAAACAATGGTTGCTGCAGTGGCAGCAAAGGCAACTTGAAACAGCCAGTTCATCTGAGGGTTAAGTACACCAGCCCCAGGTTCACCTGCTTCTCCAATAAATCCAAATCCAGAAAATGAGAGAATTCCATTTCCATCAACTGGGTACATAAGGCTGTAACCAATGAAGTAAAATAAAAGCGCGCCGGCACTTAGATCAATGATGTTTTTGAAAAGGATGTTGACTGTGTTTTTGGCGCTATTCAAGCCTGATTCAACCATAGCAAAGCCAGCTTGCATGAAGAGAACCAGGACAGCACAAATAAACAGAAAGAAATTATCAATGGCGTAGGCATGTACAGCTTCAGATGAAGCAATGGCAAAAGAGTTCAGGCCAAGCACCAGGAATACAAAATAGATATGTCTTTTTTTCATGGTAATAATTCCCTGGATGGCTAAAGGCTAATTCCAAAGACCAGGAAGGATGTTTCCTGTTCTGGATTCAATATGTAAGAGACAGAATAGATATCGCGACTGGTGGAAATGCCGAGGCTGACCACACCAAAATCCGGGTCATCACTCAGAGTGTAAAAACCATTGCCCATTCCCAGAGTCACAGGTCCATAGCCCAATTCCACATAGGCAGAATTATCATCATCACCACTAACATTGTACGCTACCAGGGTTGCAACAGGTCCCAGATCCATGCCTGCACTCAATTCAATTACATGATTGTCCAGGGTAAAAATATCATCACTCCCGGCATAGGCTGGGAAAAAATAGTCGGTGACAGTGAGACCTACAGGTCCGACGCTGGTTGATAAATAGAGATCATTCTCGTTTCCACCAGGAGCACCACTGGTTGACCAGGCACCCCAGGCACCTACAGTCACTGCTCCGAAAGCATATTCCATGGAAGGTTGCACTGAAGCTGAATTTCCAAAATCAGTTCCACGCCATACATAACGATTAAAAACATCTACCCCTATACTGGCTTGACCCAGGGCGAGGCTGCTAAGAGCCAGACTGATAATGAGGTAAGTTATTGTTTTCATAATCTTCCTTTCTGTAGCGCTTAACTAATTTAAGCACATGTTAAGTTTAGCCTTAATTAATTAAGCCATATGGAAGATGTCAAGACATTATTTAGGCTATAACATAAAAACTCCTAATATTATGCTGTTCTCTTGTCTAAAGTCTTAATTGTATTAGGTAATCGAGGGCCTTGGCTTAATTCCCCTGGGAACTATAGGCGCAGTGGCCGGTATCCAGCGCTTTCGACCAATTATCATGACCACATTAACAACGGCAGCTGGTCTGGCGCCTCTGATTTTTCAGAAGTCAGAAGGTGGACTATTCCTGGTACCTATGGCTGTGTCTGTGGCATTTGGAGTGGTTTTTGGAACCTTCCTGACGCTGCTCATGCTCCCAGCAGTTCTGCTTGTGATTGATGAGGATCTACCTGCAATGCGGGCGAAAGCTTTTACCTGGTTTAAGGGTTCGGACTAATTAATAGAGGTGATTGATGGTCAGCCAGACTATTGGGCCTGCAACAATTCTATGAAGAGAGTTGCATCAAGAACGTTTAGCTCACCATCAGCATTAAAGTCCGCTCTTTCAGCTTCTACCGGGCTGGGTGTCTCCAAGAATAACGCATAATCAATGAGGGCTGTGAGATCCTGGATGTTGACTATATAGTCCCCATTGATATCCCCATATGGAGGTATCCCGTGGATGACTTCAAGAATAATATTTATGGGTGTTTCAGCCAGGTTGCTGGCGTTGGACGAAAGTAGCAGGGGCACAGAAAAGCTGCCCTGGTTCAGGTTCCTGGTATCAGTATCAACTCTGAAGATGCTGGTTTCACCAGGGGCAATAATATCTGACCACCTATTTACTGTGAGCCAGCTGGCTTGTCGATGTATGAGGATGGCAGTGCCATCATCAATGGAGTTTGTGCTGTTGTAGCAAATTTGAAGCCCCTTGTTTTTGTAGATATTCTGAATCCCTACTGTGGAGCTCGTGACGATTCCCTCCATTTCCAGATATTGCAATATCATATTTCCATCTGCCATGAGAATCAGTTGGAAGGTATGGCGGTCATCTGTCCCGAATTTTGGAAAATTATCCCAGGTAATGACCGTTGTATCCTGACCATTGCTCCACAAATATGGCTTGCCTTGAACACCACTATTGTTGTTCAAATCATCCCACCACGGGGCAATCATAGCTGGAGGGGCTGATCCATTGGGCAGGGGCAAGTTGCTCCATGGATACTCTGCCGAGGTGAATGAAATCAAGCCATTGCTGCTTAGATTAAATTCTGTATAGATCTCTGAAAAAAATGGAAATGCAAAGCCGATATCAAAGGGTCCTATTGAGGAATCATCAGGATCTCCGGGGAAAATTAATTCATTCTCTGCGTGTGAGATATCACGCCACGCAAACACAGGTCCACCGGGATCATCCTGATCCACCCACTCATAGTCGAAAATATCGCGTAGGGAGCCTGCGTAAGGCTCTCCATCTGGTTCAGCACCACCTTTGATAAAGTTAAATCCTGCAACTGGATTGGGTGCAGGTGTAGGATCAACTTCCTCAGGCGATCCAATATTATAGACCAGATCTGAGCCGCCGGTATTGACAATTTCAATGGAATCTGAAGCTGTAGACCACGGGTTTTGGACAAAGCTCAGAACAGACTGGCTAAGAGCAATCTCAGGTGCTTCAAATCGCTGTCCACGCTCAGTTGTAAATAGCAATGCCTGCCCGGAGCGCATTTCTCCAATGCTTGGATCTGTACTATTGTTAAATCCAGCCTGTATACCCGTGGAATAGTCTGGGGATTCAATTCCAGAAGTGGAGAAGTTTGCAAAGGTATCATAGTTGAAATAATCTTTGTATTGAAATTTGATTAGATTGTCTCCACTAGCAGTTGGGTGGCCCTCTAAGCCATAAATTATGACCTGGAAATTGAGAGAAGAAGTAAACTCCACATTACTCATCATGGCCCATTCAATAATGAGTTGATCGTCGCCCGCATAATAGCTCACACCTCCTGGTTCGGTGATCAAGTCATCCCAAAAGGGTGCAATCATGGCATTGGGACCAGAAGCCGATGGGATGACCCGATTGTAAAAACTTATTTCAGGGGAAGGACCCATAGCCAACCACCCATTAGAACAAATCGTGATCTCCTCATAGGTCTGTCCGTAATAGTTCACAGTAAACGGCAAATCAAGATATGCTGTCTCGTCATCCTCTTCATAGTCATCATAAATAGGTAAACGTGCACCAACACCCCCATAATTGGGATCAATTTCGAGCCATTCATATTCTGGCGCCATGGAGTAGGAAACATCCTGATTATCAAACAGACGATATCCATAGGTGTCTGGTTCGGAGGGAGAGAAGCGATTAATTGCCTCTACGATAATCTCTGTCCTAAGGGTATCAAACCTGCCAGCAGATTCTCCAATGAAAACCAGGGGTATGGCTTCACCTGGAAAAATTTGATCCGAGAGCAGTATGGAAAATGTGGCATCAGTCTCAGCACTCATATCCCAATCAATAGCTGCTAACTCTTGTAAGCCAGTATTGGATGAAACCAGGCTCTGATTCTGAAATTCAAGCATCATCTGTGGGGATGCTGCCCCGCCTTTGTTTTCTACTATCAACCGAATACCAAGTGAATCTCCTGCCACCAATTCGCCTGCTTCGATAGCCAAGTCAGTGATGTGGAGATCAGGTGCTTGAATGGGAAACTGTTTGCGCCAGGTCAAAACTTCAGCACCACTTCCTACGTTTATAGTCAAACCCACGATCTCCCCGTGGCGACAATTGGGGTCAATTTCGAAAGAAAAAAGATCATTCATGGTCAGGCTCTGGTCAGAAGCCAAAGCGGGTATCACATACGCTGAATCTAGAAGATTCACCGCTTCAGAATTGGTGTGAAGAGTCAGGGTCAGGTTTTCCAGCGCTGTGGAGTTGTTAACCAGAGTCATTTCCAGATTATGCAATCCACCAGCCTGAATAACCCCACCTGAAGCGATACTCCAGGCCTCACAACTCAAGGCATTCGTTGAGGATCCTATGGGGATACTGGTTAGTACTGGATTCAGGTTTTTACCTGTTATGGTTAGCAATAGTTCTGAAGATTCTCCAGCAAAAAAGGGCAACATTACCACCCCTGATGCATCTGTTAGAAGGCCACTGCCATTTTCTGAATTACTGACAAAAACAAATGCATTCTGGAGAGGAAAACCGGCTTCATCCTCAACCAAAACGACAAGATGGTCATCATCTTGATTCAAACTGTCTGGGTGCTCAACCACCAGCCATTGTGGTGTGTCCGTCCAGATTGCCATCCCTGGATCTCCCAATATGTTGTAGACATTCTGGTAAAATTCTGCAGATTGGCCAAAGGGCAGAAATTCGGAGTCATGATAATTTCTCCAAAGTTCTAGTTTCGCATATCCCAGTGCTGGACCCAATTCATTCAACCCCAGGTCAAAAATACCTGAATACAGTGAGATATCGATAACGTTGTTAAACTGGGTGTGTGTATGTACTTCACTGGGGCCAATAAATGCCACAGCCCCCTTGGGAACGGAGGTAGTGCCAGCCCGGAGCCATTTTTCACCAAAAACAGGGTCAACTGGTGCTGCAAAGTTTCCTCCACCGCATACAATGCTGGTCAGGATGGGCAGCTTGTGGCCGTTGAATAAATTTTCAATATCAGAATTATAAAAATAAGGTCCAATCCAGTGATCCCAGGCTCCCAGACCACGATAATTAACAAATCCAACGCCATTGTTAATGGGAGCACTGATTCGTGACAGACTGGCCTGCATGGGATAGTAGGCAGTGTCGACCTGGGTAAATCCATTTTCCATTAATTTCCGTCCCACCCAATTATTGACATGCTGTGTGGAGGTGGCGGCTGTTACTGTTCCGACCATGAGCGCCCTTTTAAACCAGCCTGAATCATCCAGAAACGGTTGGCTTTCATAGGACAATATTTTGCTCATTACAACGACCAGCTCGCCGATGGTATCCACTGATAGTCTACCAACCCAGGCCTCTGGAAAACTATCTTCTCCTTCAAGGAGGACGTAGGGATGATCTGTTACCAGGGCCTCATTGTCAGGGTTATAAACGTAGAACCCACCAATCCCCCGGTCTTCATCCCCAATGAGCAAAACATACCGGGGTGGATCATCCCAGGTATCATAGGCCTCCTGGATATATGCTTTTATGGCTGTAGGTGTTTGACCTGCCACATCGGTGGATGCCACCGTGACGGGGTGCCCCTTGCGCCGCTTCCAATCCACAAGATATGTCAGATACGGCTCAAAGAGCGGCGGGGTAATAATCAAATAGTGTCCCAGTTGTGAATAGATCCCGTTGTTCGGGATAATTGAGCGTATGGCAGCAGATCCATCGGTTTGATTTTCAAGTCTTGGGACGATACCGTTTATCTGAATAGTCAGATTTTCTGGAACTGTTACTTCCCGACTGCCATAGTCCACACCCAAAGGCGAAATGCTAAGGGGTAGAAAAGCCTCTCCCATGAGGTGGATAATTTCTCCCACTTGCACTTCCAACTCACTGGCCAGGTCAACTCTGGACCAATCATAATTTCGAATCGCCTGCGACGGGTCTGTCTCTCGTTGACCCCTTGGGGTTTCCTTCAAGGTGTTGATAGAAATTGAATGACTGCTGTAGCTAAGAATATTTATCTCTGGCGCATGGATCAATGAGATGGGGATAAGTTCAGTGAATTTGGGAAGCGCGGCCTCCCCGGCCTGACCAGCCAGGCCATAACCAGTTTCATGAATCCGATCAGGATGCGACAATAGATCAGACCATTGCTGGTCTTCAATATGCCTAAAATCGAGGTTTACAATTATAGATTGGTCTAAAAAGTTCAGCTCCATATGAGGCCGCATTTTTTCCAGAGCCAGTAACTTCGGAGAAAGGCAAATCACTAGCATTAAACACATGCTTATTGTCTCTAAGCTCCTAAAAGAGGGGGGGCGATTTCCACTATTTTTTTTCATGGTCTTGTGAGTAAGTATCGATCCTGAACGAACTGGAAACAAGAGCTATTTCTTAACGCTTGTGAGTCGATTTTTGTCTGTACTTTATGCTGACTAAAATTGGTAAATGGTATATTTTTGCTAGATTAGTCCATGAGAATACCTGACCCATTTACCTTGATTATTTTTGGTGGCACTGGAGACCTGTCCCACCGCAAACTATTTCCAGCACTCTTTAAGCTCTATTTTCAAAAACGCCTGGCAAGCTCCTTCAAAATTGTGGGGCTGGGGCGCAGGACCTATTCAGATGAGGTGTATCGAGAGCAAATTGCTGCCTCGTTAAATGAAAAGATAGAAAGTGACTCAGAACGTGAGAGACTCACATCCTTTTTGGAGCATGTCCATTTTCAGCCACTTGATGTCTCTAAAAAAACAGATTTTAAGGCACTTCAAGACCGTCTGCTTAAGTTTGATAAAAACATTCAAAAAAACATCCTGTTCTACCTCGCCACTGCGCCTGCTTTTTTTGCCCCTGTGGCCAGAGAATTGGCAGCCCTGAATCTCCAAAAGGAAGTAGAGGGACAACAATGGCGACGAATAATTCTAGAGAAGCCCTTTGGCACCGACCTGGAAAGCGCCAATATTTTAAATACCGAACTTCTGGCATGTTTTGATGAACACCAGATTTACAGAATAGACCACTATCTTGGCAAAGAATCAGTCCAAAATATATTGGCTTTCAGATTTGCTAACGGCCTTTTTCAACCCCTCTGGAATCGGCGTCATATCCACCGTATTGAGGTTACAGCTGCAGAGAGCCTTGGTGTAGAAGATCGAGGTGGTTACTATGATCATTCCGGTGCCATGCGTGATATGATCCAAAATCATCTCTTACAGCTCCTGGCTGTTATTGCTATGGAACCTCCCAACCAATTTGATCCAGATTCTATTCGGGATGAAAAGGCGAAGGTATTAAAAGCTCTGCGACCCATCAAGGGTTCTGAAATTCACCAGCATGTCATTCGCGGGCAATATATCGGGTCTAAAATTCGTGGCGAAAAGGTTCCAGGTTATCGGGAGGAGCTAAATGTAGACACCAAATCCTCCAGGGAAACCTTTGTAGCCATAAAAGCCAACATTGACAATGAGCGCTGGCAGGGTGTACCCTTTTACATCCGTACAGGCAAACGGTTACCCACCCGCGTAAGCGAAGTCGTAATCCATTTTAATGGTCCAGGACATCAACTCTTTCATGAGCAATCTGGAGACCATCTTGGTGAAAATCAACTGGTCCTGCGTATTCAACCTGATGAAGGTGTGCTTTTGAAATTTGGCCTCAAAGTACCTGGTGCTGGTTTTAAAATTGCTCCCGTAGGAATGGACTTTCATTATTCTGATATGAATGCAGACGATCTACCAGAAGCCTACGAGCGGCTCATCCTTGACGCCCTGGTGGGTGACAATACGCTGTACGCCAGAGCAGATGCAGTCCAGGCTGCCTGGAAATATGTCGATCCCATTCTTGAGTACTGGAGACAACACCCTAACACCAAACTATATGGATATCCAGCTGGCACCTGGGGTCCCCCGGAGACCCTATCACTTTTCGAGAATACTGAAGAAGACTGGCGCTACCCCTGTAAAAACCTGAGCAGTGATGATACTTATTGTGAGTTATAAATGCGTGAAATGAATATTTCAGTTGATGTTGAACATCTCAATGCCAGCCTGGCTGCTGCCATGGTTGCCCAGTTGGAGCAGGTGCTGGAAACAGGGATAAAACCACTTACCCTGGCTATTTCAGGAGGTAGAACCCCTCAGGGTTTATTGGCTCATCTGGTGGAAAACCATAGACACACTCCAATCTGGAAACAGATCCACCTTATCTGGGTAGATGAACGTCATGTTCCCTTTGATGATCCCGACAGCAATTATGGTAATGCCCGTCCCTTTATTGAAGCACTTCATGTTCGTCCAGATCATATTCACCCCATGGGTGGTCATCCTGACACAGTCGTGGCAGCCCGAGAATACCATGAGTTTCTGGTTCAACTGGGGAGTCAGAGACCTCCAGGAGAGGCCCTTTTTGATGTGACCCTGCTGGGATTGGGACCTGATGGTCATATGGCCTCCCTTTTCCCTGGGACAGATCATCTGCATGATGAAAAGTTATGTAAGGCCGCCATTCAGCCTGAATCGGGACAAGCTAGAGTCAGTTTGACATTGGAGGCTCTAAACAGTACAGATTCTTGTATTTTTATGGCCACCGGGGTGGGTAAGGCCGACATTATTTCACGGGTTTATCAGGCACCACCCAATCCCGAACTACCAGCTACCCTCATTGCTCCTCGTCATACGCCTATCTGGTTCGTAGACAAGGCAGCAGCCAGCCTCCTCTAATTAATCTTCGACCCATTCAAAGGCTTCATCCACCACCTTCCACATATACCAGGATGCAATGGAGCGATATGGTTTCCAGTGCTCAGTCAATTCAAGCATTTCCTCGGCTACAGGTAAATGATCCAGCTCAAAAAAGGTCTCCATCCCATTTCTAATCCCCTGATCATTCAGAGGCAGGATATCCAGTCGGGCCAGTGTAAATATCATGAACATATCCGCAGTCCATTGTCCCACACCACGGATACTTGTGAGCTTCTCGGATACCTCAATATCTGAAAGGCTATCAATTGTCTTCCCCAGAAACTCATGGTCTAAAAAGGTCTGCCCGATGCCAGTAACATATTCCGCTTTACGCTGGGAAAGACCAGCTGCCCTGAGATGGTCAATATTGACCTGTGACAATTCCTGGGGGCTGGGAAACCGGGAATTAGGAAAAATAGCCAAAAATCTATTATATATGGCTCGGGCCGCCTTGCCGCTAATTTGTTGATATATGATGGAACGGACCAGTGCCTGGTATGGATCACCGCCACGCTCTAATTCAGGAGGACCAAATGTTTCAATGAGTGCCTTAAGTCGTGAATCAGCTTCAGCCAGTTGGGCACAGCCAAAGGCTACCTGAGCCCTAAGAGGATTATTCACGCGAATTCAGAATCGCAGACAACTTTTTCTCGAACACCTCGGCCTGACGCATCATCCCAAGATCATTATGATGAACACCATCAACGGTGCCTTCAAAATCATCTCCCAGCATACCCTCACTGGTGAGGAAGTGGAGATGGCTTACTTCTTCTGCCTGGAGCTCTGAATAGAGTCGCCTAAGAATCCGACCCTTGGGAGTAGGTGTAACATTTTCAAAGCTGGAGTCTTCCACCAATAGAATAGGCGTCCTGGGATGATGCTGTCGCAGGAATTTGACAAAGGGTTTGATTCTGGTTTCTACCATCTCTTTGTCCATATTCCATAAACAATCCAAAACGTAGACCGCCGGATCCAGCTCGTTAAGAAGTTCAGCCATCTCTGGTTCCATCTTACCACTCCCTGAAAACCCCAGGTTAATGGCGGGAATATCCATTTCACGACTAATAATTGACGAAACAGCCAGCCCTGGACGTGAGACACAGCCCCCTTGGGTAATTGAGGTTCCGTAGAATACAATGGGTCTAGGTTTCCTTGAAAAAGGCCATTTACCCTTTGCTTTTACGGCTGAAAGGGTCTGGGAGGCGGGGATACCAATCTCAACGGATGTGACGCCGTTGTATAATGGCAAGTAAAGGCGCAGCTCTGAATTTGGGGTAACCTGAAACTCAACCATATTTATGAGACTGGTGGGCCGGCCATTATTGATAAATCGCCAGCGTCCATCCTCGGTTTTCTCATATAAATCAATACCACTGACGCCAGTTGCTGGCATGTGTGGCATTGCCAGATTGTTATCCAGTAAGGTCCACCGAACTTTTATATGCTCGGCATTGGTTGTGAAACTCAGGCTCAATCCTGCTGAATATTGTCCCAGATCCCACACAGCCTCGGGGATTCTGCCCTCAACATTTGCTGGCAAGCGACCATAGTGGGCTTTGGTTTGGGACCAGCCCTGCCCTTCCAGGGTGAGTTGGCCGCCATCAACCCAAATAGTTTGATGTGATGTATCCATGTTTGCCTGAGCGGGTTTAAGTGTCTGTCCATGCAAACCAACACTAAAGACTAGCAACCCGATCAACCTCGAACAGATCCAACTATTGGTATGTTTCATTATGTGAACGGCTCCCCTTTATTGATGATTATCAGATCAGGATGTTAGTTCTGAAGCTATTGGAAACAAGTCTAAATCAGCGGGAAAACAGCCAGGAGCATCCAGCTCACAAACAAGGCACCGCTCAGGCCAAAGATCCAGCTGCCTCTTTGCACCATATTCGGAATAACGTGAAATAAAAGCACCAACGGAAAAACGGGCAACAGCAACATTAAAAACCCCAGAGACGGGCTCAGCTTAACGGCTAACACCAAGCTTCCAAACAGGGCCAGACTATGTCCTGCCCACCAGCCCAATCGACTGCCACCATGGCCAAAATTACTTAGCGTACCCAATAGCCAACACCAGGGTAGCATCCCAAGAGCTACCAGTGGCCATAACATCAAACGCTTATAAATCAGTAACCAGGGAAGCCAGACGCCCCCGCCAGCCAACCCTATTCCTAACCATAATGCAGCAAATATTAATGAAGCCCTGAACAATTCCTGCTTGTTAGGTATTATTATTTCTGATTTTAGCATAAAAACACCAATCAGGCCAGCCACCAGAAACCAGAGGATCAAATAGCCTCCAGCACGGATTCCGAATAACGTGCTTAAGGATAGTCCCATGAGACCGATCAACCATAAGATCAGAGTCGCACTGAGGGCACTACCCACCATGATCAGAATTCGTCTCTGTAAAGACAACTGTTTGTTGGAGGGGATCATAGAGTGGCGGGGAATAACCGTGGATGCCACCACCAGTGTTCCTATAACCACCAGGCCAAACCACAGTAAACGCCTATCTTTATAGGGTTGAGCCCCATCCTGAATGCCAAAGGTTCTGTCTAGCCAATTCAAGGCAAGGGCGTGAGTTGTGGGTGAAAAAATGATGGATATATGCTCCACGCCGGGAATAACCTGGAAGTCCCTGGCATCTCCAGAAGCAGGGTCACCTCCTACACCGCCAGCCTCAGCCAGACGATTTCTGGCATTATCCACAAAATCGGGCTCCAACTGACCGGCCATGAGCAATAAATTTTTTGGCAATTCAGGGGTAACTGGAGTTCCCACTGGCGAGATGGCAATGGTTGCCTGAGTGGCAGGATGGCTTTGACTGAAACCTAAGGCCGCAGCTGTTCCCATGGAATGACCTACAATTGCCATCCGTTCTGTATCAATTAGTTCGTAGTCACTGACTGCCTCCAGAACTGTTTCCACATTAGTCAGTAACCAGGGACTGTAAATATCCTCCTCCATGGGATGGGAGTTTCCTGCGTGGCCATCAAAATCCCAGGTAGCCACCACATAGCCTGCATGGGCAAAAGTTAAGGCCAACCCCTCCATGATAGTCCCAGAACCTGCCAGGCCGTGCGCAACCAGGACCAGGGGTCGTTTCCCTGAGTCAATATTTTCTAGATGGGTGATTTTATAGGGCAACCCAGAATGCATACCTGATTTAGCTGCCAACCCACTTCTGGATAGGTTTAGCTGCCAGAGGGATCCGCTGATAAGCACGGCACCCAGGACGGCGAGTATCATTCTAAATTTACTTGGCTTCCGAACAGGCATAGCTATCTCCGCTAAAGGATTTTGAGCACCATGAAAACCACTACAGCTGCTCAATCATCCCGCTGTGGTTTTATTGTCCACTTCAATTGATTCTCTTTTGATTTACATCATTCAGTTGGCTAATCAAATATAAAACAGGGGAATCTCCATAGCGTTATCCCTTCATAGAGAAATAAATCCTTTTACAGAATATGGTTTTTCGAGCAGGTCACCTATTAGATATTTGATGCGACTATAAACAAATGGAAATTAATCGTATGCTGCACAATATTTTTAAACTGACTTTCATCATGGTGTTACTCAACTCGTGTGGTCTTTTCGAACCAGAGACTGGCATCTCTGAATCCTTTACTTATGAGAGTATCGCAATCGGCACCACAGGTGTTGCAGCTGTGTATTATCCAGAAGACTATACATCAAGCACGCCTGTCATATATCTCCTCAATGGTTTTGGAACTGATGCATTCGCCTGGGAAACCGGGATCGATCTGGCCATGCAAGCCCATAAACGGAACATTATGTTCGTTTCATTAAGTGCCCAGTACAATTTGTATGTGAACAATACATCCCTCCCTAATCGCAATTATGAAGACTACGTCCTGGAAATCGTTGCAGGGGTTGAAGACGAATATGGAATAGATATTGAGCATACCAGCCGGGCCATATGTGGTATATCAAATGGTGGTGGCGGCGCAATTTATCTTATGAGTCAACACCCCGATCTGTTTACTGCTTGCGGGTCACTCAGTGGGACATACTATAATCAGATTAATTTCGGAAATCTTCGGAGTCATGGCATACGCATCGACGTGGGAACCAATGATGACGTTGTTTTAAGCGAGCTACAACATTTACATAGCAAACTCACAGATGAACGCATCAATCATGACTATTATGAGCATGCCGGTGCCCATGATTGGGATTTTTGGAAAAAATATTGCCCTGAGCAGTTCGACTTCCTGGAGGATAGAATTTCAGGGGAATAATGTATTCAAACAAAAAGGGCTCCCAATGGGAGCCCTTTTTTGGAATCTTTGCCTTGAATCTTTAGCTATCTAATACTTCTACACATCTCCGGGTATAAAAGAACAACTGGAGTAGTCTGTGTCATAAAACCAAGGTGTTTTACTATTCCCAGCATGGTAAGTTTCACCTCCAAAGACAATGGCTCCATCAAGGGAAATATCTCCACTCTGTTCCAACGCCACCACCGCATATGCAGTAACCAATATGTTATCTGATGGGACAAAAAGTGTAGCATCAAAAGCTATGGCGACCGTAATCGCATCCTGGGTAAGGCTAAAGGTAGCACTGTAGGCATTATATTCAGCCGGTGACAGGATGTTGGCTGAGGCGATGGGGCCAAGGTTTACTGCCATGCCTGCCAGATTAACCTGATCATCGGTATCAAAGGTAATATACAGACTGTCATTATCATTTGAGATGGTCATTGTGCCAACACTGGTGTTTTCATTGACCCAGAGTGTGGAGCTGATACCGCAATCGAACATTTGAGCAAAACCAAAGTTTATCTGAGACTCATCCGTCACAAGATTAGCCAGTATATAGCCTGTGGCATTTTCATTGGCTGCAAAATCACCAGTTGGTGTGTCGGAAATCACGGTGTAATCGAGACCGGTCTGGAGGTGTTCAAAAAGGTATGATCCATCAGCAGCTGTGATTACGGTATAGACGTTACCATCACTACCACTTGCAGTGACTGAAATGCCTTCAAAACCAGTATCGCCTGTATCAAAAGATTCAGAGCTGTTCACGTCTTCATACACGCTACCAGAGATAGACGCTGAGCAATCAACTGAATAGCCTACATAACTCCACCATTTTTTCCCGGCATCATCAAAACAGGCAGGAGAAGCGGCATCACCAGCATAAGCTTCCATGGCGCGATGGTGGTCATGTCCGTGACGATCATCGTCATCATCTTCGTCGTCGTTCTCATCTTCGTCGTCGCCATCATTTTCATCTTCATCATCGTCTTCGTCATCATCGTCTTCGTCGATGTACTTAACTTTGGCATTTGCCGTTATATAATAGATGTCATCACACAATGCGGCTGCTGGAATTACAGCTGTGTAGGTAAAAGCATCGATGTGATTTGCACTGTAATCAGCATGACCAGGCGCAGGCCGTTTATTGGATATATCATCCAGACTGGTCCATACAAAAACGCGAACCTTTTCTAGTTCAACAGTTTCATCCGTGGTGTAGGTGACGTAAATATTCTCATCATCATTGGTAATACTCACTGTACCAACATTGATATCTTTATCAGCCCAGAGTGTGTAGTTGTACACACCATAATTCGAGTTGACCTCATTAAACCCCGCGAAGGCACCCTCTGCAGGACAAGCTGGATTAGACCTACCACCATGGCGTCTGGCCAGACTGTTGTCACTTGAGTCCCCGTTCATGGGATCAAGGGCATTGCTTTCACAACTGAGCAACCCAAATATTGAAATAACGGAAATTAAACCGATTAGAACTTTTTTCATTTTAACACTCCCTCTTTAGATCCCATTACAAATTTTAGCTCCGAAATATAATTGATGAAAAGCCGGTAGCAAGTGAGCTTGAGCATCTCCATTAGCTGTGCGAACAAGTCAATACCGAGGACACAGTCAGACGTGGTTGCAGGGATGGACCTGGAAGCAAAACAATAAAGGGGACAATTAACATCTCTTTTGTTGTCATATTCTTAATTGTGGTTCGTTTTGCTGAAATAATAATTCAATTCTGAGTAATTGGCATAAATGGGGGTGGAGAACTTCAAATGAGTCGATAGCCACTACTCTCCATTAATAATAAAATTTTGGACTTCACAAAAAATTCATCTCAAAAATTTAAATACGAATATGATGAGTAGCGTTGTAGGTAGCGACAAGGCTTTCCAGGGGCGGAGAAGCGTTGGCGAAAGCTGCTCATATTGAGGTCCTTCTTCAATAGTATTTTCAACAAAAATATGATTTTTGTTCGTGAGAAATTCCATGGGGTGTTGATATTGTCGCGAGCATTTAGAGCAAAATAATTGGACCGCTAAGGAACGAATGAATCAGTCATAAAATGACCCAAACAGCTTCAGAACTTATACCGTTACGGACCTCCTGGCGCAGCTGCACAGGTGAGCCTATCCCCCATGACGAACTATCCCTCCTGAATGAGTTTGTGAGGAGTAAAGCCCTCGGTGTTTTCGGAGATTCAGTTCGATTTCAATTGGTTGCAGCCAGGTCTGGTGATTCTGATGAATTAAAGGGACTTGGGACTTATGGCTTTATTCGGGGAGCCAGTGGGTTTGTTGTTGGTGCTGTGGATAAACGGGTCAATAATCTTGAAGACTATGGCCTTCTAATGGAAGATATAGTCCTCTTTGCCACAGGCTTGGGTTTGGCGACCTGTTGGCTGGGCGGGTCCTTCCAGAAAGACAACTTCTCAGCAAGGATAAATATCCAGGAGCACGAAGTGGTGCCAGCCGTTGTCTCGGTTGGTGTCGGATCTGACAACAGGAATATCGTTGATCGTGTCATTCGGAATGTGGCCGGTTCAAAGAAACGCCTACCCTGGAACCAGCTATTCTTTGAAGCTGACTGCATCACACCGCTGTCTCGAACAAAGGCACAAAAGTTTGCTGATGTGTTTGATATGGTCCGGCTAAGCCCTTCAGCCTCCAACAAGCAGCCCTGGAGGATTGTGATGGAAGGAAGTAGCATCCATCTCTTTTTACAGCGAACCAGAGGATATCGTAAACCCATGTTTAGTGATCTGCAGAGAATTGATATGGGAATTGCCATGTCTCACTTTCAAGCTGTCACAAAGGAAATGGGTATTGGCGGAAGCTGGGAACGCACCGAGGTCTCAATTAAGCATCCTGATAATTGGCAATACATCGTTACCTGGATCTGCTGAGTTAGTTATTACTTTAAATACAGCATTTTGATGGTCTGGTTAAAATCACCCACCCCACCTGTACCAGAGTCCAGGACCTGAAATCGACAGAAGTATACACCTGTACTCACAGAATGTCCCTCTTGATCCAATCCCTGCCAACTCATTTCATATGATCCAGCAGGCTTGGCACCTGCGAAGAGTGTTATAATCTCCCTGCCCAATGCATCATAGATGGTGAGATTGACTGCTGAATATTCCGGGATATCAAAGCGAATTGATGTGCTGGGATTAAAAGGATTGGGAAAATTTTGGGAAAGAGAAAACTGCCTCGCTTGAAAAGCATCCACAGCAGAAGTGGTTGGATAGTACCATATGGATAAATATTCATTGATCCAGGTATTGGTTTCAGAATCTGGATACTGCGAGAGCGATTCCACCAATTTCCCGTATTCATCATATTGAAAAAGCAGCCTGTCTCTGTCAAACCAATTGGCCTCGTCATAATCCCAATCCTGATACCTGGTTATCATTACGTTGCCAGACAGATCAATCTCGTGAACTTGCCTTTCTATCTCAAACCATTGTCTCCCAAACCAACTTCTTAGGGTTTCCTCAATGAGGTGGTCATCTGGATCATAGGTGAGGGCTTTGTGATGTTCATTGTTCCAGACATCATCAGCCCAGGTTTGTGTGAGAAGTTGTGACAAGTTGCCGTCAGTATAGCTACAAGATGTCAGACTATCATTGAGCCAAACGCCACCATCATAATCCCATGTTTGACCCAGGATGCTGGCCACTTGACCATCAGGCAAATAGGTGTATGTCCTGTGATAGTCATTTAGCCAATTGCCCACCACATTGGCCTGAATAATTTCTTCGGAGAGCGTGGAATCTTCATTATAGTAATAGTTGATCCGTTCCAATAGCTGCCATGAATCACTGTCATCAATTTGACGCGTTTTTGTGATCAAAGCATCATAGCCATCATATTCATACTGATCCAGCCAGGAATTCTGCCAGATGAAGAGATAACCCTCTTGATTCAACCATTGCACCAGTTTGTTTTGTGTATCATAACTCATGACGTTGCGTATATCATTAAACCAGGTATCTATGGATAAAACATAGCGAGAATCTTCAGTTACCTGCCCGAATTCATCGTGGTGGAAAATGTGTTTTCTGGATAGTTCCCAATCGTCATTATGCCAGCGATAATGGATTGATGAGTCTGCAGCAAGTGTCGTCAAGTTTTCCGTGATTTCAGAACTCAAATAATCATCAGCAAATATTAAATTCGTCATACAGGTAAGTAGGACCAAAACCATTTTCAGGGAATCAAATCTGAAAAACTTGGTGTGCTTGTCTGGGTCTATAAGTCTCATATGGTCAGGAGATAGTATCTTTTATATAGCTACACTAAACAAGGGCATAATTAAAAGCAAGCATCAATTATTGATGTTCACTGACACGAGATTAGTGTGGTGGTTGAAATATATTTCCTTATCTCTACCCATGAATGTATTGTCTGGGGAAAAATGAGGAAACAGGGATTTGACCAACGATAGCAGATATACACAGGCCTTAAAACACTCCATCTCGGAAGGGAAGTGGTGGTCGGTGATGTGGGGGTTTGGGGACTCCTTCCTGCCCGCCTTTGCTGTCCTCTTGAAAGCCACAACGACCCAGCTCGGTCTGCTGGTCTCCATTCCCCAGCTCTTTGCCGCCCTGATCCAACTCAGCGCAATCCGAATTGAGAGCAATCAGGTGTCACGCAAAACTATGCTCATCTGGATGTCACTGCTCCAGGGCATTGCCTGGTTCACCATTTTTCTAGTGCCCTGGTCCACTGGAAGCGTGCCCGTTCTCATCACCCTGGCCACCCTCTATGCCGGGTTAGGAGCTATGGGTCTTCCCTTCTTTGTTTCATGGATGGGTGATCTGGTGCCTGAAGAGACCAGAGGGACATATTTTGGGAGCCGTAATCGCATCGTCGGCATGACAACCTTTGTGGCTCTGGCGGTTGCTGGGGTAATTCTAAACGTGACTTCTAAATATAATGCCATGCTGGGCTTTGGCCTGTTGTTCTTCATAGCCGGTGCAGCGCGGATCTATTCAGCCCGCTATTTCAAACTCCAGTATGAACCTGAAATTCAGCTAAAATCAACAGACAGTTATGGCATCAAGGACTTTGTCCAGGGGATGGGTAAAAGTTCCTTTGGTATGTTCACTGTTTTTGTCTCTCTCATGAATGTGGCTGTGTTTATTTCAGGTCCCCTCATGGTAGCCTATTGGCTCCAAATCCTGGAATTCAGCTATTTACAGATGACTGTGCTCATGGGCGGCATCTCGGTAAGCTCTTTTCTTATGATCAGTCATTGGGGCAAACATATTGATGAGTACGGTAATCGCAATATTCTGGAAGTCACAAGTATCATCATAACTCTTTTTCCACTGCTCTGGTACCTCATCCATTTTGCAGATGGACCCCTGGTTTTTTACCTGGCACTGTCAATTCAGATTTTAGGTGGCCTGGCCTGGAGTGGCTATAACCTCACGCTTGGTAATTATATCTATGATGCTATTGACCCAGGCAATCGTTTAAGAATGACCAGTTATCACAACCTGTTTAAAGGGTTTGGCTTGGTTGCAGGCGGTCTTCTGGCTGGATTTCTCTCCAGTATCCCTGTGGGCAATGCCTGGATCAGCAGCCATCTCCTTCCCAGCGGAATCATGATCAGTCTGCTTGTATCCTCTGTCGCACGAATGTTGGTGATTAAGGTGTTTATGCCTCGCATACATGAGCTTCGTCTCACTGGCAAGACCCGCCCACCCCTTTACTATTTTGTGGCTGTAATGCCCTTTCGTGGACTCAAAGCTGACCTGGTGGTGGGGATCAATCGCACCATTCAAAAGAGTCGCCGTGCCGATTAAACTTTATCTAGGGTTGGCGGGTTGTTCTGATATTCCTGGCTGGCAGTTTGAAATAGTTGTTTGGCAAGGGTTGCCTGACTGCTGTGATTAACTATTGGCTCAGGGTATCCTGCTGTTGGAGCTTGTGCCAAATTGTGGATGGCTGCTGGCGTTAAATCTCTTAGTTCAGGGATCCAGCGCTTGATATAGGTACATACAGGGTCAAATTTTTTCTGCTGTAACCAGGGATTAAAAATCCGGAAGTAAGGTTGTGCATCACAACCTGTAGAGGCTGCCCATTGCCAGTTTCCATTATTGACGGCAGGGTCATAATCCAGGAGTTGGCTGGCAAAATAGCGCTCACCCCAACGCCAATCCAGATGGAGATCTTTGACAAGGAAGGAGGCGGTGATCATCCGGGCGCGATTATGCATAAAGCCTGTGCTGTTCAACTCGCGCATTCCAGCATCTACTACAGGAAAACCAGTTTCGCCCCGGGACCATGTTTCAAATAATTCCAGATTCTCATTCCATTGGATATGGGCAAATTGGGGTTTGAAGGAATTCCCGAAGACATGGGGGAAATGATAGGCGATATGGCTATAAAAATCCCGCCAGTAGAGTTGGCGAATCAAAGGGTGATCCGCTCCGTATTCATTCTTGATGCGATGGTAAACATCACGAACTGAAATGACCCCAAATTTTAAAAATACTGCGAGATGGCTGGTACTGTCAGTGGCCAGATTATTTCTTTCCTGGTCATAGTCCTTTTGCCTTGCAAGGCTAGCCATGATCTCATCCAGATCGCTGGGTGTAAAGGTCAGCTCAGGCAATTCGAATTGTTTGGCGATTTTGCCTAGCAGGTCATCTTGTATAGGGGTTTCTGTTTTCCTGATCAGACGGTCAAAATGGGGGCTCTGTCCAGGAAACATGACGGGGAAGTGTCTGGCATTCTTATAAAAAGGGGTAAAAACCGTATAGGGTGATCCATCCCCTTTCAGGCACACCTCAGGAGGATTCAACAGGGCATCATCGAACTGATGGAGCTTTATTCCGGCTTCCTCACAGGCGGTGAGAATCTTTTCGTCACGCCTTATGCTGAAAGGGGTATAGTCTCGATTTAGATAGACCGCTTCGGCGGAAAACTCATCTGCCAGATTCAACAACCCGTTGTAGGGCAGGCTGCTTCGAATAAATAGTTCGGACCCCAGATTATGGAGATTCTGGCGAAGTTCAACCAGGGCTTTAAACATAAAATTCAGGGCTCTGATGCTGCGGTAATCGTGGGGTTTCAGCTGGCGGGGGTCAAATATGAAGGCAGGAATGACACGCTCATAGTTTTCCAGTGCCTGTTGCAGGCCCAGGTTATCATCAAGACGAAGATCCCGTCGAAAACAGAAAATAGCTGTTTTGGGCTTTGCTTTCTCAGAGGCATTCGTTTTAAGGTTCACTTCTTATTCCCTTCTCCCATGTTCGATATAGATCCGCTTCTCTATGGCGAACCCAACCTTTTAGCCCCCGAGATTAAGTTCGATAATTTAAGTAAATTATTCTGGGATATTAGCACATTACACTGTCCCAGGAGAGTCCATACTTTTGGCTTGGCTTCAGTTCTTCTGAATTCAGATCGTATGGTTTGAGGGTTACTTTATAGTGCTGTTAAGCCCTTAATCATTCTCAGTGCCAGTTCCCAGCCGACTAACAGGAAGGGGCAGTAATACCACACCACTCACTGAATAGAAAGAACCAGATTTATTAAAAAACCTATCGACCTGCAGCGCGCCAAAAAGCCAACCCCAGCCCTTCAGGTGGAGATATAACTCAGTATCATCGCTCCCCTTGGGGGTTACCCAGGCTGTACCCAGTCCAATCCCGGGCCAGATGGGTATTTCTCCTGCAGATACCTGGGTATCAAGATATTTAATGGTTCGCAACCTTGATCCTCTATAACCGGCAGTAACACCCACAACAGGTCCTATCATATTGCCCCAGGCCAATCCTTCTCCCTCCTCAAATTTAAAGGTACCCATACTAATCTGACCTCCCCAGGTCAAACCATCACCGAATGTATACCCAAGGCTAACACCAGGTGATAGATAAATCTCCCGGGTTGTTTCTGAGGAATAGAGCTGAGTTTGAACAAGTATAAAAATCAGTGCTGCGAGAGCTGTCTTTTGCATATATTTCGTCTTTCGCTTTGATTTAAGTCAGGATGGCTGGGTGTCAATTTTCCGCATTTGAACCGTCTCAACATATTCGCCACCCAGGTGAAGGTGGGTCACAATGACGATCCAATCACCCTTTTGCACTTCTCCAGATTCAATTAATGTGGATTGAGCTGCTGCAATATTGAGCTCTGGTGTTTCGGCTGACAATGAGATCAAATATGGCTGCAATCCCCAAAAGATGGTCAATTGGTTTAATAATTCAGGCACATCTGTAAATGCATAAACTGGGGTATCACTTCGAAGCCAGGCGGCATTTCGGGCCATAATACCTGTTCGTGTAAAGATAATGATGGCCTTTGCTTCAAGTTCATCTGCCATATTTTTGCCAGCCTTCATGAGAATCTCCCGTTCATCTTCCACTTGGATATCCTTAACAAAGCCGGCGCCACCACTGCGCTCTGTCCGCCGTGCAATGGTATCAAAGGTTTCAATGCATTTTTCCGGATACAACCCAACGGAAGTTTCCCCAGACAGCATGATACAATCGGTCTCTTCGTATACTGCATTTGAGACATCTGTGACTTCTGCCCGGGTTGGAGATGGCGCTTCGATCATGGATTCCAGCATATGGGTTGCAACGATGACTGGTTTACCTGCACGACGACAGCGTTTGACAATCCGGCGTTGAATAATGGGTAGATCTTCATAGGGCACCTCGATGCCTAAATCGCCTCGAGCTACCATGATACCGTCTGACTCGGCTATGATCTCATCGAGATTACTGAGACCTACCTGATCCTCTAACTTGGAAATGATACGTTGGCGACCACCTGCGGCTTCAATAATACCCTTTAACTCTCTCACATCTTTTGCTTCACGACAAAAGGATAGTGCAAAGAAATCTACACCCATATCAATACCGGACTGAACATCGATAAGGTCTTTTTCAGTCAAAGGGGGAAGCTGTACATGAACACCTGGTAGGTTGATGTGTTTTCGACTGCTGAGCACACCTTCTGTGAGCACTTCACACACGAGTTGATTGTGTTTTTTCTCCAGCACTTTTAAATGGATCATGCCATTGTCAACAATGACGGTGTCACCAACCTGTATATCTTCCACGAGATGATCATAATTCACATCAACAGATTTGATTTCTTCGCTGGTCTCGCCTCGTACTGTTAGGCCAATTTTCTCACCGGGTTTGAGATTCAAAGCCACAGGTAATTCACCGGTTCGAATGGCGGGTCCTTGAAGATCCATCATGATGCCAATTCTGCGGTTGTGTTTTTCTGACAATTTTCGAATCAGGTCGGTGATTCGTCGGGCTTCTTCTCCTTTGGAGTGGGACATATTCAGTCGGGCAATATTTATTCCTGAAAGAATGATTTTTTCTAGCATCTCTTCTGAATCAGTTGCTGGTCCGATGGTGGCAATGATTTTGGTTCTTCGCTTATTCATATATTTTGTCTCAATCTTATCGTGTTCCGTTATACATCCAATTGCATATCATGCCTGACCAAAACGGTGGGGCTGTGATCTCAAAATAAGAGAGATCCCTCCACATCATATGTTGTTTTCCAGTTGGAAGGTAAGTGCATTAACCCAATGATAGTAGAAAGTCATCCCGTGGGGTGGCCATTTTTTATACACCGCCCCAGCCTGCGCTGAGCTTGTTGAAGCGGTCGTGGTCGAACCTTTGCAAACTTGAGATATTGTTTTGGGATCACACAGTGCTGTCGCCTTGTCGAGAATCTCAACCAATGACTCTGTACATTAAAAAAGCCTCCCAAAGGAAGGCTTTTTTAATGTACACCGCCCAGGACTCGAACCTGGAACCAACTGATTAAGAGTCGCTCCGTCAAAATTGTTTTCTAGCCAGTTTCAGCATTCTTCACCATCTGCACGAAGTTTTATTCAGTAAGGGTTTAACCCCTCTCCCACCTGCGGTATTCTACCCAATTCTCGGATATAGTTTTCT
Organism: Fidelibacterota bacterium; assembly: GCA_013203185.1. Classification (GTDB taxonomy): domain Bacteria; phylum Fidelibacterota; class UBA8477; order UBA8477; family JABMPR01; genus JABMPR01. Next base: position 3,457 of record JABMOS010000135.1, on the reverse strand, counting down.
ATCCAGTTTGTGACAAACTGGGACAAATATACCATAAATGGTATATCCGATTGGATAGATTACTCTTGGGATTGGATGTATTTCTGGGGTTGAGGGGTGTGGGTAATTATGTGGGTTATTATAGGCATCTAGACGGGAATTGAAGTTGCTGTGAGTGCGTTGGCTGGTTATTTTGTATTTTCTTAAAATCTGGGGATAATATTCCAACTCCGCTTTTTTGCTTGTAATTTTTGTCATTTCCTGTGTACGCTTGGTTACCCCTCGATCCACTAGTATTAGTTACGATTACCAATTCATAATAAAGGGAGAAAAAAATGAGACGTTTGGTAGTTTCGGTTTTTGTGATTATGATGATTATTGGGATAGTTTCAGCACAGGGTGGGTTAGTAGCCTACTACCCATTCAACGGTAACGCCAATGATGAAAGTGGTAATGGGAATGATGGAAGTGTCATTGGACCCAGCTTGACTAGTGATCGATTCGGAAATGTGAATTCGGCATATAGCTTTGACGGGATAGATGATTGGATTGCCTCACCCTCACTAGATTCATTTAATGGAACTAACTTTTCTTTTTCAACTTGGTTTGTAATTGTCGAAGACTTAGAGCGAGGTCAGGTACTCTTTGACAACCAGGCTGCAGGTGTTGGTGCAGGTGGTGGTGGAGTTGTATCACAGCTTGGAGCCAGCGCTTTTGATAGTAGGGATGGCAGGGCACCAGCTCACACACTTAGCCAAAATTCATTTCTAAATCTTGATGAGTGGCACTTTCTCACATTCACAGCAAATAGCAATGATTTGAAGCTTTACTTTGATGGAGAGCTAATAGAGGACGAGGCTTTCCAAGAATCTCCAAGTTCTGTTCGTGAAGCTTTTGGAATAGGAGCATCTCCTCATCTCACAGCGGGAGTTCAAAATTTCCTCAGCGGTAAAATTGATGATTTTAGCATATACAATCGAGTTCTAAATCCATCAGAAATCGATTCCCTCTACCATCTAGGTGGCTGGCCAGTTTCCAATGCTGGAGCACAGTTAATCATTGATAGCCCCGATGGCATTAGACTGATTCTGCCTGCCGATAATGCTCCTGTGGATGCTAATTTTGAATTAGGAAATGTTGGTGACATTGACGTCGAATACAGTGTGGAAATCGTGAGTTCTGATTCAACCTGGTTGCTTTACATGGATGAACCGGATCCATCAGTGAGCTTCAATGGAAATATCTGGAAAATGAGACCAGATGGCTCGGAACAAGTGCAACTTACATTTGACATTGCGGATAGAGAAGCTGTTTGGTCCCCTGATGGTTCCCAGATTGCTTTCCAATCAATTCGGGATGGAATAGCAGATGTATGGATAATGAATTCTGATGGTACAGGACTCGCCAATCTGACGAATCAACCAGATCAATTCAATGCCTGGCCAAGCTGGTCACCAGATGGAGAGTGGATTATTTTTGGTTCCACTCGAGATACAAGTCCAACCGAAATATACAGAATAAATGTTTTTAGCACGAATGTAGAAAGGCTTACAAACAACGATGTATTAGATTCACGTCCTATTTATTCACCTGATGGCAATTATTTTGTCACTCAGTCACGCGATCTAGAAAATGAATGGCATATTAGAGTTTACACACAGGACGGTGCCAGCTTTAGTGAATTTGGTACTGAAGGGCAAGCAGATTATCAGCCTTCATGGACCCCCAGGGGGGATCGAGTTGTTTGGTCCTCGTATCTCAATGGAACAAGTCTTGATGTTTTAAGCACCGCATTAGATGGTTCTGATCGTCGTGTGGAACTTCAGACAGGATTCAACCATTTCTATCCGAGGCTTTCACCTGATGGGCAGTATTTGGCTACACCTACGAACAACGAAATACTAGTTTTTCATAAAGCATTCAATAAGGTCCATGTGCTATCGGATGATAACCCCTTGGACGCGGATTGGGGTCCTGATTGGCAAAAACAATTAGGTATGCCTACCTGGGTCAGCGCTGATCAAGCAACTGGTCAGATAGCAGTGGGCGGTCAGAACCAGATAAATATTACATTGGATGTAAATTTATTACCTCCTGGTGATCATACAGCTAGTATAATGATCAAATCAACGGGTAATGAACAAGTATTGGCTATTTATCCTATAAATATCCGTATCAGTGATCATTTGGAATCACAAATAGTTTCAATCGAAGATGTCCCAAATGATCAAGGAGGCTGGGTAGAGGTCAACTGGATTGCGAGCCCTTTCGATGGCCTCGGAGGTATTACTCAATACGGTATTTGGGAACGAAATCCCTCTGGAGATTGGGTAGCTCTAGGGAATGTGCCCGCCTTGCAACGATCCTGGTACACCTTCCTAGCACATACATATGAAGATATGGTTGATGGTCAACCCTATTGGTCAGAATTTTTTATCACAGCTCATACACAGAATCCAGAGGAATTCTACAGCTCTGAAGTTGGTTTTGGCTATTCGATTGACAATATTGATCCAGCAATACCTGGTGGACTACTTGGGGAGTTAAGTGATGATTGGACTGTACATTTGTCATGGGAATCACCAACTGATGAAGATTTCCGGGTCTTCCGAATATATAGAGATGCATCTCCAGATTTTGTACCATCTGAATTGTCCCTAATATCTGAAATCGATTTGCCCGAATATGATGATGAGCTAACGGTAGATGGTGAATATTGGTACCGAGTCTCTGCGGTTGATATCCATGGAAATGAAAGCGAAGCATCGTCCGCTTTAAATGTACTTGTCGTTTCTATTGAGACAGCTTTACTACCAACAGAGTATGTGCTCCACCAAAATTACCCTAACCCTTTTAATCCAACTACCACGATTCATTATGGATTGCCTGAGGAGTCTCATGTTTCATTAGTCATCTACGATGTTCGTGGAATCCAAATCCAAGCCCTGAAATCAGGACATCAATCAGCGGGTTGGTATGATGTGGTTTGGAATGGAGAAACAGCAGATGGCAAGACGATCAGTACCGGAATCTACTTTGCAAGATTGGTTGCAGGCGATTATAGCCAGGTGGTTAAGATGCTTTTTTTGAAGTAAGCAGTACCCATAGTAGCCGACGACCATTCCTCGATTGGCGACAAATAGCTGCGAATGGCAAGGATATACCGGTCGAAGTTGACGCGTTTATTGCATTTCTAGATGTCCTAGAAACAAATAAGTCCCTGATAATCAGGGACTTATCTATGTACACCGCCCCAGTCTACGCTCTTCGAGCTACGACCTGGCAGGCAGGACTCGATTTATTGCCTTGGAATTGGTTCCAGGTTCGAAAGCCTTTACCATATAAAAGCAGAAAGCCACTCCGTTGGAATGACTTGCTGCTTTTGTACACCGCCCCGGACTCGAACCTGGAACCAATTGATAAACAGTCAACTGCTCTACCAATTGAGCCAGCGGAGCATTTTTCTCCGCCTGTGGCG
>JABMOS010000134.1 GCA_013203185.1 Fidelibacterota bacterium | reverse complement strand
GGTGATGAAAATTCACAAAACTGTTAACCGATCATTTATGCAAGGAAGCCATTATGGAGTGTTTTTCTCTATTACGGTCTGATGTCCCGGCCCTGATTAATCACCTCGGGGAATTTGGGGAGGTAATTGCCCCCCACGGGAAAGGGGATGTCTCGTACTCGTTTGAAGTTGTTCGTGACAGCAATGCGGTCGTGCTGGACTATAATCGGACACTATTGCCACTGAAAAAAATGTTTCTCCCACCTGTGGAAAAATTGATGGAGTTCTCACTAAAAGATGTGAGCTATGATCAGGTGGATGTGGAAATTGCCAATAGGGTCTTCTTTGGTGTACACAGCTATGAGATGCAATCCATACTTAGACTGGATCACTCCATGTTGTCTGGTTCTGCGGAATCAAACTACTTCAGGCGTCGCCAGTCCTCCCGCTTTGTGGGGATTTCTTTCGAGCCAGATGATTACCACTTTTCTGAAAGTGTAGGTATCATAATCGAAGAAATGGAAGGCTTTGATCTCTTCCTCAATGAAGTTGATGGAGATTTTCAACTCTATGTACTTACAGATAATGGCCAGAAACTCATAAAGGGTTTTGAAAATATCAAGCCCGCGGAACCAGAGATCAGTGAGGGACGCGCGTTTAAGAAAAAAATTCGCTATCATTATAATCGACTCCCACGGGTTTTCCAGTATGCCTATCATTCCGATGTCTGGGCGGACGTAGCCTCACGCTGTGTTGGGTGCGGTGCTTGTACGCTGACATGTCCCACTTGCTTCTGCTTCGATGTTCAAGATGAAGTGACAGTTACAGCTGAGGATGGCATACGGCAACGGAGCTGGGATAGTTGCATGCTCAGCACCTTCGCTGAAGTCGCTGGCGGAGAGAACTTTAGGGAGAAGACCATCAATCGAACACGTCATCGTCTCTATCGAAAATTCAAATATATCACAGATGAAGAGGGTTTGCCCTGGTGTGTAGGCTGTGGGCGCTGCACTGCTTTTTGTCCTGCTGGAATCTCAATGCCAGATATTGTGAATGAGCTCATTCAGGAAGACGAAAAAGCCCAATATCATCGGACCGTCAAGGTTTAGAGAGGGAGGCTGAATATGAAACGCCTACAAGATGTAGAACATCACGAAACTCAGGATCTCTATTACCCTACGATGTGCAAGGTGACTGGAGCAAAACAGATCACTGAAATGGAAAAATGGTATGAGCTAGAAATGCCAGCAGGACAAAGTTTAGGTCATGGACCAGGTCAGTTTGTAGAGGTATCTGCTTTCGGAATCGGTGAGGCCCCCATATCTATTTCCAGCTCTCCATCCAAAAATGGAAAATTCGAACTCTGTATTCGCCAGGTTGGAACGCTGACCAATGTGTTAAAGAAGTATGATATCGGTGACACCATGGGAATTCGCGGTCCTTTTGGCAAGGGGTTCCCCATGGTAAAACTTTTTGGAAAAGATATCCTGGTTGTTGCCGGTGGGATTGGACTGGTACCCCTCCGCTCCCTCATCAATTATGTCCTGGATAATCGAAAAGATTTTGGCCGCTTGATTATTCTATATGGTGCTAAAACGCCTGCTGAACTTCTTTTTACAGATGAACTTGAAATCTGGAAAAACAGAGAAGATGTGGAATTACATGTCACCGTTGACCAGCCAGATGAATCCTGGGAAGGTCACACTGGTGTTATTACCACACTGATTCCTTCATTGGATCTTAAGCTGAATACCACCATCGCTGCCATCACTGGTCCACCGGTTATGTACAAGTTTGTGGTCATGTCCCTGAAGTCAAAACAGCTTCCTGATGACCAGATATACCTGTCACTTGAACGTCGTATGAAGTGTGGTGTTGGTAAATGTGGACACTGCCAGATCAATGGTGTGTACTGCTGCCAGGATGGACCTGTATTCAACTATACCGATCTCAAACCATTGGAGGAGGCTCTCTAATGAAACCACAAGTAGCATTCTTTGATTTTACCAGTTGCGAAGGTTGTCAGCTAAACAAACTCAATTTTGAAAATGATCTGCTAGACATACTCAAACATGTGGATATTGTTGAATTTCGTGAAGCTATGGATGACAAGGCAGATCACTATGATATCGCCTTTATTGAAGGATCTATCACCTCACCATCTTGTGTTGAGAGAATTCATGATATCCGACGCCGAAGTGATATTCTGGTAGCCCTGGGTTCCTGTGCAGTAAATGGCGGTGTTAACGCCATGAAAAACCTTCATCCCATTGATGAGGTTCGGGAAACTGTGTATGGCGATGATAAATATCTCTTCGCAACCCTGCCTGCCATGGCTGTCTCATCCGTGGTCAAGGTAGATTATGAAGTTCGTGGTTGTCCCATGACCCAACAGGATTTTCTCAAGCTGCTTCTGGCGCTGGTTATGGGCAAACAACCCCCTAAATATGGTTCGCCTGTATGTGTGGAGTGCAAGCTCAAGGAAAACGAATGTCTCTATAATCGAGGTATGGTCTGTCTCGGACCCATCACCAGGGGTGGCTGTGATGCAGTCTGTCCCAGTTTTGGTCAATTTTGTACGGGCTGTCGGGGAATCCTGGACAATCCCAATATAGATGGCATGCTGGAAGTGATGACCAGTCATGGCATCAGTCTTGATGAAGCTAAAAAACGCATGCAGCTCTATAATTCAAACGAGGTTCAATTATGAGTCGTGATCTTGACATAAAAGTCCATCACCTCACCCGAGTGGAAGGTCATGGAAATATTGTAGTGAATATGAAGGATGGGGTGCTTGAAAAAGCCCATCTCAGTATTGTGGAACCGCCCCGGTTTTTCGAGGCTATGATGAAGGGTCGCAGTTTTCATGAAGCAGCCATTATCACCTCAAGAATCTGTGGTATCTGCTCCCTGGGTCATCAACTGACCTCGCTGGTTGCCACTGAAGATGCACTGGGTCTGGAGATCTCAGAACAGACTGTGCTTCTCAGAAAACTATTGGTCCATGGTGCCACTCTGCAATCAAACATTTTGCATGCCTATTTTCTGGCAGCTCCAGATTTTCTTAATGTTGGGAGTGTATTTCCTCTTATTGCCACACACAAAGACGTGGTACTGAGAGCCCTGCGCATGAAACGCCTTGCCAATGATATAGCTGATATCGTTTCAGGTCGAGCCGTTCACCCCATCACACCGGTGCCTGGTGGTTTTTCAAGAATTCCTGAAAAGGCAGAACTTTTGGAGATAAAACGTCGTCTCCTGGAAGAAGCTTTGCCAGATGGTCTTGAGACGATTGAAACCATGAAGTCTCTGGCTGGGGCCATTCCCCAGTTCGAAAGAGAGACTGAATACATTTCCTTAAAGCACCCAGATGAATATGCCCTGTATGAAGGCGATATTTTTTCCTCTGATTCAGGAGCTACCTCAGTTCACAATTATCTTGATGTGACCAATGAATTCATCGTGAATCATAGCACGTCAAAACATGCGAAGTACAACAGAGATTCCTATTTTGTTGGTGCTCTCGCTCGCTGGAATAACAACCATGCCCAGCTGGGTGAGGAAGCCCTTGCTGCTGCAGAAGCCATGGGTCTCAAACCAAACTGTTACAACCCCTATATGAACACCATTGCCCAGGTTGTAGAAGCTGTTCATTGTATCCTGGATAGTGTTCGCATTATTGACAGACTTATGGAAATTGGTCTCAAAAATGAGAAACCAAACCAAAATCCGACTCGATATGGACGGGGAATTGGTTCCAATGAAGTACCCAGGGGTATTCTTTTCCATGACTACACCTACGATAACAAAGGCAATATCATCAAAGCCAACTGCATTATTCCTACTGGACAGAATTTGGCCAATATTGATGCAGATATGATGAAGTTGGTGCCAGAAATTATTAATAAGACCAAGGAAGAAATCACCTTGAATCTTGAGATGCTGGTGAGAGCATATGATCCCTGTATCTCATGTTCGGTGCACATGCTGGAAGTTGACTTCATAGAATAAGTTCATGGCAGCTCTCACAGTCATAGGTGTAGGCAGTCGCTTACGTGGAGACGATGCCATCGGTCCCTTACTTATCGATGCACTATCAGGGCTATCACATTCTCAGCTGGAATTGGTAGATGCCGGAAGTGATGCTCTGGGAATTCTAGAGTATTTCCACGGAAGAGAGCATGTGATTGTGGTTGATGCCTGCCATATGGGACACCCTGCAGGATACATTGTGGAGTTTGACCCCTCACAAATCGACCTGGTTTTAAAAGATGACCCCATATCACTTCATGGCCTTGGCCTGGCCGAGTCGATACAAATGGCACAATCCCTGCACATGCTTCCCACGGACTTGAAAATCATTGGTATTGAACCAGAATCAATTCAATTTAGTGGCTCACTCTCCGTACCTGTACAAAAGGCTCTGAAAAAGGCCATTGAAATTGTTGAAGATAAACTAAATCGAGTAAGCCAACTCGCTGAGGCTTAGTTCAATTTGTTGGGCGTTCGCGTCCAGGAGGAAACAAAAATGGCAAAAAAAGTACTGATAATAGATGATGACTTCGATCTAGTTGAAGCCATGCGGATCACATTAGAGGCAGCTGGCTATGATGTCGTGGACGCCCAGGATGGGGAAAAGGGTTTGGAGAAAATTAAAACAGAATCTCCTGATCTGATTATTCTGGATGTGATGATGACATCAATGGATGAAGGCTTTCATGTCGCCTACAAAATTCGTGAAGATGAAGCCATCAAGGATACCCCCATTGTGATGTTAACAGCAGTTGGCAACCAAACAGGTTTTCAGTTTGATCCCGGTAAAGATGCTGATTTTCTTCCCGTAGATGCATTTTTAGAAAAACCGGTCAATCCCAAAAAATTGGTGGACGTCGTACATCAAAACATTAAGGTCTAAGCAGGCTAGACTTGAACTGATTCGATTTTAAAAACGGTAGCATATTGACGCTATTTCCTGAAACACCCACTTTCTCAATTGCCTCCATGCTTCGGCGTGACAAATGGCTTATACGACTACGCTGGTATGCCATTCTGGGACTATTTTCTGGCGTAATTCTTTTAAAAAGCATCGCCCTTGGCCCACCTTCCAGTGTGGATGCCATGGCTCTGGTGGGTTTTGTCCTGGTCGGTTTGAATCTAAGCTATCTTGCTTATGCCTCTGCCAAACAGCAGTTCGGCAAATCCAATCTGGTTGTTCTCCTCAATTTGCAAATGGTTATGGATCTGATCCTGCTCACCATTCTGATTTATCTCACCGGGAGTGCTGAGAGCCCACTCTCCTTTTTCTATGTGTTTCACATTATTTTGGCCAGTATCATTTTCCCTGGTGGTTTCTCCTACCTGTATTCACTTTTGGTTGTTCTATTGTATTCAGGGTTGCTACTACTGGAGCAGTCCAGTTATGTAGGGCATATTTGTTTCTTTAATGATTTCCATCTTATGACAGACTCAAGAATCGTACTGGGAATTTGGTTCATTTTTGTGGTTACCATGATGGTCTCAGCCTATCTCGCTCAGAACGTGACGGAAAGACATCGCCGTGTCAGGGATAAACTGGAAGCTGCCAATCTAAAACTCCAGGAAATCAACGAAACCAAAACCACCTTCTTCCGCTATGCCAGTCACGAAATGAAGGCACCCATTGCAACCATTCAATCCACCCTTATGGTTATTGAAGATATTTTAGGTTCAGAGGCAGATGAGCGGGTTATCAATATGCTGAATCGAGCCATTGGTCGCACCTCTGAAACCATAGGAATGCTTAAAGATCTGGCTGACTTGACCTATGGAAATTTCCAGGAGCAGCAAAACTTTGAAAAGCTAAGCCTCAGGACCTTGCTGGAGGATCTTGTAACAGACGTAAAACCCAATTCAGATCGCAAACATCAAACCCTCACTTTTAACGCCGCAGAGCTGCCCTTTGATTATTTCGGAGATACCAATGCCCTGGGAAAAGTTTTTAAAAATCTCCTATCCAATGCTATCCGCTACACAGAAGAATCCGGAAATATTCAAGTAAGTTTGGAGACTGTTGATGCCAACTATGTGGTAAAAGTGGCAGATGATGGACCAGGCATTCCTGAATCGGAACAAACCAACATATTTAAAGAATTTTACAGGACACCAACGGCCCGAAAATTGATTTCCGAGGGTACAGGTCTGGGGTTATCAATTGTGATGCGTATGGTTGAACTACATGGAGGTGATATCCAGGTGGATAGCCAGGAAGGTAAGGGAAGTACATTTACAGTTCTCCTGCCGCTTAAGGAGGAGCTGTGAAGAAGGAATCCATCGGCGGAATCATTGTTGATGAAAAGCTGACCTTTCTTAGAATCTTCAATCTTCCTGATGAACCGGACTGGGGTGGATCTGCCCTTGAAGAATTCTGTTTTTATGGCCACACCGTAAATTTTATTAGTGAAAACATGGATAGTAGTGGTAAGGCCAACCTCTCTATTACCCTCCATCAGGATGAAACAGGTTCTCTTCAGAAAGCGATTGAAGCCATTGATGAATTACATGAAGACATCAGTGTTGAAGTCATTGATAATGTTTGCCTGCTCACCGTTTATGGTCCACACTTTAAAGAACGATGTGGCCTTGCTGCCACTTTTTTCAGGGCATTGGGTATACGGGGGATCAACATTCTTTCCATATCCACATCCATCAGTTCCATCTCAGCTATCATTGCAGAAAAACATCTTCAAGATGCCATCACCGCTTTGCGCGATGTTTTTGATGTTCCCTGATCAACCCAGTTGAACCATTTCCATCCTGCCAGGCAAGCCATGAACAAATTTTTATCCATATGTGATAGATTCTGGGTTATTTTTAATTTTTCGATATTACAACGGGAGTGTATAAATTGGATTTTCATAAAGAACTCACTGAACAATTAAAGACGGCGATGAAAGCCAAAGATCAGACCTCGCTGAAAACAATCCGCGATCTGAAAGCAAGGATTCAATCCCGTGAGATCGACAAGGGTGAGCCTCTAACCGAAACCGAGTTTGTCAAGCTGGTTCAAACCGCAGCCAAGCAGCGCAAGGAAGCCATTGATTTATACGAAAAAGGTAATAGACCTGAACTGGTAGAAGTTGAGTTGGCTGAATTGAAGGTTCTGGAGAAATATTTACCCCAAATGATGAATGACTCTGAAATGGAAGCTCTGGTAAAACAGGTTCTGGGAGATACTGGGGCAACCAGTATGAGTGATGTAGGGAAAGTTATGGGGCCGCTTATGAAAGCCGCTGCCGGTAAGGCAGACGGGAAGCGTCTTCAAGAAATCGTAAGAGGGATGCTCAGCTAATGGCTACTGGATTTGATTTAATCGGATTGATACTTATTGTTATTATGGCCATCAGTGGCCTGAAAAAGGGACTCATAGATGGTGTCCTGAAAATAGTTGGTATGTATGCAGCAGTGTATGCCTCCATGCATTATAATCAGTATGGAACAGCCTTCCTGGAACCCCTTGTCAATATTCCAGAAGCCTATAAGACACCAGCAGGTTTCGTGATTGTGTTTTTGGCTACCATGTATTCAATTACTTTTGTCGCTTTTTTGCTGAAAAAAATAGTCAAGTCATTGCATCTGGGCGCCGTTGACCGAATCGGTGGTATTACCTTTGGGGTGCTGAAGGCCGGATTGCTGCTATCAGCTGTAGTCTGGGCATTCGCCATGGTTCCTGCGGATAGGAAGGGCACCTGGCAAAAAGAGTCACAGCTGTATCCCTATGTTGAAATCTTTGCTGGCCAGGCGGTCTTTGTATTATCCCTGGAAGATGAGTTGGCAATGATGCAAACCATGATGGATCCTGATGCTGATAAAACTGAGCTCCTTCAAGCCGTCCTTGGTGGGGAGGATGGGGATGGTATTAGCCCTGATCTCATAAAAGCAATGGGCGATGGCGATGGCGGAGATAAGACTGATCTTCTGAAAAAAGCCATGGAATCCATGGGTGGATCTCAAGGTGGGCTCATGAAACAGGTATTGAAATCCGCAGGGGTGGATGATCTGTCTGACATGGATATCATGGAAGAGGTGGAAAAAGTCAAGCATGCTGGTACCAACAGGCAAGCAGAGATGGATAAAATACTTGAAGAGATAGAAGCCGAAGCTCAGGGCCGCAAAAAGATAGAAGCAGAGGCTCAAGATAGCGAAGAGATAGAAGCAGAGGCCCAGGGTAGCGAAGAGTAGAGTCATGGATGCTTCTGACTCTACCAGTTCCAGTTATTTACACCTCGGGTTTGATGATGTCAGGCAATGGCTAGCTGACGAAGCCGCTGGTGAAAGTGTTACCCAGCAGTTTCAACAACTGCATCCTAAAAATAATCCCATAGAAATAAGAAATCAGTTTGATCGTGTCGCCGCTATTGAAGCCCTCATGGATCAGAATAGCAGTTTCTATATTCGTCAATACAATGACCTCCACGAGATTCTTAGACTTCTGGCTCTGGAAGGTAGTTCGCTCTATCCTGAAGACTTAAAAGTGGTTCACAATGTCCTTGAGCAATCCCGAGTATTAAAACATATTTATCAGAAGCATCCAGCCGATGATGCAGCTATCTGGGAAGAAGATTTTGAAAGGATCACCCCCCTTCTAGATATTGAAAAAGATATCCTGAGAATTGTTGGGCCAGATGGTGAAGTGCTGGACAGTGCTTCATCAACATTATCATCCTTGAGGAGAAAGCTCAGGAAATCTGGCGGTGCTGTCCGGACGCGAATGGCTGATTTGGTAAAAAAATACGGTGACTCAGGATATTTAAATGAGTCACAAGCAGGTATTAAAGCAGGACGTTTGGTCTTACCTGTTGTCAGTTCCTATAAACATAAGGTTCAAGGGGTTATTCAGGATATGTCCAATACAGGGACGACCACTTTCATTGAACCCTTTGAGATTATTGAATTAAATAATCAGATTAAAACCATCGAGATTGAAGAGCAGCAGGAAGTACAGCGCATCTTGAGAGAGCTCACCAGTCGGTTGCACATCCACCATCGTCCCATCCAGCAAAACTATAAGATGCTGGAGTTGCTGGACTACCACACTGCCCTGGCCAAGTTTGGAAAAACCTTCGGCTGCAGCATCCCCATCCTTTCCGATGATGGAAGCTTCATACTGAAATCAGCTCGGAATCCAAGATTAGCACTCCAGAGAAAAGTAGTGCCCCTGGATCTTGCTATGGATAGTGAGACCAATACCTTGATTATCACTGGACCCAATGCTGGAGGTAAAACGGTGGCACTAAAAACCATTGGCCTCCTAGCACTTATGGCCAACGCAGGTGTCCCCGTGCCGGCAGCTGAAGGGAGTGTCATCCCATTTATCGATAAAATATTTACAGATATAGGGGATCAACAATCCCTGGTGGATGACCTGTCAACCTTTTCGGCCCACTTAAGTACTATCATCCGCATTCTGGATCAGACCACCTCTCAAAGTCTTGTACTCCTCGATGAATTAGGAACAGGAACAGACCCTGCCGAGGGAGCAGCATTGGCTCGTGCAATCCTGGAATCGTTGGGAGCAGCAGGTGTGAAAACAGTGGCTACCACACACCTCGGTGACCTCAAAGTTTTTGCCCATGAGGCTGAGAATGTTATGAATGGCGCCATGGAATTCGATCAGAAGGGACTAAAACCCACCTATAAATTTTTAGCTGGTGTTCCTGGCAGTAGCTATGGTTTTGAAATATCCAAACGTCTAGGTCTCCCCGAAGATATCCTCAAGGCTGCCCGGGGATATGTGGGCTGGGCCCGTGACAGTATGGAAAAACTACTGCGATCTCTGGAAGCAGAGCGAGCTACCCTATCCGGATTGAAATCCGATAATACTGACCTCCAGCGCGATCTCAAAATGAAGCAAAAGCGCATGGATACTGCTCTGGAATCTGTCCAGAAAGCAGAACGCAAAGCAGACCGCGAAGCAGCCCAAAAGGCCGGGCAGATCATCACGGATGCCCGACAAACAGTTGAGCAGGTCATCAAGCAGATTAAGGAATCTCAAGCTGGTAAAGAAAACATCAAAGAAGTTCGTGGAACCCTGGATCAGGTTGAAGCAGAGCTGGAAAAGGTCATTGCGGAAACTGAAGAACCCCTCAAACTTGAAAAACTGAGTGTTGAGGAGATCACCAAAGGATTACAAGTCACTGTTTTGAGCCTGGATCAGGTCGGTGTGGTTCTGGAAACGCCCCTTAAAGGCAAAATCATGGTGGAAGTTGATGGCAAGCGTCTCAGGATTCCTGTGGAATGGCTGGGTAAGGCACTCCAGGCAAAGGAGGCCGAGTTACATTCCACTACTGTAGTGAATGTCTCAGATCGACGGGGGAGTAGCTATTCTCTGGATTTGCGCGGGTATCGTGCTGAAGCAGCCATTGATGAATTGGGTCGATTTATTGATCAGGCTGTTCTTAGTAATCTATCTCTCATGCAAATCATCCACGGCAGGGGAACAGGTGTGATAAAAAAAGTGGTTCATGAAGTTCTTGATAAGCATCCCGCTGTAAAAGAGAAACGTATCGGTGGTCAGGATGAAGGCGGAGCAGGCATTACCTTTGTTGAGTTGAAGTGATCGACTTCCAGGCTGGAAAACACAATTCAGCTTTTTGTGTCTCCCTCTCCTCCCCAGTTCTTCGAACTGACCCTCCTGAAGGAGGGAAAAATATATGAAAATTCCGGATCATTTACTTAAACGAAGTAGAGCTTTGCGTAGGAAACACACCGCAGCCGAAAAACGTCTTTGGTTTCTGCTGCGGAGTAAGAAACTTGGCGGATTCAAATTTCGCCGGCAGCATGTTATCTTTAACTATATCGTTGATTTCTTTTGTTTCTCTGAACAATTAATTGTTGAGTTGGATGGTCCGATTCACAACACCCAAAAGGCCGGGAATATGATCAGCGTCGAGAAGCGCTTCTTGTGGCAAATGGGTACCGAATCCTGGGATTAAAAAATGCCGAGGTATTTCAAGACGAGGAAAAAGTACTCTCTACGATTTTGCATACCTTGAACGAAAACAATCCCTGAAAATACTTTTTTTCTCCCCCTGGGGGGAGATGTCAGGACGCAGTCCTGACAGAGGGGGAGCCAACTTCAGTTAGCATTCAATTTCAACCGTCTTATCTTCACCGCATAAATCATGGCACTCATCGCAGAACATATTATTGAACAAGTCCGGGAGGCCAACGATGTGGTGGATGTGGTCTCCGATTATGTCCAGCTCAAGCGGTCAGGTCGTAACTTTTTTGGTCGCTGTCCCTTCCACGATGAGAAAACCCCATCCTTTAGCGTCAGCCCCGATAAGCAAATTTATCACTGTTTCGGGTGTGGGGCTGGTGGCAATGTCATCAACTTCATTATGGAGCATGAACGTTTAGACTTTATATCTTCAGTAAAATTGCTGGCAGATCGAGCCAATATTCACATTGAAACGGATCCAGGTGAGCCCCGCAAAAAGGATGATCGTGCATCCATATATAACATGCACGAGATTGGTTGCAGGGTATTTGAGCGACAACTAAATGATGCCAGCGCAAAATCAGCAAAAGACTATTTACTCAATCGAGGGCTTTCTGAGGAAACCCTGAAAACCTTCCGTGTAGGTTTTGCACCAGATGCTTGGGATACAGTGACCCTGGAAGTCATGAAGTTGGGATTATCACAAGATGTTCTCACCCGTAGTGGTCTGCTCATGCCCAAGAATGGTGGCGGCTATTATGATCGCTTCCGCAATCGGATCATGTTTCCCATTATGGATATCAATGGCAAGGTCCAGGCCTTTGGTGGACGAATTTTTGGCGAGGCTGAGGGTGCCAAATATATGAACAGTCCTGAGACCCCGATTTATCATAAGGGTCGCACCCTGTTTGGATTAAATCAGTGTCGCGATGAAATAAGAAGCTCTCGTACAGCAATCTTAGTTGAAGGCTATATGGATCTCATTCGTCTGTACCAGGAAGGATTCCACAATGTAGTGGCAGGAACTGGTACAGCATTCACCCCAGAACAGGCTGGTCTGATCAAGCGCTTTGCCGATAAGGTTTTGGTGTGTTACGATGGAGATGGGGCTGGTCAAAAGGCAGCTCAGAAGGCTGGACTCACTTTGTTGGATAAGGGACTGGATGTACGCATTATCCAGATACCTGAAGGGGAAGACCCGGATAGCTTTTTTGATGAGAAGGATGTGAAAGCATTTCAGAAACTCATTGGCTCAGCGCTGGATTTCATGACCTTTGTTCTGAGAGCCAATCAAGATCAGATGGACTCCCCTGTGAAGCGAACAGCATTCCTTGAATCTATAGTCTCTGAACTGGCCCTCATGCAGAATGAAATTCTCAGGGGTATGTTGGCTGGTCAGTTGGCGGATGAGATGCATGTCCCAGAGGATGCTGTCATGGGGTTGCTCAAACGGCAGACAAAACGGGTTCGTCGATCTGATTATACGCCTGATGCACCTCCTGCTCAACAACAAGGCAAGTCAAATATGTTACGTCGTCCAGAATCAGGTGCTGAAAAGGCAGAGTTTGAGCTGCTGCGCCTGCATTTAAGTCAGGATGAGAGTCTTCTGAACTGGTTGACTTCCACCATTGGTGATGAAGATATCAAGGCTTACCATTATGTAGAAATATTCCAGATGCTCCATGGCCGGTTGCGTAAAGAATTACCCATCAATCATTCCAGGTTGTTGGATGAAATCGAGTCAGCCGAGATCAGGCGCTTCATTGCTCGTTTGATAAATGAGGCCAGACCAGATTTGGAGAGTATCAGTCACGCACATCAGTGTGTTAAGACGGTGCGTTGGTGGGCCATTCAGCGTGAGATGGACGAGTTAAAACAGCTCATGCGTGATGCTGATGCCAGGGGAGAAGATTCTCAGGAGTATTTCCGCAGAAAAGTTGAGCTCCAACTGGAGCAAAGAGATATCAAACCCAATCCCACACCGATGTAGTGCTTCAAATCTGATCGTTCACCTCCTTTTTTCATTTTGGTCGCCAAATTATTGGATATTCCTGACGCCTCTACAGATCAAATAGGGAGGGTTGTAAAAACACCAGGGTCGGCCTTGTCAGATTTATAATACTATGCGGACTTAACATTAATATATTTAATTCTATAGGCACTGTAAAAAAGTTGAAAAAATATCCAGCTCACCCTTGACTCGCTTTTGGTTTTAGCCTAAAATACCAACGGAAAAATGACAGCGAGGAGTCCCTTATTCGACAGAACAAGGGACTCTTTGTATTTTGGGGGTTTGAGGGAATTCACCAATTACAATCTCTTTGCAAGTGGTGAACCCCCCGACTATTTTATCGGGCTTTTTGGGAAGATTGTCACTAATGAATATTCATTTCCCATTGGATTAAAAATTCATAATTCACAATTTTTAATTCATTATAAAAAAAGGGCCCACCCATCTACGCTTCACCCGCCACTTTTGGCGGAGCTCAGCTTCGATGGGCAAGTAGCTTTCTCAGCAATATCTGTCTAAAGTTGCCGGGTTCGAGAATGCTTAAGTGAACCAAGCATTATTTAAAAGCTTGAAGCGAGTTGTAAATTCATCATTCATAATTTATAATTCGTCATTAAAAAGGGCCCATAGCTCAATTGGGTAGAGCGCCGGACGCATAATCCGTCGGTGCGGGGTTCAAGTCCCTGTGGGCCCACACAACGAAACCCCTACTC
>JABMOS010000133.1 GCA_013203185.1 Fidelibacterota bacterium | reverse complement strand
GGAACCTTTTTTGGTTTGCTCCGGAGGAGAGATTTGAACTCCCGACCTGGTGATTAACAGTCACTCGCTCTACCACTGAGCTACTCCGGAATATCCTAAAAAGCTCGCGAATATAAACTCCGCCTTATAGGCTGTCAACTGCTTACAATGTGATTTTTTCAAAATGTGGTTTTAAGACATCCCAGGACTCTTTTAAACCCTGTACCAACACCTTGGCATGTCCTGTTACAGGCATAAAATTGGTATCCCCTGCCCACCTTGGCACAATATGGAAATGGATGTGCTCTGCTATTCCTGCTCCAGCAATGGTACCTTCATTCAAACCTAGATTAAACCCCTCAGCTCTGAATTCATCTCTCAAAATTTTGATACATTCCTGACTGAGTTGCATGACCTCCGTCAGCGTTTCCAGAGGCAGATTTTCCATCTCATGGTTATGCTCGTAGGGAGCAATCATCAAATGGCCATTGTTGTAAGGAAAAAGGTTCATGAGAACACAACAGGTCTTGCCTCGAAACAGCAATAAATTTTCCCGGTCATCCTCTGCAGCAGGCTTATCACAAAAGATACAACCCTCTTGCTTGATAGAACGGATATACTCCATTCGCCACGGTGCCCACATTTTCTCCATAATCACTCCAGACCTTTGTCTTAAGTTAAAAAAAGCCGAATCATCCCCAGGATTCCCAGGAATGATCCGGCTAAGTAGAATATGTTATTCACACAGAAACAGATCAGTGTGAAAGGTCATGCTATTCTTCTTCTTTCGCAGCCTCCAGGGCAGCAATCAGCTTGGCTTCTTCTTCCTTGGGCAACTCTGCATAATGCGAGAATTTCTGCTTATGAGAGGCTTTACCCTGAGTCAAAGAACGCAAGGTTGAAGCATACTTGAAGAGATTTGCCTGGGGAATTTTAGCCTTGAGAACCTGATAATGACCCTCAGCATCCATACCAAGAATTCGACCCCGCTTGGCAGTCAGATCACCCATGACATCACCCATGTAATCTTCAGGAACACGAACTTCAACATCGAAGATGGGTTCTAGCAGGGTTGGTTTCGCCTGTTTACATGCATCCCGGAATGCTCCCTTACCAGCAATCTGGAAAGCGATATCTTTGGAATCCACTGGATGCATTTTACCATCATAGAAAGTTGCCTTCACATCTACAATGGGGAAGCCGGCAATGAAACCCTCTTGAGAAGCAGCAGTAATTCCCTTCTCCACAGATGGTACAAAGACACGATCAACATTTTGTCCCACCAGTGTCTCTTCAAAAACAATCCCTTCGCCCCGTGGCAATGGCGCAACTCTCAGCATAACTTCAGCGAACTGACCAGCACCACCGGATTGTTTCTTATGGCGATATCTCGCCTCAGCAGTACCTTTGATAGTTTCACGATATGCAATTTTTGGTTCAACCAGTTCAATCTGCACTTTGAAGCGCTCTTTTAGCTTTTCGAAGGCAACATTAATCTGTAGTTCACCCTGTCCAGAAAGAACAGTCTGGTGAAGTTCAGAATCCACTTCATAGAGTAAGGTTGGATCTTCTTCGTGAAGCAATGTAAGACCTGAACTGATCTTATCTTCCTCACCCTTGATCAATGAAATCACGGCAAATTGGATATTTGGACCTGGGAATTCAGTGGCCTTTAGGGTCACAGGATTTTTGGGATGTGAAAGGGTGTCACCTGTATGTGAAATCTTCAATTTCACGGTAGCTCCGATATCACCAGCATTAATGGAATGAACCTCATCTCTATCATGACCATTAATTGAATAGACATGGCCGAGACGTTCGCTACCACTTCTGATTGGGTTTGCCAGGTCCATTCCTGACGTGATCTGTCCAGCATACACACGAAAAAGACTTAACTCTCCCACGTGAGCTTCACTCATGGTTTTAAATATCAGAGCCGCAGTATCTTTGGGATCATCGGCATGTAATTCAGTTCCATCTTCGGCGACGGCAACTGGCATGTCTGCTGGTGAGGGGAAATATTTCTGAATCAATTCCATAAGGCGTGATACACCTACATTTGGAATAGAGGCTATACAGAATACAGGAAAGATTTGTTTGTGTATAATGGCCTCCCGCAAACCATGTCGCAGGTCATCTTCTGATAATTCGCCCTGATCAAAATATTTTTCCATCAATGCTTCATCAGATTCAGCGACCTGTTCAACCAGCTCTGTGTACATGTTTTCTACTTCGTCAACCATGGATTCAGGAAGATCTTCCATTGTAAACTTGCCACTGCCATCCTTGAAGACCAGGGTTTTTTTGCGGATGATGTCTATAATCTTGTTAAAGCCAATGCCTTCATTAACAGGAAGTTGCAATGCAGTGACATGGTTGCCATAGGTATCTTTGATACGGGCAAAAGCTTTGTGAAAGTCAGAATGTTCTTTATCCAGTCCAGTAACGACAAAGGTACGAGGAATGTGGTAATCATGACTGTAATTCCACATATTTTCGGTACCCATTTCGGGACCGTGAGTTCCATCTACAACGATTAGACTGGTATCGGCGACCCTCACTGCACTTAGAGCATCACCTATAAAATCTGTAAATCCTGGGGTATCTAAAATATTTAGTTTTGTGTCCTGCCATTCAATAGCCATTAAAGATGTGCCTACTGAACACTGACGTTCGATTTCTTCTGGACGATAGTCAGATTTGGTGTTCCCTTCTGCAATAGTCCCCATCCGTGTGGTTAGCCCCGCACAATGCAGCATAGCTTCAGTCAGGGCGGTCTTACCTGACGAAGCGTGGCCGACAATGGCAACGTTTCGGATATCCTTTGTCAAATAGTCTTTCATTCTCAACTCCTCAATAATGTTAAGCGTATATAATTGAATTATTCATCCCATGAAATATGGCATGAAAACTGGGTTTTTTTTGGTTCCAGAGAAGCATATATATTAATATTCTGGCTCAATTAACGAGCCCCCAAAAATCTCCATATTTGGAGGATTCGCAAGACATTTTTTAGCTCGACGAATCGGATATCAATAAGGAAATGGGGTAGAACTCTCACGAAGTACATTGGTGGCTATATCTTGATCCTTAATTTTACTATTTGTCAACTTCTACAGCGATTCCAATATAGCGGGCTATGATAAATGTAACATCATCTTCAAATGATGATTTACGGTTAAATTTTTCGATCTTTTCCAGTAGGGAACTAGCCATAATAGAAACATCATCATTAAGAATAGCTTGCACCGCACTGATGAGACCGCTCTCGTCAAATAGCTGACCGGCACTGCCAACTGTTTCAGTAACGCCGTCAGTGTACATGAGCAGCACATCGCCGCTCTTAAGCGGAACCTCACCCATTTCGTAAGTGAAATCGGGGTCGAACCCCAGGAGTGGCCCCCCGTTTTCGAGACGCTCAAGTTTCCCATCCTCATGGAAAATGAGGGGAGCAGGATGCCCGGCATTCACATATCTGAGAACCCCTTTATCAACATCCATCTTAGATAAGAAAAAGGTGATCTGCTCATCCAACTCAGTTTCATTGGTTAAATATTTATTCAAGTTACTCATCATGGTTGCCAGGGGAAGGTTCTTTTGACTTTCATTGAGATAAGCCGCATAAAAATTGGACATGATGAGGGCTCCGGAAATTCCCTTTCCAACTACATCCCCTATCCCGATGTTAAACACATCCTCGGTCTTGCTGGAAAGATCATAAAAATCCCCACTAATTTGCCGGCATGGGATGTATCTAAGATCAAATGAAACCTCATCGTGTACAGGAATTTCATTGGGGAGTAATGATTTCTGGATACTCTCAGCTTTCGCCATATCCTCACTTAATCCGCTCTGCATATTGACATGCTTATCAATTTTATAGCGCTCCATTAATACGCCAGCCTGGGTGGCTATGGTCTGGAGAAAATCGAGATCATCCTCACTGAAGGCTGCCACACGATTGGATTCTAGATTCATGGCACCATAGACAATGGACCCACCTGCAATTGGGACACACAGCTCTGACCGAGAGTCTGGTCTTCCAGATAAATAGTTTTTTTCTCTGCGCACATCAGGAATAGAAATGGGTTTCTTTGAGGCAATACATCTACCTACAATTCCCCTCCCAATTTTCAGCTTGAGAGGATTTAGACGACGGGTATCATATCCGCGCTGTACAAACTTTTCAATATTCACACCTTCTGATGAGGCCAGAAATACACCGCAGGCGTCAAAGGGGACAATGGAATTTACTTCGTCCAGGAGCAAATTGAATATCAGTGTGGTATTCCGTGTTGCGGCCATTTTATTGGCAATGAGTGTGAGTGCTTCCTGCTTGCGAGCCTCCAATTGGATACGATGGTAGAGTTTCCGTTTTTCAAGTAGCACTGCAATCTGATCAACGACAAAATTATAGAGGGTTCCAGAACGTCGGGCCTGCATATCCATGGGCATCTTATCCAAGAGAATAAACCCGGCTAAACGATTATTGGTTTTCAAGGGTATTGCCCATTGAAACAATTTAAAACTTCTATAATCCATGGCCGGCACATCAAGTGGTTCCGTCTGCAAATCATTGACAGAGTATTTTATGTTCAAGAGATGGTGATGGGTATCTATGAGTTTTTTGAGAATTTCATGCTCGCTATCCAGAGTGATACCATCAAGAAACATGGGTTTAGGCGCTATGGAGGACTCAATTTTAAAAACCCCCTTGCGTCGCACAAAAAGTGCTACAATATCAGATTCGAATAAATATTTCAGGGTGCTTGGAACCATATCCAGCATATCCCGATAGGTCTCTACCTTTTCAAGATCATCTAAAATATTTCTGAATTTTTCGTTTCGCTCATAATAGGTAGAAGCAATAAGCCGCAGCACCAGTTTGCGTCCTCGGGATCTTAAGGGTGCATACAAATTGATGATGAGGGTGGCAAAAACAACGTTGGCCAGAATGGGGTGTTCACCAAATCCCAATAATTGGTTTACCAGATAACCCAATATTGAAAAAATGAGGATGAGCACTAAGGAGACTAAAATCTCTTCCCGTCTAAGCATGTTGCTCTCCCTGATCAAAAAGCGTTTCCACGCCACCACCCACTTCCTCAATCATGGATCGTAAAACAGGAAGCACACTTAACTGGGATAAGTCTTCAGTGGCAAATATTCTGGAAAATGCATAATTCTGATGTGTCACTGGGATGAGTCTGTTGATAATGATTACCCGTTCCGATTTTATACGGCAGGCATCTCCTTTGAAATCACCTTTTTCATAGCGAATGGTGTACCCTAATTTTTCAGCGAGAGACTCGAATTCATCTCGTATGCGTTCAGCTTTCATTTATAACAACGTGTCCCTTTTCTCTTTTTCAAAGCCATCTACCAGCTCCTTCACTCTTTCCGTCTGCCCCCGCGGAATAATGAGCAGTGCATCCTTGGTATCAATCACCACGAGATCATCCACTCCCACGATGGCCACCGTTCTCCCCTCGGCGAATACCAGATTATTTTCTGACTTATGAAATATCACGTCACCCTTGAATACATTTCTGTCCTTATCCTTCTTCCGCATTTCATGTACAGCATCCCACGAGCCCACATCACTCCATGAAAAATCCACACGAACCACATACACATTTTGCGCTTTTTCCATGATACCATAATCAATTGATATACTTCTCAGAGTGGCCCATTCTACAGTAAGTACTGAGTCCCAGACAGGTTTACCGATAGCTCCCTTAATGTTGTCCAAACTGTCCCATATTTCTGGAAGGAATTCCTGAAAACTTTGAAGGATACTTTCGACCCGCCAGACAAACATGCCACTATTCCACAAAAAATCACCACTTTTGAGAAACAGCTCTGCCGTTTTTGCATCAGGTTTTTCGGCAAAAGCCTTAACTGCATAAATGGGTTCATCTGGATTGGTCCGATCATGAAATTGGATGTATCCATAACCTGTTGCCGGCCGAGTTGGAACCACGCCAAAGGTAACCAATCCGTGCATCTCATTGGCAATTTTAATACCCTGCTGCATGTAGGCGGAAAAGGATTTTATATCCTTAATATAATGATCTGCAGGAAAAACACCCATGATGGCATCTGGGTCTCGATGCTGAATGATAATAGCAGCCAGACCAATGGCAGGTGCCGTATTTTTACCCTCTGGTTCAATAAGAATGTTATCATTGGGGAGTTCTGGACATTCACGACGAATCGCCGCTTCCTGATCAGAATTTGTGATAATGAGAATTTGATCGGCGCCAGTGAAATGCGCAAGCCGGTCAACGGTCATACGGAGCATGCTATTATCTCCAGCAATAGGTAGAAGTTGTTTGGGAGTAGCACGACGGCTTTGTGGCCAGAAGCGTTTACCAACTCCGCCAGCCATTATTACTGCAAAAAAAGACATATCTCCTCTTTTCTCCTAATTACCCTGAAACTTGGAAAGTGATAAGTGACCTTTGAAAACTAACTGTGCAGGTCCTGTTAACCAATATTGATTTCCCCGATGATCCACCTCCAATTCCCCTCCTGGAAACAAGAGTTTAATGGGCCATTCAAGCATCCATTTCTCATTGGCAAAAATCGCTGTCGCTGCAGCTCCTGTCCCACAAGCCAGGGTTTCCATATTGACACCCCGCTCCCAGGTTCTAACCTTCAACGATTCAGCCAATTTCTCAACAAGATTGGTATTGGTCCCCTGGGGGTGTGCAGGATGGGCATTCATCTCTTTGCCGAGGTGAACAAGATTCTCCAGGGCTGCATCCAGAACAGGAATCACCAAATGGGGTACGCCAGTATCGATAAATCCGCAACCCGCTCTTGGGATGTCCCATGGGCGCAATTCACCATTCACTATAATTTCTACAGCCACTAAATCCTCTAAAATACTAAAATGATGAATCCCATCATCTGCTGAAAAAGTACCTGAACATGTTACCCTACTCTTTAATTCAGCAAACCTCACCAGACAACGTGCACCATTCCCACACATTTCTCCCCGAGATCCATCAGCATTATAATAATTCATTTTAAAATCTGCAGTCGGGTGAGATTGAAGAATCATGACACCATCAGCACCTATTCCAAATCTCCTGTCACAGATATTGACTATCTGTTGCTCTGAAATTTGCATGTCTTCGTCCCAGCATTCAAAAATGACAAAATCATTGCCGGCACCTACATACTTATAAAAATCGATGGAATTATTCATGTAACACCCAGATTCCCAGATCAGTTTCCCAGCGGGCCCTCACCTTAATCTCATTGGGATAAAACCGGAAAGGTTCAGACTTTGCTGCTGGACCCATTCCACCACTCTGATAGCGACCATCGCCGTTCTCATCTATATAGGCCACCAGGGCATAGGATCGGGCAGGCAGATTTTCCAGGGTAACCACCTCAGCTGGTCTGAGCTGAAAGTGACGATCAATCCCCTTCCCAGTCAGGCGACATTCCAAAACATCCACGCCCATATGCATGAGCTTCAGGCTACCGAGAGAATCCTGATCTACTCGCTTTAGAGTCCCTGATAGCAGGCTATCTAATTCATGACTATTGAGAGGCGCATAAAGATGTCTACTGTCTAGTCGCCACTTGTAGGTTTTGCCACCCTTCAGCAAAGAGTCTGTGCTAAAAATCCACGTCATGGTGTTTACTTTCGCTAAAGTCCCAGATACTTTCACTGAATCAACCTGTGCATCAACAAGAGAAAATACGCTGTCTGATGTAGCAAGGACTGGCAAATTGAAATCCAATCTGATTCGTGATGTTTCCTTGGGGACATCGAAATTCTTCTCATTTGCCCAATCAACTTTAATTTTTCCCAGCGTCAATGTGTCAAAACTTAATGCTTTGGTGAAGGTCAAAGTGTCAGAATTCAAGGCATAGCCAGAAGTATCCAGAAAACTGCGTATCCAAACCTGGGAAGAGTCTATCAAAGGCAGGGCAACGTCCAGATTCATGGCAAAATTATCTTCTTCAACCTTTGAAATCCCCAGAGTAGGAATTTTCACATTATCCATGATAAGCTCGATTGATTCCAAGGCTTCTGCTGAAACCATCCTGTTAGCTCTAATTTGTATAAACTGATCCGCCAACTGCGATACACCAAGCAACTTCAGGCTTTTCAGAGGAATAACCTGTGGCCAGATTTTATGTTTTGTGAGGACACTATCTGTTCGAGCCCACACTGAAGCAACTTCAGGGCGTCCAAAATAATCATCACCATCTATGAGCTTGTTCTTGTTCTTGTCCCAGTGATAAAAAAGCATATAGGATCGTTCAGCAAGATAGGGCAATTCAAAGTTTCCAGCTCCATCAGGTTGAAAAACATAGTCAGCATCTTCTTGTCGCAACTGGGCTAGATTAGTATCAAATTTTCGATAAAGGAGAAGATCACCATTCTTTTTGATATCACTGGCTCCCAATATGGCACCAGACAGACGACCGGCATTCACGGCCCCACCGGTACTAAATGCCATCACATAAGTAGCCTCAAGCCCATTGCCTCGAAGGTCCTGAACACCCTTGTCAAGGGTGAGGAGATAGGTCTCATTTGAGTCAAGTGCTTCACTGAAACTTATTTTTAGCCAGGTCCAACTCGATTTAATCTCATACTCACCAGGTGGCCTTGGCCAAATTTGTAGAGATGGGGAAAAAGTTGATTTCTTCATCTGCTCATTAAATTTGATCAAAATTTCTGTGTTGTGATCCACATTGACGCTCTCATTCTCAGGGGAGCTATAAACAATACGGGGTGCCTCTTTGTCCTCAGGGCCACCGGTAATGGGACGTTCGCTGGCACAGTTCATTATGAGCACAAGCAATACGATGGAAATAATGGCGGAGTAATTTGATTTAGACATGCTCTCGCTCCAGGTTAAAAGGGATAGAGGATTTTAGGGTCATTGATTCGGGTTTTAATCTCGTCGTATAAACAATCAATTCCACCCCCTTATTGACTGAGTCCTGCAAGGCCTGGGCAAATTGTGGGTCTCTCCCCCAGTGGGGTTCGAAGGATACTGCATCTGATCGTTGAACAATAAACAGAACGGCAGCAGAGCGTTCGCTGTTAATGGAATCAGCGAGATGTAAAACGTGACGCCGCCCCCTGGATGTCACAGCGTCAGGGAACCTGACTATGCCCTCCTCCACCAGGGTAGCAGATTTTACTTCCAATAATTTTTCTTTGCCTTCCTTCTCAAGCAAAAAGTCAAATCGTGATTTGCCTAAGGTGTATTCCTGCTTTTTAACCCGCCACCCCTGAAATTCCGGGAGCAGAGCATTATCAAGACAGTGGCGAACAAATCGGTTGGGAAGTTGCGAATTTATTGAGATGAGCTCATCTCCAGAATAGACCATCACTGTGGCGAATTTGGTTTTTCTATTTTCCCCTGTTTTGGGTTCAACCAAAACTCTGGCTCCAGGAAATAGCAATTCTTTGAGACGCCCAGGATCTGGAACATGGGAGTCATACACCTTGCCTTCGATTCTAACTTTTGAGAGGAATCGATTTGGGCGAGCGACGAATTCGGCTTCAATTAATCCAGTGCTGAGAGACATTTTCATGACGATCTATTCGTTTCTGCTCGCTTCAAATTATAGCTGGCGAAAAATTCCTGCCTAAATGTCCCAAATATTCCATCAACAATGGATTGGCGCATCCTTGCCATCAAGTCATGATAGAAATGAATATTGTGCATACTTGCAAGACGGTAAACCAGGAGCTCATTTGCTTTAAAAAGATGTCGAAGATATGCCCTGCTGAAATTCTGGCAGCAATAGCACTGGCACTCTGAATCCAATGGGAAATGGGAATCTTTTTCTCGGGCGGCTTTTAATGAGACAGGTCCATCCCAGGTATATAATATCCCGTGACGGGCATTTCTCGTGGGGAGCACACAATCGAACATATCTACTCCCAGGCTTACTGCTTCTACCAGATCTTCTGGCTTGCCAACTCCCATTAGATATCTCGGTTGATCCTGGGGCAGGATATCAGTGACCACATCTGTGATGGCATACATATCTGCTTTAGGTTCCCCAACACTCAACCCACCAATGGCGTAGCCGTCAAACCCCATATCCACCAAAACTTTTGCACTTTCCTGGCGGAGCTCAGGATACACACTCCCCTGGACAATGCCAAACAGTTGCTGTGCATGGCCATATAGAGGGTCAGTAGATCGAAAATAATCCAGACTTCTCTGCTCCCATCTATGGGTGAGCTGCATGGATATTTTTGCTTGCTCAACGGTTGCCGGGTAGGGTGTACATTCATCAAAAGCCATGACAATGTCTGACCCCAGGACCCTTTGAATATCCATACTTATTTCTGAACTCAACGTATGTTTAGATCCATCCAGACGGGATTGAAAGACAACTCCCTCTTCACTAATTTTATTCATCTGTCCCAGCGAAAACACCTGGTAGCCACCACTATCTGTGAGGATGGGACCATTCCAGCTCATAAATTCATGTAGTCCCCCAGCTGATTCCATGACCTCCATTCCAGGACGCAGTAATAAATGATACGTGTTTCCAAGAATTATCTGTGATCCAGTTTCAATAAGATCGTCTGGGGACAGTGATTTAACGGAACCAGCAGTACCTACTGGCATGAAAACAGGTGTACTTATGGAACCATGATCTGTGTGTATTTGACCAGCCCTGGCTTTGGTTTCTGGACTAGTGACTAAACCTTCAATTTTCATGTGGCTGGATTTACTTTAGGATTCTTAAAATATTTCATCAACGGCTGCACTTAAACTACGAACAGGCACAATTGTGAGTCCCAAATCTGCAAGTCCCTTGTGCTCCCCATGGGGCAGGATGATACGAGTGAATCCAAGCTTCTTCGCCTCTTCCACCCTTCTTCGGACTTGCCCCACATTGCGAACCTCTCCACCTAGACCCACTTCACCAATAATGAGAGCTCCTGCATCAACGACTCGATTTTTCAGACTTGAGATAATAGCAATTGCCACACCCAGATCTGCAGCAGGTTCCGCAATTTTCAAACCGCTTACAACATTGATAAATACGTCCTGATTGCCTAATTGGAAACCAGCTCTACGCTCCAATACAGCCAGGAGCATTTGCAATCTACGCAGATCAAAACCAGTCACATTGCGTTGCGGATTCCCATAGGAAGCACTGGCAACCAGGGCTTGAACCTCCAGGAAGAAAGTGCGACTCCCTTCCTGGCTGGTGACAACAACGGTGCCACTCACATCTGAATGTCGTTGCGATAAAAACAGTTTGGCTGGATTTTCTACAGGAATGAGACCTTCTCTAGCCATTTCATATACACCCAGTTCACTGGTGGAGCCAAAGCGATTCTTGGCAGCGCGCAGGAGTCGTACTTGCGACTGTCGATCACCTTCCAGATACAGGACGGTATCGACAAGATGCTCCAACATTTTGGGACCAGCGAGAAAACCATCTTTTGTGATGTGGCCAACCAGAATGATGCAGACATTCATTTCCTTCGCCACACGTAAAAGCTGAGCTGCACTCTCACGAACTTGACTGATACTGCCAGGCAGATTTTCACCTGCTTCAGAATAGGCGGTCTGAATTGAATCGACGATGACGACTGCTGGTTTCAGTTCATGGATACTCCTGGCAATATTTTCAACGATAGAATCATTCGCAAACATGAGCTTTTCAGCTTTGACTCCCAGTCGATCCGCTCGCATTGCCAGTTGTTCACCACTTTCTTCACCAGAAAAGTACAAAATAGAATGACCGGCAACTGCCATAAGCCCACTGAGTTGAAGAAGTAGGGTGGATTTGCCGATGCCTGGCTGACCGCCAAATAGAATGATGCTGCCCTTAACCAGTCCACCGCCGAGAACTGAGTCAAACTCTGATTGTGAGGTTTTTATGCGATTTTCAGCATCACGTGTAATTTTGTCGAGAGGTTTTAATTCTGCTCTTTGTCTACTGGGGGACCCTTTGAGTTTGGATTGCTTAAACTCCTTAACTGTTTCCCAGGCGCCACAACTGCCACACCGCCCCACCCATTTAGGATGCTCGGCACCACAGTCATCACAGACGTACACAGTCTTAATTTTGGCCATATTCTTTATTTACTGACTTTCTTTAAAAAACGAGGGTTGCTACCGCGTAATCATTCACCAGAATGAGAGTGGCTGAAATAACAAATGCTTGAATGGCTGCTTTACCTACTCCAGTGGCACCCCGGGTAGCTTTCAAACCAACCCAGCAACTAATCAAGCCGATGGAGATTCCGAAGGTCAGGGCTTTGGCCAGACCAGGGATCACATCCTCACTAAAAACAAACACTGATTGAAATGAGTTGAAAAACATGGGGATGCTGATATTAAAAAAGGCATCACCTATTATTGCGGCTGTAAACAGAGCAATAATATCAGCAACCACAACCAAGAGGGGCATCATAATGATCATGGCGACCACACGTGGTGCTACGAGATGTCGAATTGGATCGATGGCCATAACTTCCAGGGCATCAATCTGCTCGGTAACCTTCATGGTAGCGAGCTCAGCTCCAATGGATGAGCCATTTCTTCCTGCTAATACCAATGCCGTTAAGACAGGTCCCATCTCAGACAATATGCCTACTGCCACAATCTGCCCAAAAAACCTTGGAGGGAGTGTATCTTCCAATTGATAGGCACCCTGCCATCCTGCCACTGCACCAGCAAAAACAGCGATGATGCTTACCAGGGGAAGTGCCTTCACTCCCAATCGATAGAGCTGTTCGTTATATAAAACCCGGTCCTGGTGGAAGTAGCGTACATTTTTTAAAGCCTGACCGAGGAGAATGAATACCTCACCAATGTTGGCTATCAGACCAATGGTTTCACGACCTAGCAGCCGAACTAGTTTTTGCATTAAAAGTCCAGACCCAGGGACCAGATATGCTGTCGGTACGCCCACATTGTTTCTTCGGACATATCAAAAGCCATATCATATCGCAGCACAAAAATTCCCAGATTCATGCGCATTCCGAAGCCGGTTCCCCAGTAACTGTTATTTTGCCCCTTAAAAAGGATTTCAGGAAGACTTAAACCTTCTATTTGCTCAGCATTCCAGGTTTTCACCCAGTCACTGAACAGTTCTCCTCTGACGTTTCCAATAACCATGGAAATTGGCCACTTGACTGAGAGATATTCAATAAAGGGGAAGCGAAATTCAGCATTGAAGGCTGTGTAATGATTACCAGTATATGCAAAATAGGGAACGCCTCGAACTGGCACCACGTATTCAGAAAAGTAGAGATCTTCATAATCTGATATAATATCCAGATAAGCACTATCCATTCTGTAGTTGATCCAGTTTGAAATTCCACCTGCCATAAATGTTTCAGGGGTCTTGCCATAGCTACTGGCTGCAGAAGCTCTCAGGGCAAAAGAGTATTCTCTGGCGACCTTGATATATCTTCGAACATCTGTTCTGAAGGTTGCAAATTGGCGTGACGAGTTTGGCATGTCAGGGGAGAATCGAAAACTGGTTTCCATCCGCCATCCGGAGACAGGATAAAGACTACCATACAATACATTATCAAAACTCAGCTTCACTTCTGGTAGTACATAGCTTTGATTGATTGAGAAATCGTCTTTCTCTCGATCCAGGTAGGTCATATCCAGGTAAGAAATACTCTGATAAATATTCAACCAATTTACACTGGTTTCAAACCGAGAATATTTCGAGAATGGATAATCGATGCCAATGACTGATCCGTATTTTCTAAAATGCCATAGTGCAAAAAAGTTGTCAAAGGTTCTACTCAAATAGTCGTCAGGAAGATTATACAACATCAGGTGTAAATTGGCTCTGTTGGGTAAATAGTGGTATCCCAGCATGAGGTCAGAATTATCCAGGTTACGGTACAACTCAAAACCAAACTGAATTTGATGATTACCCATAATATCTGAAAAAACCATGAGAGCGTTGCCCTGGACACCGAAAAAGTTTGAATATCCAGCCTGAGCATCCACCAGGTCTACAGTAAATCTGGTCTTATACTTATTCACAGCATAAGCACCGCTACTATCCATGGTGTTCAAAACGATTGGTTCTGGAGCCTCAGTTGTTCCCTTTGAATCTGAAAACTGATTGCCATAGGCAAAAACATGTGTCTCAAAAGGGTTGATAATCTTGTGCTCTGGAACTGGCATTGAATCCGTATATGTCAGATCCAGTTGAAGATTTTTGCGCTTTAAATAGTTTGAAAATGATGGCGCACTCAGCTGTTTTTTTACATCGAGGGGGTTATTCATGGTAAAAATATCCCAACCACCCTTTTCATATCCGGCAAATACGAGCCTGGAATCGTCTTTGCTCCAACTTATTTGAAAAATACCAGTCATGATATCTGTAACAGGTACTTCAATATCTGTCTCGAAATCATAGAAGTAAATATTCCATATCCCACTGCGATCTGAGGTATAGGCCAATTTAGGGCTTGTATTGGCATAACTTGGTGAATCCTCACTCCCTGGTGTATCTGTGATACGCGTGATTTGGCCTGATTCTATATTCATGGTATAAATATCGGTGGTGCGAAAATCGTGATTTCGCAAGATGTCGCGGGATTGCTCAGAGCCTTGGGATACAACCCCAGTGAGCAGTGAGTTGCCACGATCAGATACAAAGGCCAACTCCTTACCATCCGGTGACCAGGTTGGGCGTGTATCAGAAAATAAATCGCGAGTGAGTTGTGTAATCTCTTTGGTTTTTATAGAATAGAGAAACAGGTCACTGGCGCCATCCTTAAGTCCTGAAAACACTACATTTTTTCCATCAGGAGACCAGGCAGCTGTGAAAATCCCGTCCAAGCCAAGTTTATGGCTATGACGCGTTTCTTTCTCTGTATCAAAGAAAATCAGAGCATCTTCATTACCAGATTTGGCGGAGAATACCAGGTGCCTGTTATCAGGAGCCCAGGAAAGACCGGGACTTAGCCATTTTAACTCCTCCAGCTCAGCAGTTCGTTGCCCGGAAATAATTTTGGTTAGCTGTCGACCATCATCAGACGACATAATGTATATATCTGCATAGCCGGATCGATCTGACAGGAAGGCGACCTTGCCCCCATTGGGAGAAATAGCAGGGCTTACATTAAAGTAGTTTCTGGTTTTTGTATGATCTGTCAACCGATGGCCAACATCATCCAGGTTGCTACGGCCTTCAATATCTGGCCAATAGTCTTTTCTCACCGAAAAATGCCACTTATCAGTCAAGGTCTCCAAATCCAGATGCAGCGTATTCTCGATGGCCTTGGGAACATCTTTAAAGTGTCGTGTTTCATGCAATATCTCTCCAATACGCTCTACACCAAAAGTTTCCCCAATATACCGGACCACGCTTTGACCACCCTTATAGGCCATATAGTAATTCAGATATTGTATGGGAGGCAGACTACCATTGATGGCCGCATCACGAATAATCATATCGGCTCTGGAATCCCAGTCCAGGGATGAATATTCAGCATAGCCCTCGCTCAACCACAAGGGGATGTTCACTCTCATTTTACCGGAAACAATGGATTGTACATTTCCACCAAAGATGAGATCATTGACCATGGCATGGGTTAACTCATGATGGAGAACATGCCTGAACTGTTCATAACTACCCTCAAAGGGCAAGACCACCCGGTTTTTAAATAATTCAGTAAAGCCACCTATCCCCTCCTGCAAATAGCCCAAAGTCACATTGGTTTGCTGGAAATCATTGTGGGAGTTATAAACCAGGATGGATATACGTTTGCTCAGCCGCCAGTCTAATTGATAAGATATCTGCTCGTAAGATTTCTCAGCCACATCCGCTGCGAAGTAGGCAATTGATTCGCCCCCATCATAGAAGTAGACATCAAAATGAGGAGTCTGGATAAATGACCAGTCCATCCCACGATATTGCACTTTATTTTTTCCGTATTTTGCTTCCACAGGAGTGGCAAAGGCGATTAGGCCTATGACAGCTAAAATCAGAATGTTCTTTATAGAATTAGTATTGTTCATATAATGGTGTATGCCAAGAGCTCCTTTGGGTTCCAATAATTCTGATCAAGATAAGCTTCACTCTGATAATTGTCAAACGCTCAGACAGCCTGATTTCAGCCAACTTAAAACGTTTACATGACTATCAACCTACAATTCGCATGGTACTTTAGGTGATGTTGGTTAATTTGACTGAATGAATAATAAAGCATACTTCCTTTCAGATGTGCATTTGCGCATCCAGATAGATGACATGGAGCGAGAACGCCGCAAAGAACTATTCCTGCTTTTGGACAAAGTAAAAGCAGAAAAGGCCACCCTTTTTATCGTTGGGGATTGGTTCGATTTCTATTTTGAATATGGCTATGTAGTCTCTCAGGCTTATCTGGATGTCTATTCAAAGATGAGGGAATTGATTGACGCCGGGATTACTATCCATTATTTCGGGGGCAATCATGACTATTGGATAGGTCCATTTTTATCTGAGACTATTGGTGTAAACATTTACCCGAAGGCAGCCACCATTGAGTATGCTGACAAGAAGTTCTATTTCAACCATGGGGATGGTCTTGATCCAGAAGATGTTGGCTATCATCGATTACGAAGTGTTATTCAACACCCGCTCTTTATCTGGGCATTCAGGTGGCTCCTTCACCCCAATGTCACCCATTGGATCGCCAACTGGCTATCTCGGAATAGCAGGAAAAAATATCGCAAAGAGACTTCAATTGATCAACTAAATCTAATACGTAAAAACTATGCGTTCGCAGAAGATAGATTTGCAGAAGGAGCGGATTTTTTCATTACAGGTCATGTACACTATCCAAAATTGAAAAAGTTCGAGAATAAGACCTTTCTCACCATTGGCGATTTCTTGAATTATTTCACCTATGGCTATTTTGATGGAGTGAATCTATCACTTAAACAATGGCATGTTAAGCAATTGGAACAAAGGGAATTACCTTGACTTCAACCTGTATTTTCTATAAACTGAATTGATACTTTTCACGATATTTTGAATAGAAATTGATGGATTTCAACATGAAGCATTTAAGCAAACAAGTACTTTTGATCATCTTACTTGGACTGACTATTGGGTCTTTGACCAATTGTAGCTCCAACAAGGAAACCACCAAAGCTGGAATTGATGAAGCTTATAGCGATTATAGAGATGGAAATAAAAAAGCCTTAAATAATCTAATTAGCTTCTACAGGGATACTTCCCTGCCTATAGAGCTTCGCAAAGAAGCCATGCTAAAGGTGATTGAATCCAATGATCCAGTGGGGCTTCAGGCCATCAGGAATTCCCTCAAGGATGGTAGCGATCTTGACTACACCCTCTTTCAGACAGGAGTTCAAGCTCTTGGCAAAACCAAAGATGCGGAAAATATAAAAACTGTTCTCCAGGCCATGGCCGCGAGCCGGTCTGGCTATGTTACAGTTCGGGATGAAATGTTTACCATCATTGAAGATCAGGTAGATGCACGCTCTGTTGCCCTCATATTAAAATTATATGCGGATGCTACTGAAGACTATGCTTCCTTTCTACAGAACCTGACCCTTACTCTGGGAAAAATGGACGATGCCCGGGTAGTACCCATTCTTATGTCCATTGCCAAAAACAGAAAAATTGATATTTCAATCAGGAATCTAGCCGTGGAGATTCTGGCTACGAAAAACGATCCTGCCGTTGCACGTCTTATGGCTGAAATGCTGAGCAATCCTGCCACTCAGAACGAGGTTAAGACTTATGCCATCTCCCTTATGGATGAGATGAAGGATGAACGGCTCCTCTCAAGCATGATCGATGCTCTGCACAATGAGCAGGCAACCTATTATGGGATGCTGGATGCCATCACAACCTCACTGGGTAATTTTGATGACCCAGAGTTAAAAATGGCGCTGGTGAAGGTGGCACGTGATGATCAGATGCCAAGTCGCTTTCGTAAGAGAGCAATTACTTCCCTCTCAGCCTATAAGGATCCTGTGATCACAAACCAGTTGATTGATATTTTGGACAATCCTGATAATTTCATTTTTTATAATGATATTAAGGATTTAGTCGCATCCATCGATGATCCTGAACTTCAACAAAAATTGCAGCATGTTGCTCGCATAACCCAAAGCAAATGGGAGCGTGAATAATGACTGTACATCTACGTCCCTCCAAAATCCTGTTACTCATGATAATTGTTTTAATACCCCTGGTGGGCTTTTCCCAGAAGAAAAAGAAAACAACGGGTACCAGCGAGGGATCAAACAAACGTGAGTTTTTTCAACCCAGTGTGAGAGTTCAAGGCTCCGATAGTCTTGTCATGGAACTCCGCAGAGAAGTAAATCAAATCCAGAATGATATGGATCGTATGCGTATTCAACTGCGTGAGTATGATGACTTAAGCGCACCCAGGATTCGCAAAGAGATCAAGCGACTTGTCAATTTTCCTGAAAATATCAGCGAGATCACCTTAAAAAATGGAACGGTGGTACAAGGCAAAATTATTACCGAGGATATGGATAAGATCATCGTTCAGACCAATATCGGGACCCTCTCCATTGTTCAGGAAAATATTAAGGAACTTAAACCGTTTGATCGGCTTCATGCTGATGTTGTCTTGAAAGGTGAATTTGAGGATCAGCGCCATACGGATAGTCGCGTCTTCATTGGGCAGGTTATCAACCAAGGATTGCGTCGGGCAGATTTTGTGAGAGTTCGCTACCGCCTCCATGACAAACGAACCACTATCATTGCCCAGGACTCCTCCTACATTAGTGGTGAGCCCTATTCATTTTATTCAGGAGTTATCAGTGAAAGCTCGCTCTCAACTGGAGAATCGGCTCTGTTTAGAGTGGAAGTCACGCTACCCCCTGGCGTTGAAATGAAGAATATCTCTTATGTGACTTATAAAGTCCTGTTCGACGAATTCAATTAGTAAGGCATCGCAGCAGCTGCGCTAATCAGTTTATTTTCTGGGCAATTTGACATCGGACGAGGAGTTACTTTGGATGTCCGAAATAGAGAACAATACTTGATAAATGCGACCCTCTCAGCCTGATTTAATCTACAAATCTAACAGACATTGTCCTATATTTGAGCTTTGCTTCAACATGTCCAGTGCTTGATAAAGTATGGTTGAGGATAAATATTAATTTCTATTCCGGAGAGAAGGAATGTCACAAGAAGAAAATATTGAGCAAGAAGAACAGCCCATAGTTTCTGACCCCAAACCCCAACATATAATCAGATCGGTTATCAGCAAAGCCGAGAGAAAAATTGATCACTCCGATGGAAAAGCAGGTATGGATGAGATCAAGGACGTTCTCAAGAAGAAACAAAAAGATCGCATTATTAATGCGGCCCTGGGGAAATATCAACAAAATGAAGAATTGAAGCCCTATCAGGCAGAATTGATCAAGATGCAGCAACATCTTGAACTAAGCGGTAAGAAAATGATTATCCTTTTTGATGGCCGAGATGCATCAGGCAAAGGGGGCACAATTCGGCGCCTTACCCGCTATATGAATGAGAAACGCTATCGTGTTGAAGTACCGGGGAAACCTTCACCACGCCAGCAAACAGAACTTCATTTCAAGCGCTACATTGAGCGATTCCCCTCTGTCGGTGAAATGGTCCTTTTTGATCGAAGCTGGTATAACCGGGCTCTGGTTGAACCTGTCATGGGGTTTTGTACAGATAAAGAATATCGTGAATTTCTAAACACTGTGAATTCATATGAGAAGAACTTTATCAGCGATTCACAAACCATATTGCTCAAGCTCTATTTTTCTGTTTCTAAGGAGGAACAGAATAGACGCTTTGAGAGACGCATGAATGATCCACTGCGTCAGTGGAAATTGAGTGAGGTTGATCTTCAAGCCCAGGAACTTTGGGATGAGTTTTCTGCAAAAAAATTTAAATTGCTTCAAAAGACCAATTCCAAAGAAGCTCCCTGGTATATTATTCGCTCTGACAGCAAGCATTCAGCCAGATTGGAAACCATGAAATTGATACTGAGCTCAATCCCCTATCGTGGAAGAAGCAGAAGCTTGAATTTTAAGCCCAATGATGAGGTAGTGATTTCTGGAAAGCGTGAATTGAAAATAATGGAGCGCCAACGGCGCAAACATGGTCGATTTATTGGCTAATTAAGAGGGTTACAAATATGGATAAAAAGACACCAGCCCCCACACCATCACCAGGGAAGCAAAGTCCTGCGACTCAGCCAGCAACCACAAACAATCCCGCTCCCGTGGAAACAAAAAATGATCCTGCTGTCAAGGTGGGTCCGAAGTCTGTTTCTGTCAAAGCTCGCAAGCCAAAAAAGATTCATTTGCACGAAGGAACGGCTACAAAAAATAAGGATGCTCAGGATTCCAAGGGCCGAGTAGCTGTCTATGTTAAAAAGAAAACGCTGAACTATGAGATTGAGCTCAAGCGGCTGCAAATTGAACTCCTTAAACTTCAAAACCATGTGAAAGAGCAAAATCTTAGAGTTCTCATGATTTTTGAAGGACGAGATGCAGCAGGTAAGGGCGGTACCATTAAAAGGATTACGGAGCATCTCAATCCTCGTGGCGCTCGGGTGGTTGCACTGGAAAAGCCCAGTGACGTGGAAAAGATGCAATGGTATTTCCAAAGATATATTCAACACCTTCCCGCTGGCGGTGAAATTGTCCTGTTTGATCGAAGTTGGTACAACAGAGCCATGGTTGAACCTATTATGGGGTTTTGCACAGATGAACAGAACAAGCGTTTCATTAAAGATGTACCCCTGTTTGAGCAGATGTTGGTAAAAGATGGGATTAAATTATTTAAATTTTATTTTTCTGTCTCCAAGCAAGAACAACTCGCTCGGTTTAAAGCCAGAGAAACAGATCCTCTCAAGCAGTACAAAATCTCTCCTGTGGACATGGAAGCCCAGAACCTTTGGGATCAGTACTCAGTAAAGAAATTTCAAATGCTCTCTGAAACCAACAGGACCATTGCTCCCTGGACAATTATTCGATCTGATAATAAGAAATTGGCACGCTTAAATACGATCAAATACATCTTGAGAAAGATGGATTATGAGGGCAAGCTGGATAAGGAATACTTTAAAGCGAATTCTGATATTTTGGTATCTGGCATTAAAGAACTCAAGCTCATGGAAGACTTGCTCATGACACCAGGCGACCTTCCAGGTTAATACTTAAAAAAAGGGCTATCCACTTGGATAGCCCTTTTCTGTTATTCAACTAAGACTTAGAAAACAAAATCAAAATTTATAGTTGGCATAAAGGGCAATAGAACAAAGGTTCTATCCTGGAGGCTGTTAGTCACCCAGCTCTTCTCGTCAAATTCAAGATTCTTTCTAAGGGTCAGATTATTAAGCTTCAGACTGACTTTCCCATCTACCCTTTCCCAAGAAACTTCACGATAGAAGGATAAGTCAAGCCTGTGATAGGCTGATGACCATTCCCAGTTTTGATTGCTGTCATAGTAGCGTTTGCCTGAGGCCACTGAAAAATCCATTTTGTAGCCCATATTATCTCGGAATTTCCCATCGAGCGTAAAGTAAAACTCGTGCTGCCTGTGCCCTGGGAGAAGATCCTTGACACCTGCACTATCAGTGAGGGTCGCTGTGGAAAATCTATATTTTGCCAGGGTGCGCACACCTGGTGTTAATTTCTCCAGTGAAAGATTAAGACCACTCACCAGACCCGATTTATAGGGGACTAACCATTTATCCTGGGCACTAAAATCACCCTGCCAACTGCTATCAAGGAGGGTGGGATTTTCAATTAGTTGGGTGAATACATTTGCCGATAAGTTATAACCGATGAGTGGCATGAACTGACCACCAAGGCTAATATCAATTTCAGCAGGCATTTCGAGACTCTTATCCACGGGAATAAGGATGTCCAGCAGTGGCTGGCTCAATGTATTTGATAGTGATATTTCCCGGTTGGTAGGCGTGGATTGTACCAGTGAAAAATAGGCGGAGTAAATATTGGAGGGTTCCCACATCACGCGAAGACTTGGATTCACAGCCAGTTTTTCTGCAAAGGAAGAATAGACCGTATGTAGTGCTACGTCTGTGGATAGATTGTAGGGCAATGTGTATCGATACCCGGCCTTGGTTTTAAAGATCAATCCAGAAACATCCATCAAACCACTGGAATCGACGTATGCCACATCAGAGTTTAACAAATCAATGCTCACTCCTGCAGAGACCATATTATTTTTCCCAAGGAAATATTCAGCATGGGTGGATATGCCGTAAGTTCGCAGATCATTGGTAAAATCACCATCTAAGCTCTGAGATAAACCAAACGGAATCTGGTCAGCTCTCAGAAAGGTATGATAATTCTTGCCATATAGATTTGTCAGAGTTGCTAGCCTTGGGCTGAATCGGTGCTGCAGACGTCCTGAGATAAAGCTATTATACCAGCTTGAATGTGCACTGCGTCCTTCTGCCCCTAACCAATGCAGTTTGTCAAAGGTCAAGTACATGTTTCCTGAAACTTTGGTGTCTTCGCTTATATCAAAGGTGATTTTCCCATTAAGATCATAAAAATAATAATCGGGTCTGAATCTCCGATAAACGCTATCAGATTGAGTCGTGCTCAATGAATAAATCGCATCAAAATCTACACGACGGCCAGAAAAATACCATGACCCGCCAGCGGGATGGGGACCCGAGGTGGTGAGCCCACTTTCAACCAGACCGAGAATGGCACGGACATCCATTTTGGACCGATTGCCTTCTTTATAGATTAATTCAGTGGTACTAACTGGATCAGTGGTTGTTTGCCGCACGTTTCCAGCACCATGATTTTCAATATGTTTCACTGCGTCCATGTTGAATGCTGGATAAATATTATACAGGTGCCGTGTATTTTCTACTGGAACACCATCAATGACATAGCGGGTAAATTCACCTGTTGGATGAAGCCAGCGAGTCGGGGCCATCAACTCGTAAGAGAATGCATTGTTCTCCAGCTCTTCAGTTTCCTTGAGTACGATATCTTTTGGTCGTTCAGGTCCAGGGAGTTGTGATGTGATTCTTATTTCAGGGACTTCCAGCAGAGAGTCTTCAACAACCACTTCTTCCCCTCCCAGGGTTTGAGGCTCCATATGAATCGGGATAATAATATGAGTATCCTTTTCAAAATAGAATTTTTTACCATAGGAATTGTATCCCATATATGAACAGACTACCTGCAGACTATCATGAGATAAGCCACTGAGGTAAAAGTAGCCGTCCACATTTGAGGTTCCGCCTAGATAGGTACCTTTTATGGTGAGATTTGCATAGGGCAGTGGTTCAAGAGTAATTGAATTTCTGATGGTGCCAGAAATTGATTTGATCTGCGCAAAAAGCATGGGTACAGCAAGCAGTAGAAGCAAAGGTCGGATAAAGGTTTTTTTCATTTTATTTCTCATTCCCCGTAAAGTTCAATAACATATATACATTATACTTTAATACCAGGTCACATTCCAATTAAGAAGTTTGCCTGTCTCATATTTAAAAACCGCAGAGAAAATACCTGGTTGATCCAACCAATCCATAAAAATCCGGTCGCCCTCCCACAGAGGAAGATATTTCATTTGAGCCTTTGGAATCCACTGGAGATGACCTTCTGGAGAATCTATCAACTCGCCGCTAAACGTTTCAAAACGATATACAAATACATACCAATCATTTTCACCATCAAAATGAGGGAAGGTGATAAAACCTTTGAGCTGAGGGCTGGATACTTTCAAGCCTGATTCTTCCATAACTTCTCTTATGGCGCAGGCCTCTGGGGATTCACCCTCCTCGACTTTTCCGCCTAAACCATTCCATTTACCCTCATGCATATCATTGGCTTTTTTATTGCGATGGAGCATTAAGGTCTTCTCGCCATCACGGATGTAACATAGTGTTGCCAGTTTATTCATTCAGTCTGTCCAAGTCTTTACTGTGTCAATTGTTCCACAAGTGAAATAAAAAAAGTCCGGCATAAACCGGACTTTTTTCCAAAATAAGTGATGTGAATCAGGCGTTTCTGACTAGCCAGCTACTCACCAATCCCTGCATCAAAGAAATACCATTAAATATTTTATCCCTATCTTCGACTGAGATATCTTTTAGCATTTCACCGTGGAGATCTGCATACTCTTCTTTCAGCTTTCCTACCAGAGTTTGGCCCTTGTTGGTGAGGCTAATTTTTGCAAATCTACGATCTTCAATACTTTGAACTCGATCAACCAGTTTCTCTGCAAAAAGACCATCAATGATTCTTGTTAAACGGCTTGGTGAAAGGTGCATGCTTGTTGCGAGCTCTTGTACAGAGTAGGATTTACCTGCTTCAACAATTCTCAAACAACGGAATTCAGCAACTTTGAGTCCGTGGTCTTTAGCAAACATCTTTTCTTTGGCTTCACAACACCTCAACAAATCAAAAGTCAGCTCAGTAATTGCGCTCGCCTGCTGTTTCAATTTCATATCCATCAGAAGTCCCCTTTAAAATTTATATCTTTTTGACCCTATGGTTATCAATAATCATTGTCTATGCTAATGATTGCTATTACACAAAAATTTAGTATTGGAATCAACCCAAGACTAACATTTTCTTTGCTAAAAGCAAAAATAGTGCCTACGTAGCTATTAACTATGCATGATATTATTTAATTTTCATATTTGGCAGCTTCATCTTCACTGGTCCAAAACAACGACTACAACACGCTTGTCATACCCAGGTGAAAAATCTTGGACCTATGCGATTTGCCGATGACAACGATGGGATGCCTGGCTATACTGTGCCCATGCAGAAAATTACAGATTACCGGGAAAGCCGAGAATTACACTATCCTGAAACAGTGAGTATCGTCATAGTTAAAGATATGGATGGAAGGTATAACCCCATGTCCGCAGCATGGTCCATGTTTACATCCATTGAGCCTCGAATGATGGCGATATCAATTGGTTTTGAACGCTATACCTATGAACTGATGCTAAAACAAACAGAATTTGTCATCAGCTATCCCTCCACCCGAATGGCAGAGGAAGTCCGGTTTTTTGGCACTGAGTCTGGAAGAGATCTAGACAAATTAAAGGTGCTGGGTACACCAACTCAACCAGCTACCATCATCGATGGTCTTCTCCTTGCCGAAGCTAGCCTAAATTTTGAATGTATTTTGAAGGATAGTCTGGTAACCGGTGATCATGTGATTTTTTCAGGTGAAGTAGTGGCAAGCCATGTACATGCTGAAAATATCCCTCGTATTTATTCTCTGGGACCAAAGATATTTGGCGGGATTCAAAAATAAAATTAAATGTGTAGGGGTTTAGATGCGGCCCTAATGCAGTCCAAGATATTCATCATAGCTTGAGACATTGACCTCAATATTCTTGGCATCCAGATCAATGATGCGATCTGACACGGTTTGATTGAACTCATGATCGTGGGAAGTAAATAGGATATTTCCCTTAAAGCGGATGAGACCTTCATTGATGGCAGTGATACTTTCCAAATCGAGGTGATTGGTTGGGCCATCGAACATGAGCACATTTGAACCTGTCACCATCATCTTGGCAAACATACATCTGACCCTTTCCCCTCCAGAGAGTACATTGGTTTTCTTAAAGGCATCCTCCCCTGAGAATAACATCTGACCAAGCATCCCACGGATATATGGTTCATGTTGATCCTCAGAATATCTACGAAGCCAGTCGATCAAGTTAAATTTCCCTGGTTCAAAATATTCAGTATTGTCCTTTGGAAAATAAGATTGGGTTGTAGTAACCCCCCAATTGGCAAAACCTGCATCTGGTTCCATTTCACCGGCGAGAATTTTAAAAAGAGTGGTCGTTACCGTTTCGTTCTCAGAGAGAAATATGACCTTTTCACCCTTAGCAATATGGAAGGTGACATTGTCCAGTATCTTTTTCCCCTTCATGCTCTTGGTCAACCCCTCAACAGTTAGGATGTCCTTCCCAGCCTCTCTTTGGGGCTCAAAGTGGATATAGGGATATTTTCGAGTGGAAATCGGCATATCTCCCAATTCCAATTTTTCTAATTGCTTTTGCCTGGAAGTGGCCTGTTTTGATTTACTGGCATTGGCTGAGAAACGTGAGATAAATGCTTTTAGTTCTTTGGCTTTGTCCTCAGCTTTCTTGTTCTGATTACTCCTTAGGTTTTGTGCTAATTCACTGGATTGTCTCCAGAAATCATAATTGCCTGCATAGGTAGTAATTTTACCAAAATCAATATCAGCAGTCATGGTACAAACTTTGTTCAAGAAGTGTCTATCATGGGATACAACGATCACAGTATTATTGAAGCCGAGTAAGAATTGCTCCAGCCAGTCCTTGGCTTTAATGTCAAGGTGATTTGTAGGTTCATCCAGGAGTAAGATGTCAGGATTACCAAATATTGCTTGAGCCAGCAATACCTTAATTTTTTCAGACCCCTTGAGTTCTTTCATGCTACGATCAGCATAGGACACGTCGAGACCCAGCCCGGCAAGCAGTACCATGGCTTCCGACTCGGCCTCCCAACCACCCATTTCACCAAATTCAGCTTCAAGCTCTGCGGCTTTCATCCCATCTGCATCTGAGAAATCTGGCTTCATGTAAATGCTATCTTTTTCCTGCATGATGTTAAAGAGGATCTCATTCCCCTTGAGAACAGTCTCCAAAACCGTGAATTCATCATAGGCAAACTGATCCTGCTTGAGCACTGACATGCGTTCCCCGGGACCCATGCTAATGCTACCCTTTTGCATTTCGATATCTCTGGCTAGTAGTTTGAGAAAGGTGGATTTTCCAGAACCGTTGGCCCCGATGAGTCCATAACAGTTTCCTGGTGTAAACTTAATGTTTACATCTTCAAATAACTTCTGACCACCAAAGGTCAAACTAACATTATTGGTAATTAGCATATGTAGATAATTGTCCTATTTATAATCACTTCTGACATCAAGGGATCATATAGTTGCTGGGAGGTCTTCTTCAAACTATAAAAGTGAAGAAATTAATATTTGCTTGAGGGCGCAGTTGTTTTAGTGATTTACTGGATTCGTTCTAGGATGAGCGGTGGCAAATCAGGTGGTGACTGTTCTATGCTGAAAAATTTCTCACTTTGGGTTAGCACCTCTTTAAGGGAAGCTTCATCGTTGGAATAAACCGTGAGAATCTCATCACCCTGGATCAAATTATCCCCAATTCTTGCATGGATATACAACCCACTGGAATAATCTATGGTGTCTGTGATCTGGCGCCTGCCAGCTCCCAGTTGTATACCTGCAAAGCCCAGGGCCATGGTATCTACGCCAGCGAGATAACCTGATTCAGTTGCCTTGATGGCTCCAGAATATTTTGCTTTGGGGTACCTGCTTAAATTGTCCAGAACAGTTGGATCACCACCCTGAAGTTCAGTAATTCTTTTGAGCTTCTCAAAGGCAGAGCCGTCTGCTACAGTTTTGACCTGCAAATCAATAGCAGCTTCCTGGGATAGAGTTGGATCTGACATTCTCAGAATCTCAGCCCCTAGTGCGTAGGTGACATCCATGAG
Source organism: Fidelibacterota bacterium (assembly GCA_013203185.1). Taxonomy (GTDB): domain Bacteria; phylum Fidelibacterota; class UBA8477; order UBA8477; family JABMPR01; genus JABMPR01. The sequence goes on along the minus strand of JABMOS010000133.1, from coordinate 9,445 downwards.
ATCATCAGGACCATCTCCCTGCAAGCCCCTCACTGACTCCTCCATTTCAAACCAGTTGCCAATGGCTGAACCAAGGGGTTGATTCATGTCTGTAATCAGAGCTGTGGTTTTAATTCCATAGCCCTTCCCAATGGAAACCAGACTGTTGGCCAGCGCTCGGGAATCATCAGGAGTCTGCATAAAAGCACCGTTTCCTGTTTTCACATCGAGAACCAGTCCCTGAATACCTTCAGCAATTTTTTTACTCATGATACTGGCTGAAATCAGGGGGATAGATCTTACGGTGGCGGTAACATCTCTCAGGGAATAAATTTTCTTATCGGCGGGACAAATATTTCCAGTTTGACCGATGAGACCAACATGCTCTTTTATAACCATGTTATGCCAGTCATTCAAATCAAGATTCACATTGAACCCTGGAATTGATTCCAATTTATCAAGGGTTCCACCACTATGGCCTAGTCCTCTGCCAGATATCATAGGAATATGTATACCTAACACTGCAAGAATGGGGGCCAAGAGAATTGAGACTTTATCTCCCACACCGCCGGTGCTGTGCTTGTCGGCTACAAAACCAGGAGCGGAGCTAAAATCCATTCGCTCCCCGGACTCGAGCATGACTTTGGTGAGGGATAGCGTTTCTTCTGTACTCATACCCTTGATGAAGATGGCCATGAGGAGAGCGGACATTTGATAATCGGGAATAGTGCCATGGGTATAGGCAAGTATGAATTCCCTGATCTCCCTATCACTGAGTGGCTGCCCCAGTGATTTTTTTTCAATGATCTGATAAGGTATCATCTTCACTCCTGTAACTCTCTGCCAGTTCAACGTAATGCTTCCAGCCGGTTTGCATACGCTGAAACATATCCTCATCAATTTCCGCTCGCTGCTTGGCCGGGACACCTGCCCAGAGTGTTCTGGTGGGGATATGCTCATATTCTTTGACAAGAGCACCAGCTGCAACCAATGCGCCCTCATCAATTTTAGCCCAGCTTAAAACGGTAGCTCCCATACCGATTAAAGCATCATCTTTTACAATGCACCCATGAACAATTGCTTGATGACCAATAGTCACCCGATTTCCAATAATACAGGGCCCATCCTCCGATTCCACGTGGAGGATAGCGCCATCCTGAATATTGACATTTTCACCAATCCTGATTTTGTTCAAATCACCACGGATAACAACATTGTACCATATACTTGTGCCTGCCCCGATTTCAACATCGCCAATGATAATAGCATTCTCGGCGATCCAGGCATCGCTATGTATTTTTGGGCTATGCCCCTTATAAGATTTCTTAATCATAATTTATATAGTTCACTCCTAACAGAGCATTAAACATAATCTCTCGTGGCACATTTGTAAACATAAACCATTTGGTCTGACAGGGCTTCAAGTCAAGCTGCCCCCCTTTGGACTAGTATCTTTTCACAAAATTCAGGGCAACAGTGAAGATGATTTCATTTAATCTTGACTTTTTTGTACAATATGCTATACTTGGGACGAAATGATTAAAGAGAATAATAAAATGACCCGAGATAATGATAAAAATATCGCCATGAGTGATGATCAGCAAACCATTCAAAATATAACAGATCAAGACTACAAATATGGTTTCGTCACCGACATTGAAATGGAAGCGTTTCCAAAAGGCCTTGACGAAAATATTGTCCGCATGATCTCGGCCAAAAAGAAAGAGCCTGAATTTATGACTGAATGGCGGCTGAAAGCCTACCGCCATTGGCGTAAACAAAAAGAACCGAAGTGGCCTAAACTGAAATACTCAGAAGTTGACTATGAGGATCTATACTATTATGCTGCTCCGAAAAAAGAAGCCCCAAAAAGTTTAGACGAAGTGGATCCAGAGTTGCTGGCCACTTTTGAAAAGCTTGGTGTACCGCTAGAGGAACGTGAATTGCTGGCTGGTGTTGCTGTGGATGCAGTCATTGATAGTGTTTCTGTTGCAACCACATTCAAAGGTAAACTTGGAGAGTTGGGCATAATCTTTTGCCCCATTAGCGAAGCTATCCAGGAGCATCCTGAGTTGGTGAAAAAATATCTGGGCACTGTGGTCCCCTATACAGATAATTTTTATGCAACTTTGAATTCCGCCGTTTTTAGTGATGGAAGTTTTGTTTATATCCCACCTGGTGTTCGCTGTCCCATGGAGCTTTCTAGTTATTTCAGAATTAATGCATCCAAGACTGGTCAATTTGAACGGACCCTTATCGTGGCAGATAAAGGAAGCTATGTAAGTTACCTCGAGGGGTGTACTGCCCCCATGCGTGATGAAAATCAATTACACGCAGCTGTGGTTGAACTTATTGCTCTGGATGATGCGGAAATAAAGTATTCCACAGTTCAAAATTGGTATGCTGGAAATAAAGAGGGTGTTGGTGGTATCTTTAATTTTGTCACCAAGCGTGGACTCTGCGCTGGTAACAATTCTAAGATTTCATGGACTCAGGTTGAAACAGGATCTGCCATTACCTGGAAATATCCCAGTTGTGTTTTAAAGGGGGACAAGTCTGTAGGTGAATTTTATTCCGTAGCCCTAACCAACAATTACCAGCAAGCAGATACAGGCACCAAGATGATTCACCTTGGTAAGAACACAAGGAGTCTCATTATTTCTAAGGGTATTTCTGCAGGAAAAAGCAACAATACCTATCGAGGTCTGGTGAAAGTGAATAAGAAGGCTGAAAACGCTCGTAACTACTCACAATGTGATTCCCTGCTTATCGGTGATCAATGTGGCGCTCACACGTATCCCTATCTGGAGATTGAAAACCCCAGCGCACAGGTCGAACACGAAGCCACCACCTCAAAAGTATCAGAGGATCAAATATTTTATTTAAATCAGCGGGGAATTTCTACCGAGGATGCTGTGGGTATGATTGTCTCGGGCTATGCCAGGGAAGTCTTTCAACAACTCCCCATGGAATTTGCTGTAGAAGCCCAGGCTTTGATGTCTGTGAGTCTTGAAGGCTCTGTGGGTTAATTGAGTTAATTGAGTTTTATGAGTTTGAGGAATGATCCATTGATTTACGATATAAAAATACAAAATATTCTTTGCGGCTTTGCGGCTCTGCGAGAGGGGAAATAAATGTTATCCATCAAAAATTTACAAGTATCTGTAGACGAAAAACCAATCTTAAAAGGGTTAAACCTGGAGGTCAAAGCAGGTGAAATTCATGCCATCATGGGACCCAATGGTTCAGGCAAAAGCACACTTGCTCATGTTCTGTCTGGTCGTGAAGGATATCGTGTTGATGCTGGATCTGCCCATTACAAGGGGCTCGATTTATTGGAAATGGCACCAGAAATCCGCGCTCGCGAGGGTATGTTCCTCGCATTCCAATACCCTATCGAGATTCCTGGAGTTAATAATACATCCTTTTTAAAGAAGGCTTTGAATGAAGTCAGGAAGCATCGTGGCGAAGAAGAATTGGATGCCATCGATTTCTTGAGTCTCATCAAAAAGCAAATGAACCTGGTGGAGATGAAAGAGGATCTCCTCAAGCGTCCAGTGAATCAGGGATTTTCAGGTGGTGAGAAGAAGCGGAATGAAATATTACAGATGGCAGTACTAAATCCCACACTGGCCATCCTGGATGAAACTGATTCAGGGCTCGACATAGATGCTTTACGCATCGTGGCCGGGGGTGTCAATAAATTGCGTACTCCTGAGAATGCCTTTGTAATCATTACCCATTATCAGCGTCTTCTGGATTACATCGTTCCTGATTTCGTCCATGTGCTTTCAGATGGCCAGATTATCAAATCAGGTACCAAAGAATTGGCCTATGAGTTGGAAGAACGCGGCTATGACTGGTTACTTGAAGACTCTGAAAAAGTATAAACGGGGAATCCATTGTGGCTCAATTAACAAATAATTTTTCAGATTGGCTTAATCAGCGGGTTGACACAGAATCATCATTCGCTTTCTCTGAGGCTGTGAGGTCTCCCTCCCTGTCAAAATTGGCTGGAGGGATCTTTCCTACACGCAAAGATGAAGAATGGAGATACACTCCCCTAGGCCCAGTACTTGATTCCAGCCCTGGCAAGGATTCGGCATCAGAGTTGGATATTGATTTTATTTCAAACCTGAAGCAGGCAGTACCAACTGGCCATACCATCATCTTTATCAATGGTGATTATTCAGAGAAATATTCTGATGATCCACTGAGTCTTGATGATACTGGATTGAGCATCACCCATTTAACCCAATTGAAGGGTCCTGCCCTAAAAATGGCGGAGGACATCATTGTCCATTCTAACCTTACAGATGATAACATCTTCCAGCATATCTCTCTAGGGCTATCTCAAGCTGGCTTATTCATTCATGTGGAGAAGAATGCGGCGTCCAAAACCCCCATACACATCATCCACATAAGTACAGCTCACAGCGCAACTTCATTTACAAACCCGGTAAATGTTGTCAGGCTGGAGAATAATAGTCACTTAAAAATTGTCGAACAATATGCATCACCAGGTGATTCAGCGGTTATCACAGTACCAGCAAATTATATTCAATTAGAAGACGGTGCTGGTCTTGAGTACTACAGAATTGGTATTGAAAACGCAGAGACGCAGCACGTCTGCAATACATCCGTAAAAGTAGGTGCGTCGGCATCCTTCACATCCCACCAGTATCTTCTGGGCTCAAATCTTACGCGTTCCAACCTGGAAGTTAGCTTTTCTGGACCCGGTGCTGAGGCTGTGTTAAGGGGTGTATATCTGGGTGATGATAACCAACATCTGGATGTGAGAACCTATCTTGATCATGCCCATCCCCATTGTAGTAGTGATCAGCATTTTCGAGGCATATTAAATGGCCATTCCAGGGGTGTATTTAACGGATTGGTACTGGTACGCGAGCATGCACAGAAAACGGACGCTCAGCAATCGAATAAAAACTTGCTTCTCTCTAGAGATGCCCGTGTTGATGCAAAACCTCAGCTGGAAATCTTTGCTGACGATGTGAAATGTGCCCATGGGGCAACAGTGGGTGAACTGGATTCAGATGCCTTATTTTATCTCCAGTCCCGGGGAATTGATAAAAAAGATGCCAGACTGATGCTCACCAGGGCCTTTGCAGCGGAAGTGACTCAGGAAATTGGTATTGAGTCCCTGCAAACTTATGTTAAGGGCAAAATCGCAACTTCATTGGATGAGATAGTTTCCCCACGTGTTTGACATCCATAAAATTCGATCTGATTTTCCCATATTGGGAACAAAAATATATGGTAAGCCGCTGGTATATGCTGATAATGCCGCCTCGACTCAAAAGCCTCAACGCGTGATAGATTCTATCACAGATTTATACTCAAATCACTATGCCAATATCCACAGGGGTGTTCATTACCTCAGTCAGAAGTCCACTGCACTGTACGAAAGTGCCCGGGAGACAGTAAAAATATTTATCAATGCCAGTAAGGTTGAAGAAATCGTCTTCGTGCGTGGGACAACAGAGGGAGTAAACCTGGTGGCGAGGAGCTATCTGGAACCTTTGTTAAAACCTGACGATGAGATTTTAATTTCTGAAATGGAGCATCACTCCAATATCATCCCCTGGCAATTAACTGCAGAGCGAACTGGTGCGAAACTCAAGATCATTCCCTTCCTGGAAAATGGTGAATTGGATTTGAGTACATTGCCCGATTTACTGAGTCCAAAAGTGAAACTGGTTGCCGTGACGCACATGTCTAATTCATTGGGCACCATAAACGATGTGGGCCTCATCATTGAGCGTGCTCATGCTTTGGGTATCCCAGTCTTGGTAGATGGCGCTCAATCTATTGCCCACATGCCAATTGATGTTCAAGAGCTTGATTGTGATTTCTTTGTGTTTTCAGGTCACAAAATTTATGGTCCCACTGGGATTGGGGCTCTTTATGCAAAAGAAAAACATTTACTCACTATGCTGCCGTATCAGGGTGGTGGAGATATGATCCTGAGTGTGAGTTTTGAGAAAACTGAGTACAATGACATTCCCTACAAGTTTGAAGCTGGTACCCCAAATATTGAGGGAACCATTGGAATGGCAACCGCACTCAATTATGTATCCGATCTGGGTATTGAATCCATAGATGAATATGAACAGGATCTTTTAGCTTATGCCACCAAACAGTTCTCAGACATAGAAGGGCTGAAGATTATCGGAACAGCGCCTAAAAAGGGTAGCATTATCTCCTTTATACTGGATGGGATTCATCCCCACGATGTGGGTACCATTATGGATATGGAAGGCGTTGCTGTTAGGACGGGACATCATTGCACACAACCAGTCATGGACCACTATAACATCCCCGCCACCACACGTGTATCCCTATCTTTTTACAATACTGTGGGTGAGATTGATAAAATAACCAAGGCGATTACTAAGGTGAAGGAACTCATGGGCTAATGTCAGAATTGCGAGAGTTGTATCAGGAAGTCATCCTGGACCACAATAAAAATCCCCGAAACTTTAAGAAGCTTGAGCTCCATTCTCATCACGCAAATGGACACAATCCCCTGTGCGGGGACAAGCTGGAACTTTTTCTCAATGTGGTTGATGGTATCATTAAAGATATCTCCTTTGTCGGCAGTGGTTGTGCAATATCCACTTCATCAGCCAGCCTGATGACCCAATTTCTCAAAGGTAAGTCAATCGTGGAAACAGAGCATTATTTCAAACATTTTCATGATCTGGTAACAGGCAAGGAGCTGGACGAGGGTGCACTGGAGAGTCTTGGGAAATTAGGTGTTTTCGCCGGTGTTCAGGAGTTTCCTGCTCGAGTTAAGTGTGCCAGTCTTTCCTGGCATACCCTGAGGATTGCCATAACTGACACAGATGATACTGCAGCAACTGAATAGACAAATAATTGGATTCAATATATGAACGATAATATGCCAGAAATTGATCTAAAAGAAATCGAAGACAAGATTGTCTCCACAATCAAAACGATCTATGATCCGGAGATACCAGTCAATATTTATGATCTGGGTTTAATCTATGATGTGAAAGTCACTGAAGAGCTTGAAGCCTATGTGAAGATGACTTTGACTGCACCAAACTGTCCGGTGGCTGGATCATTGCCAGTTTCAGTCAAGCAGCAAATCCTACAAGACGTTGACGAATTGGAATTTGCTGACGTGGAAGTGGTCTGGGAGCCGCAGTGGCACAAAGATATGATTAGTGAGGCTGGATTACTGCAACTCGGTTTACTCTAAAATGAAACTTAGCGCCCAAGAAGAATATGGTATCCGTTGCTTACTCCATATTGGTCGTAGGACCGAGATGGGTGGTAGCAATATATCTACCATTAGCAGAGCTGAAAAAATTACACCCAGCAATACAGCCAAACTGGTTCGCATTCTGCGCATGAATGGATTTGTGGAGAGTAGTCGCGGAAAAGATGGCGGATACACCTTGGCCAAGGCACCAGAGGATATTTTACTTAGTGAGGTTTTTGAAGTTTTAGGGGGGAAATTATTCGATGAAGGCTTCTGTGACCACTATGCTGGGACTGGTAATGTGTGTGTTCATTTTGACCATTGCACTGTGAGATCTTTTTGGTGTGCTATCCAATCTGTACTGGATCATGTACTTAGTCAGACCACTTTAAAGCATCTTATGGACCCCAGTGGTTTGGGTTGGTGGCAGACTTGTTTGACTGCAAATCCTCTTTTATCACAAGAGTCATCTTAATATTTCACTATATCTTATACTGTCACATCCATCGGAAATAAAATATTACAATTGTCGTATAATTGCTACACAATTCATATTTTTTGGCTATATTAAATCCTTCCCTATAGAAATGATGGGAAGTTTACAAAAAGTGACTTAAAAATATGCACATCTAAGAAGCGAGTATGAACAGTAAGCAAAAAAATAACGCCCGAGTGCTCATCGTAGATGATGAGCCAGACATCACCCATCTATTTGAGAATTTCTTAGGTGATCTTGGCTATGACATTTCAACAGCCACTGAACCTGAAGAAGCCATCGAACTATTTGAGAAGGAAGATTTTGACGTAGCTGTCCTAGATATCAATATGCCTCGCATTAGCGGATTGAAGTTGTTGGAACAATTCAAACAAACAAATCCTCAACTCATTGTCATTATGGTGAGTGCTATACAGGATACGGATATCGTTGTCAAATGTATCCAGCATGGTGCTTATGATTATCTCGCAAAGCCCATCATTGACCTGAACCAATTACAAATAAGAATTTCACGCGGATTATCTGAAAAGCGTATCCGCAGTGAAAACATTGCTTTAAAGAAAGAACTAAAGCGACACACTGATTATCTAGAAATAGAAGCTCATTCTGCAGTTATGCAGAAAATTCTTGAAAAGATCAGCACGGTAGCTGATTACAACACAACGGTTCTGCTTACTGGCGAGTCAGGTACTGGTAAGGAAGTTGCTGCCCGATTGGTTCATCAGCAAAGTCGCAACAACCGCGGTTCTTTTATCCCGATTAACTGTGGAAGTATTCCGGGGACCTTATTAGAGAGTACTCTTTTTGGTCATGAAAAGGGATCCTTTACTGGAGCAAATGAACGCAAAAAAGGTGTCTTCGAAGAATCTCATAATGGAACTATTTTCCTGGATGAAATCACCGAGACTACACCAGAGTTTCAAATTCAACTCTTACGAGTTCTTGAAACCAGTGCTATTCGTCGAGTGGGTGGGAATACAGAAATCCCGCTTAATCTGCGTGTAGTAGCTGCAACCAATCAAAATATTTCAGAATTAGTAAAGATGGGACGATTTCGGGAAGATTTATATTTCCGATTGAATGTATTCCATATTGAGATTCCACCTCTGAGAGAGCGACGTGAAGACCTACCCGTGATCATTGAGTATCACTTAAAACGCCTGTCCAGCGCAATGGGAAAGAATGTCACTAGAATTGCTCCAAAGGCATTCCAAATATTCAATACCCATGCCTGGCCTGGTAATATCCGTGAATTGGTGAATGTGTTAGAAAATGCAATGATAATGTGTAAGGGTGATTCCATCTCAGTTTCGGATTTACCTGCACACCTATTAAGTGGTGGTGGCGCCCTGGTTCTAAACCAGAATAACATGGTTGACAATTATGCTGAGGCCAAGGAAGAGTTTGAAAGGATATATTTTCAAGCCCTCCTCCAGCAGGCCGAGTTGAATATCAGTAAAGCAGCCCAAGCTGCAGGATTGAGTCGTCAACATCTGCATTTGAAGCTAAAAAAGCTGGGCTTACAAAACTGATAATTAAACTGATTTTGCGATTGGCTGTAGCCGAATAGCGACATATTCCCCTTTTTACATTCGATCAATGTTGTTTACATTACGTAGCTTATGATTAATTAATTGCAAGCGCAGTAACTGAGAAAGTAGATGGAACTAGTTAAAGAAGAAACCTCCCCAAGCCTAGGTGCAATACAGGCTGAAGGAATT